>CAYPUR010000001.1:0-3537 GCA_964413865.1 uncultured Verrucomicrobiota bacterium
GGCTGCGGCTGTCGCGCGATAGTCGGGCGTGGCGACCACTTTGAACCGGTGCGGCAACACCCGTTGCTCGATCAACCGCACCGTGTTGTGGCGAACATCAAAATCGACGGTGCGGTAGTGGCGGGCGCGGTTGCCGACGGTGACATTCATAATCCGCCGTCACCGCACCTCGATCCTCAGCGCTTTGACTCGGGCCCGGAGCTTGCGGTAGAGCGGGTGCTTGCGGAAGGAGGCCAGGTCGGGGTCCCGAGCCAGCCAGCGGAAATCGCGATACCCGCGGTCGATGGCGAGGTTGAGAGCCGCGTAAGCGGCATCAAACTGGTTGGTGAGGGCGTAGCTGCAGGCGAGGTTGTAATGAACCAGCGGATCTTCCGGCCGCAGGCGGGCCAACTGCGCGTCGACGCGCAGCCCGTCCTCGAAGCGCCCGCGGCGCGAGTAATCGTCCGCGAGGAGCCTCAAGGCGTCGTCATAGGACGGATCGCGTCGTGTGAGTCCCTCGAGGAACCCAATCTCGATGTCCAAACTGCGGCGTTCATCGCGGCGCAGCTTTTCTCTCCTGGTGTCAGCCATAAAACCGGACCGGATCATGCCAGCCGTTGCGGCAGCGTCAAGGGACAGTGAAGGACCCGCCGCGGTGTTCTCACGAGCTTGACGCTGGGGCGGGCCTGGGAAACCCTTGCCTTCATGATTCGCATCCGATTTGTCGGCGGGCTTGCTTTTGCGCTCGGGCTGGCCGCCGGGCTGCCGGGGATCCCCGGAGCGGCGTTGGGGGCGGCATCTTCGCCGTCGGCGGCCACCGGCGCCCCTGGGGGGCTCAGGATCTGGTTTGCCGAGCCGGCGACCAACTGGGAGAAGCAGGCATTTCCGATCGGCAACGGGCGTGTGGGGGCGATGGTGTTCGGAGGGGCCGGGCGTGAGCGCATTCAGCTCAACGAGGACACGCTCTGGTCGGGCGGCCCGCGCGACACCACCAACCCCGAGGCGCTCGAGCACCTGCCCGAGGTGCGGCGGCTCCTGTTTGACGGGCGGCCGGACGAGGCTGTCAAACTGGCCCAGGATCATCTCATGGGCAGACCCATGAGGGTCAAACCGTACCAGTCGCTGGGTGATCTGCGCCTCGATTTTCCGGGGCACGAAGCGGTCGAGGACTACCAGCGCGAGCTGGATCTCGAAAGGGCGGTTGTGCGCATCCAGTACCGGGTTGGGGAGATCCGGCACACGCGCGAGCTCTTTGCGAGCCATCCCGATCAGGTGCTTGTGCTGCGCCTCACGTGCTCGAAGCCGGGCGGTTTGACGTTCTTTGCGACGCTGGATCGCGAGCAGGATTTCCGGACCAGCACGCGTCCGCCCGATCGCGTGCTGTTGCAGGGACAGGTGGATGGCGGGCAGGGGACCGAGTACTGCGCCGTTCTTCACGCGGACGCCCAGGGCGGCCAGATGTTCGCCCCGGCGCGCCGCCTCGAAGTGCGGAACGCGACATCGGTCACCCTGGTTCTGGGGGCGGCGACGAACTTTGGCGGGCGCGACGCGCTGCAGGTCGCCACCGAAGACGTCGAGGCGGCGATCCGCAAGCCGTACGCCGCCCTGATGGCGGCGCACGTGCGTGATTACCAGGCTTTGTTCAACCGGGTCAGCCTCGATCTGGGCGGGTCGGACGCCGCGGTCCAGCCCACCGGCGCGCGGCTGGCCGCGCTGAAAAAGGGCGGGAGCGACCCGCATCTGCTGGCCACCTACTTTCAGTTCGGACGGTACCTGTTGATTTCGAGCTCTCGTCCGGGCGATCTGCCTGCGAATCTCCAGGGTCTTTGGGCTGAGGGCATGAACCCGCCTTGGAACAGCGACTACCATCTCAACATCAACCTCCAGATGAACTACTGGCCCGCCGAGGTCGCGGCCCTTTCCGAGTGCCACCAACCGCTGTTCGAGCTGATCGAGTCGCTGCGTGAGTCGGGCCGCCGCACGGCCCGGGTGCATTACGGCGCCCGCGGATGGGTGGCGCATCACTTGACCGATGTGTGGGGGTTCACCACGCCGGCGGACGGCGCGGGCTGGGGATTGTGGCCGATGGGCGCGGCGTGGCTTTGCCAGCATCTGTGGGAGCATTTCGCGTTTACGGGCGACCGGACGTTCCTGGCGAAGCGGGCTTACCCGCCCATGAGAGAAGCCGCCGAGTTCTTCCTCGATTTCCTGGTCGAGGATTCGAAAGGCCGGCTGGTGAGCGGACCCTCGAGCTCGCCGGAGAACACCTACCGCCTCCCGAACGGCACGAAGGGCGGACTGTGCATGGGACCGTCGATGGACTCGCAAATCATCCGGGATCTCTTCTCGAATTGCATCCGAGCTTCCGAAATCCTCAGGATCGACACCGAGTTCCGCGGCCAGCTCGCCGCCACCCTGGCCAAACTGCCGCCCACCCGGATCGGACGCCACGGCCAGATCATGGAATGGTCCGAGGATTATGATGAGCCGGAGCCGGGGCATCGGCACATCTCCCACCTGTTTGCCCTGCATCCGGGCAGAGAGATCACCCGCACCGGCACGCCCGAACTCGCCCAGGCGGCCCGGAAGACGCTCGAACGCCGGCTCGCGCACGGCGGCGGCCACACCGGCTGGAGCCGGGCGTGGATTCTGAACTTCTGGGCGCGGCTGGGAGACGCCGACAAGGCGCACGAGAATCTGCTGGCGTTGCTGCGCCAAAGCACGGCGCCCAACCTGCTCGATCTGCATCCGCCCTTCCAGATTGACGGCAACTTCGGAGGCACCGCCGGCCTCGCGGAGATGCTTCTCCAAAGCCACGCCGGGGAGATCGAATTGCTGCCCGCCAAACCGTCCGCCTGGGCTGATGGGCATGTCAGCGGATTGCGCGCCCGGGGCGGGTTCGCGGTCGATCTCGCGTGGCGCGGCGGACAATTCGAGTCGGGGCGGATTGAATCGCTCGACGGGGCTGTGTGCCGCCTCCGGTGTCCGGTCCCGGTCACCGTGCGCGCGGGGTCGGCGCGCGGCGCCGTGGTGAAGACCAGGCCGCTGGCCACCCAGGCGATCGAGTTCGCCACGAAACGGGGCGGGGAGTATTTCCTGGCGAGGCGCGATGCACACTGACTTGCAGCCGCTCGAAGCGGCCATTGGGCAGCATCAACCGCAGTTGGAGGTGCTGCGCGCGGAGATGGCGCGTTCGATTGTGGGGCAGCAGACGCTGATCGAGCGGCTCCTGGTCGGCCTGCTCGCCAACGGCCACGTCCTGCTCGAAGGCGTGCCCGGCCTGGCCAAGACCGCCACCGTCAATGCCCTGGGCCAATGCCTGCACCTCAAGTTCGCCCGGGTCCAATTCACGCCGGATCTCCTGCCGGGCGATCTCATCGGCAACCTGGTGTTCAACCCGCGCGACAACAGCTACCACACGCGCAAGGGCCCGATCTTCGCAAACCTGGTCCTGGCGGACGAAATCAACCGCGCCCCGGCCAAGGTGCAGAGCGCCCTGCTCGAAGCGATGCAGGAACGCCAGGTCACGATCGGCGAGCACACCTACACGCTGCCCGC
>CAYPUR010000001.1:3547-4469 GCA_964413865.1 uncultured Verrucomicrobiota bacterium
GCCCTCGCCCTTTCTGGTGTTGGCAACGATGAATCCGATCGAGCAGGAGGGGACGTACTCGCTGCCGGAAGCGCAGGTGGACCGCTTCATGCTGAAGGTCGTGGTCACGTATCCGACCGAAACCGAGGAGCGGCAGATCATGGCCCTGATGGCCCGGACGGCTCCGCGCCCGCCGCTGACGACCGTGGTGCGGCCCGAGGATATCCTGGCCATGCGCGCGCTGGTCGATCAGGTGTTCGTCGACGATCAGGTGTCGGACTACATCGTGCGGCTGGTGTTCGCCACGCGAGATCCGTCGCCAGTGGCGCCGCGCCTGGCGCCGTTCATCCGGTTCGGCGCGTCGCCCCGGGCCTCGATCAACCTGTCGCTGGCTTCCAAAGCGCTCGCGTTCCTCCGCGGGCGTCCGCACGTCACACCCGAGGACGTCAAGGCGGTCGCGGCGGACGTCCTCCGCCACAGGGTGCTGACAACATTCGAGGCCGATGCGGATCGGATCACCTCCGAGCACATTGTGGCGGAGTTGCTCGCCCAGGTGCCGGTGCCTTGAGGAAGTTGAGAGTTTCTCGTTCATGGCCCCCAGTGCGCGCTCAACCTTTGAATGTCAGCGCCTCTCCGTGAACCGCGCCCCGTCACATCGCCTCCCGCCGCCGCTTCGGACCGGGGAGCGCGCGTCACTGGGCCGCGCGCCCGCCTCGCACGGCGCGACCGATATGATGCGGCGAGTGCGCCTGGTCGAGCTGCGCGCCCGGCGGTTCGTGGAAGATCTGCTCGCCGGCCCCTACCGTTCCGTGTTTCGGGGCCGGGGTCTCGAATTCGACCAGGTGCGCGCCTACGAGCCGGGGGATGACGTGCGCAGCATCGACTGGCACACCACAGCCCGCACGGGCGCCGTTCAGATCAAACAGAATGTCGAGGAACGATC
>CAYPUR010000001.1:4479-4866 GCA_964413865.1 uncultured Verrucomicrobiota bacterium
CGGTGATGCTGGCGGTGGATGTGAGCGCCTCGGGCGATTTCGGGTCGGTGCCGCAAAGCAAACGCGAGCTGGCCGCCGAGCTGGCGGCGGTCCTGGCCCTCAGCGCGGTCCTGAACAACGACCGTGTGGGATTGCTGCTCTTCACGGACGCCGTCGAGTGTTATCTCGCCCCGCGCACAGGGCGCCGCCAGGCCCTCGCCATTGTCTCGGCAATCCTCACTCATCAGGCCCGTTCACCCCGCACCTCGCTGCGCCAGGCCCTCCAGATCCTCGGCAACGCGCTGCACCGCCGCGCGACGGTGTTTGTCCTGTCGGATTTCTGCGACGACGGATTCGAGCGCGCGCTGCGCCTGGGATTTACCGACCTGGGCTTTTCTGATCATGCGC
>CAYPUR010000001.1:4885-7094 GCA_964413865.1 uncultured Verrucomicrobiota bacterium
TGACCCCGTCGAGGCGCGCCTGCCGGAGGTCGGGTGGCTCGTGTGCGAAGATGCGGAAACGGGAGAGGTGGTCGAGGTGAATACCCGCGACCCCGCCGTGCGGCACGCCTTCGAGACGCAGCGCCTGGCCCGCACCGCGCGTCTGGCCGACATCTTCCGCCGTGCCGGTGTCGAGAGCGTCACCTGTCACACAGATCAGCCGTATCAGCGCGCCCTGCTTCAGTTCTTCGAACAACGCCTGCGCCGACTGCGATTGGCGCCCCCCGCGGACGGATGAACGAGACAAACCTCATCGAGGACCTGCGCTTGCTCTCGCCGCCCAGTTTCGGCTGGGCGCTTGCCGTGGCGGCCGTGGCGGCCTGCGGCCTCCTTCTGGCTCTGGCGCTCCGTCGCAAGGCGCGGCGCGAGCCGGTCCCAACCCCCGGGACGCCGGACGCCGCCGCGCCGTGGGATTGGGCCCTGGCCGAGCTCGAGCGTTTGACCGGTCTGTTGCGAACAGATCGGTCGCGCGACTACGGCATCGCCGCCACCAGCGTTCTCCGCGGCTATGTCGAGGCGCGCTATGGACTGCGCGCGCCACGCCTGACGACCGAGGAGTTTCTGACGGCGGCGGGGGCGTCGGGCGCCCTTCCCGCGGCCGACCGGCAGCACCTGGGGCGATTCCTTCAATTGTGCGATCTGTGCAAGTTCGGACGCTACGTGGCGGGTGTGGGCGAGTTGCAGGAGCTGCACGCAGCGGCTCTTGCGTTTGTCCTGCGGTCGCGTCCGGAGTCCGACGCCGCCCCCATGAAGGCCAGCACACATGCGGAGTGATCCTGCAAAGCCGGGCCGATGTGACTGGCCGGTGCGCCATCGCGGCGCGCCGCCGGGCCGGCCAACCGTCGTGAATGCGGTTCGGGGAGGGACGCGCCCATGAGCGATGGGTTCCGTTTCGCCTCACCGGCCTGGTTGCTTGCCCTGGCGCTGCTGGCGCTGCTCGCCTGGCGCCGCGGGCGCGCGGGACCAGGCGCGGCCCTCGTCTTCAGCTCGGCCCTGTTGCTGCGTCCTGCCGCTCAGGCGATGCGCCGCGCCCCGGGGCGCGCGGCGCTGGCCCTGCGGTTGGGCGTCCTGGCCTTGGTGATCCTGGCCCTGGCACGCCCCCAGGTCCCGAAGGCCGAGATGCGTGAAGACGCGCGCGGAATCAATCTGATGCTGGCTCTGGATTTCTCGGGCACGATGCGGACGCGGGACTTTCTGCTGGACGGTCGCCAGGCCACCCGCTCGGCCGCGCTGCAGCGGATTTCCGCCGAGTTCATCCGCACGCGTCCCCACGATCGCATCGGCCTGGTCTGCTTTGACCGCGACGCCTATCTGGCCAGCCCGCTGACGCTCGATCACGAATGGCTGCTTGAACGATTGGCCGGCGAGACCAACGGCGTCGGAACCGATGTCGGGTCGGGGCTCGTCGTGGCCGCCCACCATCTCCAGCGCCACACCAACGAGACCCGGGTCGTCCTCCTGGTCACCGATGCCGAAAACATCAGTGCCGGACCCGAGCCGGAAGCCGTGGCTGACGCGCTCCATGGGCTGGGCATCCGGCTGCATTGCATCCAGCTCCTCAGTCCGCAGGAGGCCGCGTCGAGCGATGAATTGAGCGAGGCGTTGACCCACGCCGCCGCCCGGACGGGCGGCGAGTTCTTCCGGGTGCGGAGCGGGGCGGACCTGCGTGCCGTTTCCAGGGCCATCGACCGGCTCGAGAAGCAGAAGCTCAGCGATGTGCGGCAGAAGGGATGGCGCGAGCTGTTTCCATGGCTGGGGTGGGCGGCTCTTGGCTTGGTATTCATCGAGCAAGCCCACGCGCACACGCGCGGACGGAGGCTGCCATGACATTCGGCGCACCCATCTGCCTCGGGCTATTGCCTCTCCTGGCGGCGGGTTTGCTGGTCTTCCGGCTTTGGGCGGGGCGCCGGGCCCGCCGTGATTTGGAGGCGAGCTTCCGTTCCCCGTTGCTGCCGCGCCTGCTCCGTTCGGTGAACTCTCGGCGCCGGAGATGGAAGCTGGCTGCCCTGATGGCCGGGGTGCTGGCCCTGGGCCTGGCGCTCGCCCGACCGCAGTGGGGGCGCCGGCAGATCGAGCTCGAGCAAACGGGCATCGACCTGGTCATCGCTGTGGATATGGGATCAACCGGCTCTTCGGGTTCCTGCACGGCAGGCATGGCCGGCCCCTTGAT
>CAYPUR010000001.1:7104-7683 GCA_964413865.1 uncultured Verrucomicrobiota bacterium
CCGCGGGAACGAACCGGCTCACCGTGGCGACCGATGCCATCGAACGCCTGCTGGCCGGATTGGGCGGGGATCGGGTCGGGCTGGTGATCTTCGCCGGCGAAGCCTTTGCGGCCGCTCCGCTGACCCGGGATCACAGTGTCATCGCACGCGCGCTCGAGTCGGCGGTTCCCGGCACGGTGTCCGATCCGGGCAGCAACCTGCAGCAAGCGATCGAGGAGTCGCTCAGGGGCTTGGATCGCGAGACGCGCGGGCCGCGCGCCCTCCTGCTGGTCAGCGATGGCGAGCAGTTGCAGGGCGACGCGATCGGGGCCGCGCGCGCGGCGCGCGCGGCAGGCCTGCGCGTGCACACGGCCGGCGTCGGATCCGCGCTGGGGGCCCGCGTGCCGGCGCCGGCGTGGGGTGCCGCGGGCTTTGTCAAGAACCCGCTGGGCCGCGAGGTGGTCTCCCGGCAGGATGAACTGCAATTGCAGCGCATCGCCGAGGCTGGAGGCGGCGTGTACACGCGTCTGGACGCGCGCCACAGCACGGCATTGAGCGGGTGGTTTCGACAAACGGCTGCCGGCTTGCCACGGTCGACAG
>CAYPUR010000001.1:7693-10956 GCA_964413865.1 uncultured Verrucomicrobiota bacterium
CGAAGCGGATCCTGGATGAACCGCAGGAGCGCTTCCCATGGCCGCTGGCGGCGGCGCTGGCATTGCTCGGCGCGGAGTGGTGGTTGGGCGACCGGCGAAGCGGTGGCGGCAGGGACCGAATGAAGTCTTGATCAATACGCGGGCATGGTTGACACACAACGAGTCGGCCCGATCCTGAGGCTGCTCTTGGTCGGTGCGGCGCTGATGGCGTCTCGCTTGCCATCGGCGGGCGCCGACCTTTCCCCTTCGCCATGGGATGCCTATAACGAGGGCGTCCGGGCCTACGCGGCAGGCCAATACTCCGCGGCGTTTGACCGCTGGCGGGATCTCGCCTCGCAGCCGCTGCCGCGCCGGCTCCGGTCGGCGGTCTGGTTCCAGTCGGGCAACGCCCAGTTTCGGCTGGGCGAACCGCACGAGTCCGATGCGCCCGAGCAGGCGGTCGAATGGTGGCGTCGCGCGCTCGAATCCTATCGCGCCGCTCTCGAACGAAGTCCGAGCCACGGCGCGGCCCGGCACAACTTCGACCTGGTGCGCCGGCGATTGGCCCGGGTGTTGCATCGGCTTGGGATGGAGGCGCTCGATGCCGCGCAGAAACAGCCCCTCGATCCGGCAATCCATCTGCTCGAAGACGGTCTGGCAAAGGCCGACGAGTCGGTCCGGTGGCATCCCGAGGATGGGTCGCTGCGCGTCGATTTGGAGCGGATCGAGGCCGCTCTCAAGGAGCGGTGGATCGAGCGCGCCGCGGGGGCGGAAGCCAAGGGCGACGTCGAGGCGGCGCGCAATACGAGTTGGGGAGACCTGGAAGCCGAGTCGAAGTACCGCGCCGCGATCGAGGATCTGGGGGCGGCACGCACGCGAGCGGGCGCCAGGGCTCGACCCGACACTCGAGAGACTGCCGCAGCCTCTTCGCGAAGGGCAAAGCTCGACGAGGCCGCTGCCCGGGGGGAAGCGCGCGTGCGCGAGAAACTGTCTGATCTCCTCACTCGAATGGGGCGGCGGGAACAGAAGACAGGGGATGAACACTCGAAGTGGGACACGGGATCGGCGATCGAGCCCTACGAGGCCGCGCTCGGCCATTTCCGTGAAGCCCTCGAGGTTCGGACCGATCACGAGGGCGCCCGGCGGGGCCAGCTCGAAGTGCGCGCCGCCCTCGAGACACTGCGCGTGCGCCTCGGCAACACGGAACTCGATGAAGGACGTGACCGGTTGGCGCGGAAGAGTCCGGAGGCGGCGCCGCGGCTGATGGCGGCGCTGGACAACTTCGAGGCCGCGCGCGGGCTGAATCCGGACAACGCCGAGGCGAACGCTGGCGCGGCGGAGGCGCGACGCCTGCTGCCCGAGGCGCTGGTGCTTGCCGGGCAGCGGGCCGTGGCCGGAGGCCAGCAGGCGGAGGAACACCGTCCCGGGGAAGCCCTCGGGCACTTTCAGGACGCGCAGACGGCCTTTGAACAGGCTTTGGAGATCGAGCCCGGGAAGGAGCCCGCGCGCGAGGGCCTGCAAGAAGTCGAGCCCCGGATCGCGCGTCTGCGCGAGCGGATCGCCCGCGAGGCGGAGCAGGCCGCCCGGCAACGCACGCCGCCGGACAGACAACCATCGACACTCGAAGACCTGCTGGGCCAGGCAAGCGAGCGGCAGCAGGAACGCGAGGGCGAGTGGGATCGGCGCCGCCAGCGCGCCCGCAAGGAAACCGGGGCGCGCCGCGGCGCGCTCGACTGGTGAGGGGCGTGGAAGGGCGCGGCGCCCGGGCCGTCACTCCTCGAACAACGCCTGTTTCGCCGCAACGAGCTCCTTGCGCTTGTCTTTGTCGACTTCCGGGTAGGCGAGTTCGAGGGAGGCGAGCGTCTCGATCACCGCCGCCGCGACCACGGCGCGTGTGAACCACTTGTGGTCGGCCGGCACCACATACCACGGGGCTTCCGGCGTCGTGGTGTGGCGGATCATCTCTTCGTACGCCGCCATGTACTCGCGCCAGAATCCCCTTTCCTGAACGTCGGCCGACGAGAACTTCCAGTTCTTCTCCGGCTTCTCGATCCGTTCGAGGAACCGGCGCTTCTGCTCCTCTTTCGAGACGTGGAGAAAGAACTTGCGCACGACGATGCCATTGCGGGTGAGGTAGCGCTCGAAGCCGCGGATATCCTGGAAACGCTCCTCCCAGATTCGCTTGGTCACCAATTCGGCCGGCAGACGCTGCCTCTCGAGCAGTTCGGGGTGCACCCGCACCGCCAGCGTCTCTTCATAGTAACTGCGGTTGAAGATGCCGATGTGGCCGCGGTTGGGCAGGTGCTGCATGCAGCGCCAGAGGTAGTCGTGATCCAGTTCCTCGGCGCTCGGCGCCTTGAAGGACATCACCTGGCATCCCTGCGGGTTGACGCCCGACATCACGTGCTTGATGGCGCTGTCCTTGCCCGCCGCGTCCATCGCCTGGAAGATGAGCAGCAGCGCCCACCGGTTGTGGGCGTAAAGCTTGTCCTGAAACTCCGCCAACGCCTGAATCCCCTCCGCCAGGGCGTCCGCCACCTTGGACTTGTCCTCGCGCTTCAGCCACAGGGTCTCATCCGGATCGATCTTTTTGAGACGGAACTCCTTGCCGTCCGCCACGCGAAACGGCTCCGTCAGATCGCGACACTTCTTTACGATGGACTTCATGTTGTGCCTGAGCCTGTTCTTCCAACCCTGTACCGAGAGGGACAGAAGCTAGCTTTAAACCGATCGTGTTGCGTCCGGGTTTCACGGATTCCCGATCAAGATGTCGGGAACCACATCCGGGCTTTGGCGATCGTGGATCTGATCGGAGAATGCGATCACCACCATCGGGCGGGCGCCGGTGTTCTGCATGGCGTGCGGGACGCCAGGCGGGAAGACGAACCTCCAGGCCTGGCCATCCGGCACCTGGATTTCCTCGATGCCCGACTCGCGGCGGATGCACACCCGGGCAGGGCCCAGAACAACCGAGACTTCCGTGGCGCGCCGATGCCAGTGATTGCCGCGCACGGCCCCGGGTTCGGTGAGGACCACGTGGCAGTTGCGCTGCCGAATCAGCTCATCGGCATCCACCGGCTCGAACAGCACGCCCCGCGGATCGCAACGCAACGCCACCGGTTGATGCGAGCCCGGGTCCATGAGAGGCGGGTGCGCCCAGAGATCGGCAGGCTTCGAGATCGGCCGGACCGGGTTTACGGGTTCACCGCTTTCTTCGCAGCGTCGCCCGCGTCCTTGGCCGCGTCTCCGACCGACTTGACGGCATCGCCCGCGGCCTTGCCGAC
>CAYPUR010000001.1:10966-24163 GCA_964413865.1 uncultured Verrucomicrobiota bacterium
ACATCCTCGCCCACCTTCTTGACGGCATCGACGGCCTGGCCGGCGGCTGCGCCAATTTTGGCCTGCACCTTGGCCAGGAGATCCTTGACCGCATTCTGCTGTTCGGGCGTGAACTTCAGGTTCGATGCAGCGGCCTTCAGCGACGCGGCCGCCCCTGCGTAGTCGCCTGCCTTGACCGCGGCAATCACCTTCTTGACGTCGCCCGTGTCCTCCTCGGCAGCCCCCGAGAATGCGGATTCGATCTGGGCAACGTCGATGGCAGGAGCCGTTGTGGCGCCTTCGATGCTGGATTCGGAATCTGGCTTCGAGCAGCCGGTCACGGCCAGAAGAGCGGACACGGCGATGAGTGTGAGACTGAGCAGAGATCGTTTCATTTGGTTTGTCGAGTTTCTGATGTTTCCGACCGTTAGTGAGGAGTTTGCCTCACCCTTCGCGCAAACGCAAGCCCGCAAGACTCGACGGAACTAGGATTTGGGGCTCACCAGCGGAGGCGGTAGAAGCGGCGGGCGTCACCGGCGGCCGAATGGTCGAGCCAAACCAGGGGCTGAGTGTCGATGGTGTTGGTGCCCAGTGGCAGCCAGGCAGCCAGGTTGTTGGAGACTTCGAGCACATGGGATGAGCCGAGCGGCGCGTCGATGGTCAATTGCATGGTGCCGTCGGGGGAGAGGGCGGCGCCGGTGAACCTGGCGGGGGGCAGGACCTTGATGGCCGTGGCGGCCTGCGACGCCAGTTCGACATGCCACCCGGGTCCGGAGGGCTCGAGGCGGACACCGCTGAGCAGATTGATGGCCACCCCGCGGGTTGCGGCTGCGTCCGGATCCAGTGAGGTGCTGAACGTGGCCGTGCGGGTGGCCGCACTGTCGTTGAACAAGGTGAAGTAGACGGCGCCGTCGGGAGCGGGACCGAAGCGCTCGACGAGGATGTTTGTGTTGTCGCAGGCGCCCAGGGTGACCGGTTGCCAGCCGGCCTCGGCGATCTGTTTGATGACGGGGAGGTAGCGCTTGAAGAGCGGACGATCCCGGTTGTACCAGGTTGGGTTCTGCCAATAGGGATTCTCCGCCGCATTGTGGCTGAACATCGACGGGTACATGCCATAGAAGAGGCTGCGCTGAAAATACCTCTCGACACGGTTCGTGCCGAAGGTGGCGTAGTCGGTGTTCATCAGGAGAAGGTACGGCTTCTTGCCGGACAGGGTGCGCCACAGGGCCATTTGGCTATGGGAAGACGGCGCGTATTGGCCATTGGAAAGCCAGTCGGTTTCCGTGCCCATGACATCGAGCCACGGGCAGAGGAAGCTGAAGCGGTAGGGCACACCGTTGGCGAAGCAGAGCTTGCCGAGTTGGTGGAGATCGTCGCTGATCCAGCGGGTGAACTCGAAGACGGCCAGCCCTTTCCAGAGGGCCGGACGGGCGGTTGTTGTGTCGAAGGCCAACGGGACCGTGCTGGAAGCGAAGTGGTCGCGGCGGAAATTCAGGTCGGCTGTGACATATCCCTCGAGTGAGTCGAGGTATTCGCCGTCGAGACTGCCTTTGGCGTTCGGACCGTAGAGCGATTCGCGGATGCTGGCGCTCCAGTGAACGGTGGCGGCGTTGGGGTTGGAGGGGAGAAGGGGGTTGGGGTTGAGGCTCCAGACGGCGCCGTTGGCCCACGGCTCGTTGCGGAAGAGAAGGGAAGGCTGGCCGCTGCTGTCGAACATCCCGGCGCTGCGCGAGACGACCGCCATGCGTTGCCCGGGGCCGGGGGCGCCCGCGGCGTAGGCGTCCCGAACCTCGAGCGCGGTGGCCACCGTGCGGGGAAGTCCCGGGTCCATGGACATCCACCACGTCATGGGTTCCGTGTAGCGGAAACTGAGGATGCCGTTCGCGTCGTCAAAGGGGACGTTGTTGTTGCCTTCGTGATAGCGGAAGCCGAAATCCTGCCAGCCGCTGACCGTGCTCACGTCGGTGAAAGGCATCCAGATCCCCTGGTCTTTCGAACGCACGGTGAAGTGTGCGGGGAACAGTGCGGTGTATTTCTCCCACGCGCTGCGAAAGCCCCAGCGGGGATCGAATCGAAAGAGGACGAATCGGAATTCCGCGCCGGAGGGGAACCGGGTGGTTTCGGGCACCAACCCGAGGTCGTAGGCGACGAGCAATTGTTTCGTGCCGGCATGGTAGGCGAGGCGGTACTGCGCCGGCTTCGCCATATCGACGCCGAGGGCGAGTCCGGACCGCTCATCGCTGACGCAGGCCAGGGGATAGAGGGAATGGCGTCCATTGGCGCCGCAGTTCACGCTGACGGTGCTGCTGAGTTCCTCGGGGACGGCAACGGGCCTTTGCTCGCGGATGTTTTGGCCCCAGCTCCAACCGGCAGCGTCCAGGGGGAGGGCAAAGAGGAGCATGATGGCGCGGTCCGTGCCGGTGGTATCGACCACGGTCCCCGCGACGGCCAGATGATCGGCGTTGGTGATGATCGTGGCGCGCAGGAGCAGGTTCAGATCGGGACAAGCCCCTTCTTCGAAGGAATAGACGTCCGAGTTTGTGGCCATGTCGCGCGCGAGGAATCCGGAGGGGGCGCTGCCGGTCAGGTCGCGCCCGTCGACGGACAAGCGGGCGACACGTCCGCCGGTGAGCGTGAGATCGAGGCCGTCGCCCGTGGAATACGCGGCTGCCTGTCCCGAGGGCGGGTTGAGGGTTTCCACGGTCATGGGGGTGCCTTGGAACAGAAAGGCGCCGGTGGGGGCGCCGATCTCGGCCACGGAGACGTCGTCGAACCAGACTTCGCCGGAATGGTTCCGGAAGAGGCAGTAGAGAGTGAGGGACCGGATCGGTTTCTCGGGGAGGATGACGAACTCGCGCGCCTCCCAGTCGTGGGTGCCGGCGGTGAAGTTGCCCGTCTGGCCCCAGAGCGGGCTGCCGTCCTGGTAGACGATGTCCACGTAGAGGGAGTAGTTGCCGTCGGCGCTGCCGCTGACCCCTTCGGCGCGGCTCCAGCCGCGGACGGCGACGGGAACGCAGTGGGTGCGGTTGAGGCTGAGCGTCTGGCTGGCGCCATACCAGCCGGTGGCATCCGAGGCCCGGCACGCGAGGGCCTGCGAGTTGGTGCGGCCTTCGTCGGGGGCGACGCGCAGCCCCTGGGGGCCGGCGGACCAGGAGGTGAGCATGTGGGTCGTGCCCAGTTCGAAGCCGGGGTTCCTGAGGAGGTTCGAGTCGGCGCCCGAGGATTGGACGACGCGCATGACCGGCGTGCCCGGGCGCGCGACGCCGAGAGTCACGAGCACGGCAGCGAGAGGAAGGACGAGACGGCAACGCATGACGCTTTGCCTGATAGTCCATCCGGCGGTTTTGGTAAAGGCCGAAGGCGATCGACTCCCTCGTTCGTCTTGACCGGCCGCTGCTCAGGCTCGGACCGCGGTTGCCAGCCCCGGATTCGGCTTCTGCCATCGAAGACCGCCGAGTCGCCTCTTTGGCATTGATTCTGCTCATTTTTTGCTGTGTTTCCCCTTGACTCACAGCTTCTTGCTCACCCGAGAATTGACTGCGTCGACTACCGGCGATCAGTTCGTTCGGACTTCTGGCGTGTTCTATAAATCCCATGAAGAGACCGACCTCAGACCCACCGCAGGACGGCGGTGTGCCTTCACCCGCACCGTCGACTGAGCCCGAGAGCGCCACGGTTCTTGAAAAGCCGTTCTTCGGACGCCTTGTCGAGGCAGGCTTCACGCTGATCGAGTTGTTGGTCGTGATCGCCATCATCGCGATCCTGGCGGGTTTGTTGTTGCCCGCCCTGGCGCGGGCCAAGAGCAAAGCCCACGGCGTCCTCTGCATGGGCAACCTGCGGCAACTCACCCTGGCATGGACGATGTACGCGGACGACCATCAAGGGGTGTTGCCGCCGAACAACCAATGGGGGGTGAACGAACTGGGACAGAAAGGCTTTGGCTGGGTGGACGGGATGATGGATTTCAACCCGGCGAATCGGGACAACACGAACACGGTGTTGTTGATGAAATCGAGGCTGGGTCCTTACACCCAGAACGTGGGGATTTACAAATGCCCCGGAGATCGCAGCAGCGTCAACATGGGGAGCGGCGAGATCCCGCGCGCGCGCAGCGTGGCCATGAACGCTTACGTGGTGGGTGATGGCAGCGAGGCCTTCCTGCGTTCCGAGTACCGGAGTTATCGAAGGCTCGCCGACATCACGTTGCCGCCGCCCTCGAGCCTCTGGGTGATGATCGACGAACGGGAGGACAGCATCAATGACGCCTTCTTCGGCACGTGGCCCCACTCTCCCAAGACAATCATCGACTGCCCCGCCAGTTACCATGGCGGCGCTGGCGGACTCGGTTTCGCCGACGGCCATGCCGAGATTCACAAGTGGCGGGATGCCGACATCATCCGGCCCGTGGTCCGCAACACCCGCTATTCGAGCGGGGGGACCTCCCCGATTGACATGCCCTGGCTCAACGATCGGACCACTGCGAGAACGCCATGACGGAAGAGCGCTTGCCCTGCACCTCGACTTGGAACGCCGCGGCAACGCGAGGTCATTCCCCAAACCTGATCCTGTGAAACACAACACAAACATAAGGCGATGAAAACACGATCCTTCACCCCACATCTGTTGAACTGTGTGGTTGCCCTCTTCATGGGCAGCCAGTGGCTGTCCCAAGCCGCCGTGCCTTTGGAAGACCTGACGCTTTGGCTCAAGGCGGACGCAGGCATCACGGCGACCGAGGCGGCGGTCTCTGCCTGGGCGGATCAGTCGGGCCAAGGCCATGACGCCCTGCAGACCGGCGCCCCGAACCAGCCTCGGCTTGTCACGTCCGCCACCGGCGCCCCGGGGGTTCATTTCGACGGCATTGATGACTTCCTTTCTTTCAACGTTCCCATCGACGGTTTGTCCGGTCTGAGCATTGTCCTGGTGGCCGACAACCTCTCTGCGGCTCAGAACGGAGGTGTCGCCTGCTCGAATTCGCCGGCGATCTTCTGGAACGAAACCGCCAGTTGGGGTTGGACTTACCTGGGCATTTTCCAAACGAACATCTGTTGGCGTTTTGGAACCGGTGAAACGTACGCCCCGCGTTACGCGCGGCCCGCTTCCCTGGGCGCCCGCCACTCGATCACGACCCTGATCAAGGCGGATGACATGGAGACCCTTTATGTGGACGGTTCCATGGCCTTGCAGCTCGATTCCAAGCAGTATCCTCTGGCGGGCGCTTCCGAGAGCGGCTACCTCGGACGCAGCACGACCTCCTATTTCAACGGCGACATCCTCGAAATCCTGGTGTACACGAACGCGCTCGACGACACCGGCCGTGAGGCGGCGGAAGCCTATTTGCGTGACAAGTACTTCAGCTCGCAGCCTCCGACTGTCACGATCACAAGCCCGGCCCCGGACGCGCCATTCGCCGCCCCTGCCAACATCACCATCGGCGCGGATGCTTCCGATGACGGCAGCGTCACTCAGGTCGAATTCTTCGTCAACGACCAGTCCCTTGGAGTCGACAGCACGCCGCCCTACAGTGTCGAGTGGAACAATGTGGCCGCGGGCGTCCATGCCTTGAGCGCGAAGGCCACGGACGACTCCGGCGCCTGGACGATTTCGGAGCGGGTCATGGCCTTAGTCAACTACGGCACGCCGGGCGAAGGACCGGTTTTGAACGGCTTGGGCCTCTGGTACAAGAGCGATGCAGGCCTCACGCTCGAAGACGGCGCCGTCGCCCAATGGGCGGACCAGTCGGGACGGGGGCGCCATGCCACCCAGACAGCCGCCTGGCGCCGCCCGAGCGTGGTCACCACGCCGCTGGGGACGCAGGCGGTCCAATTCGACGGGGCCGGCGATTTCCTGGCTTTCAACGCGCCGATCAACGGACTCGACGGCATGACGATCTTCTTGGTCGCCAACAGCACCTCGGCGGCCCAGAACGGAGGCAGTTCCTACTCCGATACCCCGGCGATCTTCTGGACGGAGACCGCCAGTTGGGGCTGGGTGTTCCTGAGCCCGTTCCAAACCAATGTCAACTGGCGCCTGGGGACCACCGTGGCCCAGAACAACCATCGCTATCCGCGTCCCGAGTCGGTCGGCGACAATTACACAATCACCACCCTGGTCAAGAATGCCGACATCGAGACGCTGTATGTCGACCGTGCGCCCGTTCTCCAGGTCGATTACAAGGGGTATCCGCTGGCCGGTGTCGGGGATGACGCGTATCTCGGGCGCGGCAACAGCGCGAGCGTGGGCTTTCACGGCAGCATCCTCGAAGTCCTGGTCTATGCCGGCGCGCTCTCGGACACCGACCGGGAAGCGACCGAACTTTACCTGCACCAAAAACACCTCTCGAACAAGCGTCCGATGGTCGCCATCACCAGCCCATCGAGCGGCGTGCTGCTCGATCCGCCAGCCAGTCTGAGCGTCACAGCCGATGCCTCCGATGACGGCGGCATAAGCCAGGTGGAGTTTTACGCCGACGGCATCCTGATGGCCACTGATCCCACGGCGCCCTATTCCTTCCAGTGGGACAATGTGCCCAGCGGCAGCTTCGGCCTGGTCGCCAAGGCGATCGACACGACGGGTGCATGGGCTTTGTCCGAGCGCGTGGTGGTGCGGGTGAATTACGCGACTTCCCAGGAAGGGCCTGTGTTGGATGGGCTGGGGCTTTGGTACAAAGCCGACGCCGGCATCACCGCGGAGGGAAACGCCGTGTCGCGCTGGGCCGACCAATCTGGCTACGAGCGCCACGCCGTGCAATCCACGGCCGCCAGCCAACCCGCGTTCGTCGCCTCGGGCCTGGGCAAGCCGGCCGTGAGCTTTGACGGCCATGACGATTACATGACCTTCGGCATGCCGATGGATGGCTTGAGCGGCTTGACCCTTGTGGTCGTGGCCAACAACACCGCTCCGCAGACAACCGGCTCGGGAGGCGAAGGGTCCGCCGCGCTGTTTTGGAGCGAGTCGGCCAGTTGGGGAGCGCTCTCGATTGGCGTGTTCCAGGATTCAGTCAACTGGCGCATCGGGACCACCGTAGCCCAAACCGGCAGCCCGAACTACCCCGGCCCGGCTTATCCGCGCCCCGCCTCAATCAACCGCGATTACACGCGGACGGTGGTGGTGAAGAACGAAGGCGACGAGATGCTTTACGTCAACGGCGAGTTGGTGACCACGGTCTCGGGCAAGGAACCCGTGACGGCGGGCATCGATCAGACCGGCGGCAACCTGGGACGCGGCGTGCTCTATCCCATCTGGTGCCACTTCCGCGGCGAGATTCTCGAAGCGCTGGTTTACACCCGCAATCTCACCGAATCGGAAGTGGCCGGGATCGACGCCTACCTGCGCGCCAAGTACGGGAGCCAAACGCCCCCCAGCGTGGCGATCACCGCCCCGGTCAACAACTCGCCCATCGCGGCGCGGTCAAGCCTTCTCATCACCGCCGACGCCGCCGATAACGCCGGCTCCATCGCCTCGGTCGAGTTCTTCGACAGCGGCCAGTCCGTCGGCACGGTGACATCCGCTCCCTACACCTGCACGATCCCGAGCGTGGCCGCCGGCGCCCACACATTGACGGCCAAGGTGACCGATCATGACGGTCTTTTCGCATACTCAGCCCCCGTGCTGGTCTTCGCCACCCCGGCGTCGGGCTTCGCCCCGATCGACAACTTCGAGAACCGTGCGCTGGGGCCGATCCTCTACCAGGGCGACTGGGTTGGAGTGTTCGGGAACGCCGATGACGCGGTTGTCATGGATCCGACTTCGTTCGAGGGCGGGAACCCGGGCAACAAGGTCTTGCGCCTGGCGACGGCCAAACAATCGCTCGCCTTCCCGGCCCTGCTTCCCGAGGGGGCGACGGGCACCCTCTTCTTCCGCTGCGCTTCGACAACCTGGAGCCGGGACGACGTCAGCCTGGGCTTGTCGGATCAGCGCAGCTTCGGTTATGCCTCGCAGAGCGATTACGAAGTCCAGGTTGTCCGTCGCACGGGGAGCAACCTCGGCAAGAAAACCATCGGCCTCTACGACGGCGCGACCTTGTTCGACCAGATCCAGCCGTTCTTGTCGGATGTCTGGTACAAGATCTGGGTGGTCGTGAACAACGCCGACGACACCTGGCAGATGTTCCTCCAGGACAAGGACATGGCCCAACCGAGCCAGGTGGCGCACGACAGCGTCGCAACCTTCAGCTTCCGCAATGGCCCAGCCGCCAATGACCTGATCCGGTTTTTCTTGTGGCTGCCGCAGCAAACGGTCGCGAATGTCTCGAGCGGCGGCGGGTTCTGGCTCGACGACATCTACCTGGCCGTGGGACAGGACCTGAGTGATCCAACAGTTGTCGTGGCCATGCCGACACTCACCATCCGCAGGTCCGATCAGGCCTTGATCGCCTCCTGGCCGGCGGCGGCCTCGGATTGCAGGCTCGAGTCGTCCGACACCCTGGTCAACCCTGCCTGGACTGAGTTCGGCGTCGAGCCCGTGCAGGCCGGCGATGAGATGACTGTGACCTTCGTGCCTGAAGGCGCCGCAATGTTCTTCCGCCTCAGCAAGTGACCCAACCGCCGCTGAAATCGTCGGTCATGGCGTGGCGCAGTGTCCGCGCGGGGCGGCTGCTTCCGGCCGCCCTGCGCGCCGTGGCGAGATCATCCACGCCCCGTTGTGTCCGGTTCCGAGGCCCTTTCCAATGCGCACATGTCCCGCCGTGTCCATCGCAATCCGTCCGACGCGCCCCATGAACCGAAATAACATCCTTCTCCCGCTCCTGCTCATGGCAGGGTCAACCGGATTGCATGCTGGCGAGTTTGCACTCGTCAACGAGGTGGTGACCCTCACTGAAGAGTCCTCTGGATGCCACTTCTGGGACAAGACCGCCAAGGGTCCGCCCAACTGGGTGATGCCTGATTCCTATGACAGCGGACAGATTCACTGTCGTTTCGAGGTCCTCGAACAGCCGAGCGCCGAACCGTGCTACATCTCGTTCCATATCTGGGGCCATCCAGACCCGGAACGCCCTGGCACCGGCCATCCTGAAACCGCGTCACGCTTAAGTGACGCGCTTCAAGGGGTCGGGAGCGTTGTGGTCTTCGATTCGAGCCCTGCCTCCTGGTGGACGCATCCTGATCAGGGTGGCGTCAACTTCGCCGCCCGCAAGAGCTTCTGGCGTTGGGGCATTCGGGTGTGGGCTTCCAAGAACCCGCGCGCGCCGCTGGCGCCCGAGGCTGACTCGAATCAACCGCGGTCGAAGACCTTTTGGGACCAGCGCGCGAAGTGGCTGCCCCTGAAACTGAGAGTGTCGGTCGTCGCTGTCTCTCGGGGCGCGGTGTTCTCGGGCTGGGACAACCACGTGCCCGGCGGGCGCCGTCCTGCCCCAGGCATCGTGCGACCGGGACCGCCGGCCGCGATTGCGGCGAGCGCAGCCAGGCCGACTCATCTCAAGTTCACGCACTTTACGATCGCCGATCCGTTGCCGGGCAAGGCTTGGGGAACGGCGGGCACGCCTCTGTTTGATTTTGATGGCGACGGCGATTTGGACACCGCGCTCTCGCGGCGGGACGCCCACGGCTTTTATTGGTATCAACGGCAGACCGACGCTGTCTGGGTGCAGCGTCTCATTAGCGATTCCGCCGCCATTCCCCAGGCCCTGGGAGCCACTGGCCCCGATGTGGACAACGACGGCTGGACCGACCTGGTCTTCAGCCACGCCTGGTTTCGAAACCCGGGAACACTCCGGCAAGACCCGGCCGCCTCCTGGACCACGCATCCTTTCCCGGGCCACGGCCACGACCTCCTGGCGGCGGATGTGAACGGGGATAAGCGACAGGATATTGTCGTGTTCGATGGGAATACGCTCTGCTGGTACAACCCGGCCATGTCGATGGCCAGCAACGTGGTCGCCCAAGGCCTTGACCATCACGGAGGGGCCACCCCGCAAGGCGCGGGCGATATCGACGGAGACGGCGACACGGATCTGGTGATTGCCGGCTGGTGGTACGCGAATCCGGGCCGGGGCGTGGGCACCTGGGTTCGACATGACTGGCCGCACCATCCGATTCCCGACGCCTCCTATGGCACCAGCATCCGCTCGTGGGTCGTGGACCTGGACCGCGATGGCGATCAGGATATCGTCTACAGCGACTGCGATACGGGCTTCGGTCACGTCTATTTCGTCAGAAACGAAGGTCAAGGAGCGAAATGGACCCCTTTCCAATTGCCCGATCCGCCCACCTCGCCCGGCAATGTGCCTGGCACGGGCTCCTGGCATTCCCTGGGCATCGCCGATTTCGACCGCGACGGCCGCCTCGATGTCTTCGCCGGTGAACAGGAAGACCCCGACACCTACATGGTGAGCAAGGGCAAGCTCCCCATGAAACCCAAGGGCCTCAAGGAGCGAGGCGTCATCTGGGTCAACGCCGGCAGCCCGTCGCCCGCCTTCGCGCCGGTCATCATTCAGGAGGACAACCCTGGATGGCACGACGCCAGCCTCGGCGATGTCGATGGGGACGGCGACGTCGATATCGTCAGCAAGATCTGGAACAAGGACGGGCCCACCTACCATGCCGATTACTGGCGTAACGACACGGTTCCGCCGAGGGCGAACTGATGCCTGACCTCGATCCGTTCCTTCCGTGGAGCGGGAGCGGCGTGCCGGGTGTCGGCATGCGTGGAACACGCTCCGCGTGCTGACTCTCCCGGTTCAATACGCGGTCTACGCCCAGACCCCGGCGATGGGGGTGTTGCAGAAGCGGCACTTGCCGTCCACCACGTCCAGCGCGGCGACGGCGAAGATGTCGCGCTGGATGAGAGGGCGATTGCAGTTCGGGCAGAAGGTGGTTTGAGCGTCGGCGAGGCCGGGCACATTCCCGATGTAGACATAGCGCAGCCCCTCACGCCGGGCGGCGTCGCGGGCCCGGACGAGGAAATCGACCGGCGTCAGGGCGAGATGGGTGAGCTTGTGCTGGGGATGGAAGCGGGAGAAGTGGAGGGGCTGATCGACACCCAGATGCGCGACGAGCCACCCGCACATGCGCCGGATCATGTCGAGATCGTCGGTGTAGGTCGGGACGACGAGGTTGATGACCTCGATCCAGACGCCCAGGCTCTTGAGCGTAGTCAGGGTGCGCAGGATGGGATCGAGGCGCCCGGAGTTGAGCTTGCGATAGATGTCGTCGCTGAATCCCTTGAGATCCACATGCATCGCGTCGACGTACTGGGCCAGGTCGCGCAGCGGGCGCTCCTCGATCGAGCCGCAACTGACGAGCACGTTGCGCACCCCGCGGGCGCGCGCCAGCCGGCACGAGTCGTACGCATACTCGTAGTACGCAGTCGGCTCCGAGTAGGTATAGGAGATCGACGGGCAATCGAGATCCTGCGCCACCGCCGCCAGGTCCTCGGGGAAGAGGCTCAGGCGCCGGATCTGGCCCAGGGTCAGCGCGGGCGGCACAGGCGGGCGCAGCCGGAATTCGGCCCCCTGCGGATCCTTGGTCTCCTCGGGTTTCTTCTGCGAGATTTCCCAGTTCTGGCAGTTGAGGCAGCGAAACACGCAGCCGGACGTGGCGAGGGAAAATGAGCGGCTGCCCGGGAGGAAATGGAACAGCGGCTTCTTCTCGATGGGATCGACGTGGAACGTGCACGGGTTGCCGTAGGCGAGCGTGTAGAGCGTCCCGCCCCGGTTCACCTTGTTGCGGCAGTGGCTTCGATCGCCCGGTTCGAGCAGGCAGTTGTTGGGACAGATCTTGCACTGGACGTTGCGGTCCAGCTTGAGGTAGTGACGCGCTTCCCGGACCCAGCCGCGTTTCTGCCAAAGGTCCCACACCGCGTCGGAGGGGGCGTCGCCCCTGAAAACATCCGCGGGTTCTGCATCCTGCTTCCACCTCCGCAGAAACGAGAAGATCGAGTCGGCGCCGAACAGTCCGGCGCACCCGAGGGCGCCGACCTCCAAGGCGCGGCGCCGGGTCAGCCTGGCGGGTGTCCGTGGGTGCGGACGCCGGATCGTTTGCGCGTCCTGTTCCATCGCTGGAGGGCAAGATAGATCGCCGGGAGGGAGTGCACAAGGAGGAGCAGAAGCAGGGGGGCGTGGAGGAGCTTGTGCAGCGTCAGCGCGGCCTGCTGATCGAGCAAGCGCCCGAATCCGTACCGGCCGCTGATGGCATATCCGGTCGCCAGGAAGGCCAGAACCAGGGGCAGAAGCGGCCAACCGGTCCAGCGAACCGTTTTCAAGAAGATTGGATCGAGCTTGTGCATACTGTTCCTCCGCGCCAGAGCAGCCGCAGGCCCGCCAGCGCATTGAAAGTCGCCGCCAGACCGCACGCCGCCGTCACACCCAGGATGGGAATCAGCAGGGCGCCGGCGAGGATCGCTCCCACGCATGCGCCGACGAAATCCGCGGAGAAAAGCCGCGAGGCCAACGAGCCCGCATCCGCCCATTCGGCGCGGCACGCCAGCGGGAATTCGAGTCCGACCAGCACAGCCAGGCCTCCCGTGAGGAGGGCGAGGAGGAGCTGTCCGCACCAGGGCGGCATCCCGGCGGTGTTCCGTTGGCCAAGAGCGGTCAGCATCCAGGGCAACAGGAAGCCATAGACAGCCAGCGCGAACGCGACTGACCCCACTCCGCCGCCGTCTCCCCGTGAGCCTTGGAGGGGGGACGGCTCGTCCCGCGTCAGGACCGGGGACAGGCTGTCGCCGCTCCTCGGGTTCGTGGGCACTGAGCAGGCTGGCGGCGAACAGGCGCCCCCTGAATCGCCGCTCCATAGCCGTCCGCCAAGCCAGGCGCCCGCGGCCAGACCGGCCATGAACACAGTGACGACCAGACCGAGTTGTTGGTACAACGATCCGTAGAGGACCTGCACGGCAAGCAGGAGAACCACTTCGAGCCCCGAACCGGCGAAGCCTCCGGCAAACACCGCGAACGCCGGCGCGCTCAACCGGGCCATGTAGACGGCCAGACTCAGGCCGAGGACAATCGCCGTGGCGCCGAGCCAGACGTCGAATTGACTCAACCAGTGGCGGATGTGCAGGAAGTAGAGAATGGGGCGAAAATCGGCGTTCACTGGCGCCGGCTGATCGGCGGCGCTTGCGACTGCCGCCAATCGTTCCGGAGTGAGCATGGCATCGAGATACGAAGGCCTCATCCATCGGACGGACACACCCGCCTGGCGCAGCCGCGCGGCGATGGACGGCGTGAGCGGACCGTCTGAGGCGAGGAACCAGACCTTGGCGGCCGGCAGGAGGAGGACC
>CAYPUR010000001.1:24173-31869 GCA_964413865.1 uncultured Verrucomicrobiota bacterium
ATCGTAGAGGATAAGGGCATTTTGCGAACCTTGCGCAGCGTGCGCGCCGCCGAGGCGAGCATGCGGGCGAGTTCCGGGCTGACGTAGTTGTCGTACTGGCCGAGCCCGAAGACCACGACGCCGTCCGGTGCGAGCACGCGCCCGAGTTCGGCGAAGAACTCGGCGGTGTAGTAGCGATTCAACTGCGCGGTTGCCGGGGCCGGCATGTCCACGATCGCGAGATCGTACGGTCCGTCCCTGCGCTGCGCGTGGCGCCGACCGTCGGTGTTGACGACGTGCACGCGCCGGTCTGCCAGCCGCTCGGGCAGGAGGCGGCGTCCGGCCTCGAGAATGGCCGGGTCGAGTTCGACGCACGTCACGTTGGTCACGCCGTGCTTCAGGATTTCATCGGCGGTGCCGGAGAGCGCGCCCGAGATGAGCAATACGTTGCGGGCCGAGGGGCGCTGGGCCATTGCGATGTGCGCGATTTCCTCCGCGCGCTCGATCTGGCGACTCGAGAGCAGCGGCAATCCGTTTTCGATGAAGTTCAATTGGCCGGCGGATTCGGTCACCACGAGGCGTCCATAGGGCGACTGGGCGCGGAACACGACCCGATCGGGCCGGCATTGCCAGGCGGTGGTGAGGGCGTCGGGATCAAGCCAGGCGGCGCAGGCGACCAGAGATGCCGCCAGCGCGAGGGGCAGGACAGCGGTTCGGTTTCCGGGCATCCGCCGAAGAGTCAGCGCTGCCAGGAGCAGGTTGGCTGTCGATGGCACCAGGAGCAGGGCAAAGTGATCCAGCCACCGGACCAAAGCGAACGTGAACAACGCGCCCCCGATCACGCTGCCCAGGCAATCAGCCAGGTACGCCCTCGACGCGCCTCGAGCCGCATCCGTTTCGTCGGCCGCCCGGGACGCCAGCGTGAGGAAGACGCCCGAGGCGAGGCAGTGCGGGGCGAGGACGAGCAGGCTGCTCCAGACCGTCTGATCCAGGCCGAGCGTTGCGCCGCGGAGGAAGACGGCATTGCGTCCGAGCCGGACTGCGAGAAGCTCGGCGAAGGGGACTAAGGCAATCCAGAACTGCAGAGCGGCGATCCACCGGAGACTCGCAGCCGATGACGCGCGCACGGAGGAATCCGCAGGACTGTGCGGGTCAGAGCGGCAGGGCGCGGATGGTTGGGCTCCGTGGCGGCGGGTTGGCCGGGCGGGTGTGGCGATCCAGCGTCCGAGCCCTGCGCCGATGCCGGTGAGCAGGAGCCAGGTGCCCAGGAGGAGACCCAGGATCAGCTCGTTGCCCTGGAACGTTCCGAGCAGTTCCCGCAGCAGGACCAGTTGTGTAACAGCACTCGAAAACCCCAGCCCGGCCACGGCCCAGCGGACGGGCGCAGGGTTCACTGCCTCAACTCCGATTCCTTGAAGGCCTCGACCCGGTAGACGAGGACGCGCGTGCCGGGCTTTCTCCAGTCATTGGGTCCGCAGCCGGCCTTCTTTGCAAGGGCGGAGAGGAACTGGACTTTGTCCGGGAGCTGGCGCCACACCTGGGGCAGGAACGTGGATGTGGCGGAGCCGATTTCGAGCACGACGCCGTCGCGGTGCGGTTGGAGTTTGGCGAGCAGATCCTCCGGGGACGTGAAGTTCAGCGGTTTCGGCTCGCTCAGGACGCTGATCTCGAATTCGAGCGAGTCGAGTTCTTCCTCGCGCACCGGGGGGAACCGGTAGTCGCGCGTGGCTGCGCTGCGGGCGTTGTTGATGATCGAGGCATAGAGCGGCTCAGCGGCGCGGAGGTTGCCGATGCACCCCCGCAACGCGCCCCGTTGTGTCAGCGTGACGAACGACCCTTTGGGTTCGCGCAGGCGGGGGGGGAAGTCCTCCGCGTTCACGGACGGCGAGCGTCCGGTTGCGACCGCCTCGCGCACCGCCTGGCGCGCCAACTCGATCAGGCGTCGGCGTTCCATGATCGAGCAGGGGTTCGAGCCCTCGCCTTCGCCCGTGAAAGCGATCGAGGCGTAGCCCACCACGCCGCTCTTGTCACCCCCGGTATCACCGCTGTTGCGATAGTCCATGAGCTTGGCATTCCATCCCTTTTGACGGGCCAGGTGCATCAGCGCCAGGATCGGCGCCCGGCCGCATGCTTCCTGCTCGCGCATGCCGTCAAGATCCAGGTCGCAAACGGCCTTCACACACCGTGTGTCGAGCGCTTTGGCTTGGTCGTAGGGATGATAATGGCTCAGGTCGGAACTGGCTACCACCAAAGTGCGCTCATCGAGATGCCCGGCCAGACCGCGCGCGACCTCGGCAGGATCCACCTCGCCCATGATCACCGTCACAACCTCGAAGTCCTTCAACGCTCTCTGGAGAAACGGCACCTGGACCTCGTCCCCATGCTCCCAGGTGTGCGGCGTCTCCTGGCCCCGCGCGGGGGATGACCGGCTTGATTGGCCAGCCCAAGCCGGCCTTTGCACAGGGCAGGGCCGTTCGGGGCCGAAGGGGGGCGTTCCGGCCAGTCGGGCGGCCAAACTCGACACGGGGACATCGCCCAGCGGTGTGCGGAACGCGCTTGCCCCCACCACGCTTGCCCCTCTGAACCGGGCGTAGTGGCTGGGCGCCAGCACGACGACGGTCCGCCAGTCGTGTCCGCCCAGAAGCTTGTAGCCGTGTGCGGCAGTCGCCCCCGAGAATTGATAGCCCGCATGCGGGCAAATGAGCGCCTTGAGGTCCGACACCCGTTCGGTTTGAGTGCGCGCAAGAAGATGATCGACGACCGACGACAGCGCCCCGGCTTCCGCGGGATAGAACAGCCCGGCAACCGCAGGTTCGCGAATGCGGGCGGGCGCGAACGCAGCGTCGTGCGCCGTCTGGTTGGACGCATCGGCCGGAGCGGATTGTGCGCCGAGGAGATCCGGGCCGTGCCAGACGCCGCTCAAAGAGCCGATGCATGCCGCGACTGCGAGCCGCCGTCGGGCGCGGGCCGGCACCCGAACGCCGAGGAGAGGTTTCATGGATGCCAATCTAGCACGAGAACTTCCTCTCGATCAACCGCGCGGCACGCGGTCAAGCACGCGTCCGTGATGGTTCGCTGAAAAGAGGCGGCCGGGCGACGAGGCGAGGCGTTGAAACCGGGTTGGTCCGGGAGAGACAAAAAACCCCCCTTCCGGCTCAGCCGGGAGGGGGGCGCAGGGTGGAAAGGCTTTAGAACTTGTAGATGACGTTCAGAGCCAGTTGGAAGGCGTCGTCGGTTCCCTTACTCACGCCCGGGATATAGTCGTTGAAGATGCCATTGCCGTTGCAGTCATGGTCCCAACGGAATTCGAGGCGTGTGAGCACATTGGCCCAGAGACTGTAATCGAGGGTCGCGGTGACACCGATCAACTCGTTCTTGTCGCCGTCCATGACCAGGAGCGGATCCGGGTTGCCTCCTTCGTCCAGATTGTCGAGATCCCAGGCGCCGGAGGAGTACCAGGTACCGTTCGAGCCGCGGACGTACTCGCCGCGGGCGTTGAACTTGAGCTTCTCGCTGAGCTGCCAGGAGAGGTAAGCGCCGAAGGCATTTGCGTGCGTCGAGTCGTATCCGCTGTCTCCGCTGCTCCCCCGGTAATCGTAGGAGAGGCCGAGCAGAAGTCCATTGACCGGCGTGGGCATCGTGCCGCCGACGTACAGGTTGAGGACGTCGGGTCCGTGCGCCATGCCGCTGTCGATGACGCCGCCGTAGAGGGTGGCGCCTTCGAGGAAGCCTGCGCTCTCCGGAGCCGTGAGGGCGACGGAGCCCAGGTAGGTCAGGATGGTCTTGCCGCCGCTGCGCTTGTTGATCGCGTTATCGGAGTAGAATCGGACGGGATGATCCCACGTGCCGCCGGCTTCCCAACCGCGGTTGGCGATGCCGCCGGAGAGGCTCAGGACTTCGCTGACACGATATGAAGCGAGCACGCCGGTGAACTGCTTGGGTTCGATGGCATACGCGTACGAGCGGCTGTAGTTCGGGTTGTTGCCCGCGTCGAAGACTTCGTAGCCGATGGGGCTTTCCCAGTAGCCGATGCGGAAATCCAATCCGTTGCCCACGGGGGCGCGCAGCGTGACAGCGGCATCCTTGATGCCAAAATCACTGTCGCCGCCCAGCGAATCCGTGCCGTAGGTGTTCGCATCCGGACCGAAGAGAAGCCCGACCTGATATCCCGCGGACCATTGGCTCTCGTCCAGCGGTTTCTCGATCTGCAGTTTGACAACATCGAGGTTGAACCCGTTGAACTTGTTGTTCGCGTCAAAGGTGCGCCCCGGTGTCGAGTAGTCGCCGTTGGGCAAGCTCGGCCCGAACCGCAGAATGGCCGAGGTGTTCACATAACCGCTGATGGTCGTCGACGACAACGCGGTCGAGATTGGGTTCTGTGCTTCTTCGGCCTGGGCGGCCGTACCGAGGCTAACCAGACCCACCGCGGCCAGCCCCAGCGTCCATTGGTTAAACTTCATTCGCTTTCCTCCTGCGATGTAACGTGTTTCTAGTTGTTGGTTCGATTCGTTGTTTGTTGTGTCCTGCGTCGCTGAGATTGCCGGGGCAAACGCTCTTTCTCCGCGCCGGCCCCGCCGCATTGGGAGCGCAGGGTAGCAGAAACCCCCGTGCTGACAACAAGTTTCTTTTATGCTGCGACGCTTGCCCACGCGCCTTGCCTCACAGAGCGACGCGTCAGACAGCGCCAAGCCGTGTGGTTGTGCAAGGCCCCGGCGCCGGGCTCTCGCGCCGATCCAGGGGCGATCGCTTCCCTTTGACAGAAACAGACGCTCCTGCAAACCTTGCCTCAGGAAAGCAGGAGCGGAACGGGTTGGAGACCCTGTGCAGACCGAGTTTCTCTTTTCGCCGTTGGCTCCCACGAGAGACAAGGGCGCCTCTTTGACGGTGGACACGGCACGGGTGCCGCTGCAGTTCGCGCGGCATCGGCGCGCCCGACGCTACATTCTCAGGTTGACGGCGGAAGGCGCGGCGCGCGTGACGATTCCGCGCGGCGGGTCGACTGCTGAAGGACGCCGTTTCGCGGAGCGGCAGATCCAGTGGATTGAAAGGCAGATGCGGCGGCGGCAGGAGGGCGCGTTGCGTCCCAAAGGGTTGTTTGTTGGCAGCCGGATTCTCTTTCGTGGAGACCCCATCCTTCTGTCGGCGGGGACGGCGGATGGCGACATGGCGGTTCGATTCGCGGACCAGGCCGTGCGAATCGGGAACCTGTTTGACGACGTGCGTCCGCGGCTCGAACAACATCTCTGGTCAATGGCAACGGCGGAATTGCCGGCGCGCGTCCAGGCTCTGGCGGCGCAACACGGCTTCACTGTGCGCGGCGTGCGGGTGCGAAATCAGAGGACGCGTTGGGGATCGTGTTCGCGGCATGGGGCGATCTCGTTGAACTGGAGGCTGATCCAGGTGCCGGAGCATGTGCGGGACTACATCATTCTGCATGAGCTGGCGCATCTGCGCGAGATGAACCACTCGGCGCGGTTCTGGTCGCAAGTCGCGAAGTTGTGTCCGAGATATCGTGAAGCGGAGCGATGGCTCAGGACGCAAGGGAAACCACTTGTGGCGTTTTGAGGCGGTCAGCCAACGTGAAGGCCATACCCGGACTCGGCCTGCGTCGGGGGGACGACTCCGAAGCAAGGATTCACGGGAATCGACCAGAAACGGCATTTAGAAAGAGTATTTGCGATAACACTAACGTTAACAAAGTGATGTTTTGAGGAATTTAACATGTTTTACTCGAGATTAATGCATATTGGTGTTGCGCGATTCGGATTGGCGTTTGCTGCGCTTCTCGTCCCCTCGGTCAATGCCGCTGACTTGCGTCTGGTCGATTTCTCGACGGTCCAAAGCGGCGGACTTCTGGCTCTGACCGACTCCCAGGTCACAAACATCCAGAGCAGCTGGGGCTCCGTCTTGCGGGTCGCCACGGGCCACCGGGAGTCGTGGCCCGGCGTGATTCTCAAGGCGCCTGATGGGCGTTGGGATCTTACGGCGTTTGCCCAGGTGGTTGCCGCTGTGCGGAATCCCGGTTCGAAGACCGTAACGATCAACTGTCGGGTGGACAATCCTGGCGCCGACGGGACGAGCCATTGCATCACGCGCTCGGTGACGGTCGGGGCTGGGGCGACGAATGTTCTGCGGGTCGATCTGCGGCGGGCCAGCGACAGCACGATGGGCGGCAAGCTCTTCGGTCTGCGGGGTTACCCTGTGGCGTCGGGGGGCCAGGGGACAATCGACCCGGCGAACATCACCCAGATCCTCGTCTTTGTGAACGAGCCCCAGACCGATCTGGTTTTCGAGGTGGGTGAGTTTCACGCGACAGGCCGATACACGCCGCCGACGGCTTGGGTCAGCGATGCCGATCCGTTCTTTCCGTTCATCGACGCACTTGGGCAATACCGGCACAAGGCCTGGCCCGGCAAGACGCCATCGCCAGCGAGCCTGGCAAGCCAGCGGGAAGCGGAGGCGCGCTCGCTGGCCAGGGCGCCCGGCATTCGAGGTTGGAACCGGTATGGCGGTTGGGCGGCGGGACCGCAACTCGATGCCACGGGTTTTTTCCGTGTCCAGAAGCATGGAGGCAAATGGTGGCTTGTCGATCCGGAGGGTCGGCTATTCTGGTCTCATGGAATGGACTGTGTGCGCATGCTCGACGCGACGCCGATCGACGAGCGGGCGGATTGGTTTGCCGACTTTCCCGGCGACCAGGGCGGCTTTGCGGAGTTCATCACGTCGGCCTATGCGTTGAAGGGGCACTACGCCGAACGCTCGCCCCAGTGTTTTTCTTTTGCCGGGGCGAACCTGAAACGGAAATACGGAGCTGAGTGGAGGGAGGTTTATCCGGACGTTGTGCACCAACGCTTGCGGGCGTGGGGCCTGAACACGATCGCCAACTGGTCGGATGAAGGGATTCGCCTGATGCGCCGGACGCCGTACACGGACACGATCGGCTCATCGCGCGTGCGGCGGATCGAGGGGAGCGAGGGGTACTGGGGAAAATTCCCCGATGTGTTTGATCCCGCATTCCGGGAGGGTTTGCGGCGGCAGATGGCGTCGAAGGCGGGCAAGAGCGCGGGCGATCCCTGGTGCATCGGGTATTTTTCGGACAACGAAATGGGTTGGGGCGACGACGTTTCTCTGGCAACGGGGGCATTGGCGTCCCCGGCGGATCAACCGGCGAAGCGTGCGCTGCTCGACGACCTGCGGGCCAAGTACGGCGAGATCGGCAAGCTCAATGCCGCGTGGGGCAGTTCCCATGAGTCGTGGGACGCCCTGGCCGCCAGTCCGGCCAAGGCCGACCGGCAGAAGGCGGGCGGGGATTTGCGGGCTTTCTACACCAAGGCTGCGGAGCGGTACTTCAGCACCATCCGCGAGGTGATCAGGGAGGTCGCGCCGAACCAGCTCTATCTCGGCTGCCGGTTTGCATGGGGGAACGACCGCGCGGCGGCGGCGGCGGCGAAGTTCTGCGACGTGGTCAGCTACAATCTCTACCAGCGCAGCGTGGCGGATTTCCGGTTCAACGGGGATGCCGACGTGCCGTTGATCATTGGCGAGTTTCACTTTGGCGCCCTGGATCGCGGGCTCTTTCACACCGGCCTGGTGCCTGTCGGCAGCCAGGCCGAGCGCGCGCGGGCCTATCAGGATTACGCGCGGGGGGCGCTGCGGCATCCGCAATTCGTGGGCTGTCATTGGTTCCAGTACCAGGACGAGCCGACGATCGGGCGCG
>CAYPUR010000001.1:31879-44719 GCA_964413865.1 uncultured Verrucomicrobiota bacterium
AGACTCGCGGTCTGCGTGGTCAATTTTTGAATGTGTTTCACCTCAACCAGGAAGACAAGATGCTCGCCTTTCAACGTTGGGATCAACACGGTAAAGGTGATGATGTTGTCATTGTGCTCAATTGTGCCAACGAACTCAAAGAGAACTACCAGATCGGCTTTGTGGACATCGCGGACACGCCTTACGCCGAGACCGTCAGCGCAAGCCGGACCGTGGCCGAGACGATGTATGCCCTGCGACTGGGGGATTGAACGCTCAGTGGCCAAGATCTGCATCTTCCCGGTTGTGAGAAACCCGGGCTGGAACAGAACTGGGTGTGGGTGGTGGCCGGCCAGTGAAGCGGATATCAGGGTGCGGCCATCCGGAATCCAGGAACCCAGGAACCCATGCAGTCGGAAACGAGCCGTTGACAACACCGGTCATTCCGCTACCATCCCGCCCACTTTTTGACCGAAGACAACTATGCCGAATACGAAATCCGCCATGCGGCGCGCCCGCGGCAACGAGCGTCGGCACGCGCATAACAGGGCCGTCAAATCGAAGCTCAAGACCTGCGAAAAGAGCTATCTCGCGTCCATTGCGGCCGGGAAGAAAGAGGAGGCTTCCAAGGCCCTCAGCATGGTAAACTCGGCCCTCGACAAGGCGGCCAAGACCGGTGTGATTCACAAGGCCACCGCGGAACGCCGCACCTCCCGCCTGAGCCGCCGCCTGAACGCCCTGAAGTAGGCCCGCCGTTCCGAGTCTGGTTTACTTCGCTGTTCCGCGCCCCGCGCCGGCTTCGAGGCAGACCAGACGCGTGAGATCGCGCGCCAGCAAGCGTGTTCCGGCCAGGGCCATCGGCCCCCACGATTCGCGTCCCTGCAACACTTGGGCTTGGCCCAGAGGGGTGAATTTAGCCGGATTCGCTTCGATCATCGTCAGCCGCCCGGTGTCGTTGAACGCGTAAACCAGGCCGTCCGCCATCAGGTAAGCGCCCCCGCCGCGGCCGAAGGGTTGGCTCGCATCGCTCGCCCAGGCAACCTGGCCGTCCAGAGTCAGGCAGACAAATCGCCCGTCCGTGCGCATGCCATAAAGATGGCCGCCATATAGGATCGGCGTGTGCTGCTCCGCTCCGAACACGGTCGAGTCCAGTCGAAATAACGAGTTGACTTTCCATTGCCCGGCGTCGCCCGCAATCCCGAGCATCAGGCTCCCCGCCTCGTAGCCGCCCGAGAGAAAGACGCGCCCGGCATCGACCGCCACCGGTGAGGGGACGGTCGCGATGCTGATCTTCCAGTCCGTTGTCTCCCAGAGGAGCGAACCGTCCCGGGCCGAAACACCGACCACGCCGAGGTGGGCGCAGTAGACATACTGGCGTTGGCCCCCCCCTTCGATCGGGGTCACCGACGAATGCGTCATCTTCCAGCCGTTCGGGTTGGGTGTGCGCCACCGCACCGCCCCCGAGTCCAGTTCGACCGCCATCAGCAGCGCGTCCTTGCCGCCGGGGGCCAGAATGACCGCGTCCCCATCGATCAACGGACATTGGCCGGCGTACCACGGCGGAACGGTCGCGCCGAAGTCCCGCACCAGGTCGAGGCCCCACTTCAACTCGCCCGAAACCGCGTCGAGGCAGACGACATGGCACTTCGGCCCCATCGCGACGACGTGCTTTTCGCTCACCGCGGGGACGGTGCGGGTCATGCCGTGGTTGCGCTTGACCGAGACGGGATAGACGAACCGCCAGATCTCCTTGCCGTCTTCGAGCGAGAGACAGCGCAGGGCGTCCTGCTTCTTCTCCTGGTCGTAGTCCATGAGGTAGACACGACCGCTCCGAACCGCCGGTCCGGCATAGCCTTCGCCAACGTCAACACTCCACCAGACCTGCGGACCGCCCGGAGGCCACGTCCGAGCCAAACCCGCCGCGCCGGGATCGATCCCCGAGTGGTCGGGGCCGCGAAAGCCTGGCCACAAACCGGGCAGATCCGCGGGACGGCCTTCGCCGCGCGCCAGTTTTCCGTTCAGAACAGGATTGCCTCCCACCGGGCCCTCCGCACCCGGAGGCTGGTCAGTGCCAGGCACACGCGGTGTCAGGGCGCGGTCCGGGCCAAAACTGAGCCAGACAAGCCATGCCCCCGCCAGAAGAACCGCCGCCGCCACGGGAAGAAACGGACCTGCGCGGAATCCGGCGAGCTTGCCGGCTAGTGCGGACGGGGTCATGACATTGCCAGACACGCCGGCAAAATACCTGTCTTCACGGCCTCTTCACAACAGAAAGTCATTTTGTTTGTCCCCGGCGGTTCTGACGCTGCGTAGACATCAGTGGACCGGGACATCGCGTGATGCCTTCGGCGAAAACCAAAACTGACAGGAAAGGACACCAACATGAGTGCTACAGTCGGAATCTCAAGCTCCGCAGTGCGCAGCCCGACGCTGCGATTGGCGGTGGCAATCACGGCCTTGGCGCTGGCGGCGACGGCCGCCGCGGCACCGGGCAAGAAGCTCAGCTACACGATGATCGACCTCGGCACGCTGCCGGGGATGACAATGACCATGAGCAGCTTCGGCGGCATCAATCAACGCGGCCAGGTGACGGGGTGGTCGTACTTCAATCATTATGCCGACGACTCGCCCTTCATCTGGGAGAAGGGCGTCATGACCGGGCTCGACACGCCAACCCTCTGTGGACCGCAGGACATCAATGACCACGGTCAGATCGTGGGGCCGTATATCGAGCAGGGCACGCCTCACGCCTTTTTCTACGGCGCGGATGGGTTTGTGCCACTGCCCGATCCGGAGGGGGCCCCGGGGGGCGCATGGGCCAAATGCATCAACAACCGCGGCACAATTGGGGGATTGGCCAAATCGACCGAATTCGCCTACACGTTCGGGTATGCCCCCGTCATCTGGGTGGACGGCCAGCCGCAGGTGCTCCCGGTGCTTGATCTCGGTTTCGCCGCCCCAGGCGGGGCGGTCAACGACATCAATGACGCCGGACAGATGGTCGGTCATTCCGGGGGGAAGTTCGAAATGAACCCCCCCTGCCTGCGCACGCACGCCACGTTGTGGGAGAAAGGGCAGCCGATCGATTTGGGCGCGCTCGAAGGCCACCCCAGCAGCATGGCGTTCGGCATCAATAGTGCCGGCGTCGTAGTCGGACACTCGGGCGTCGCATCCACGGGGGCAAGCCGGGGGTTTGTCTGGACCAAGAAGACCGGCATGGTGGAGCTGGAGATGCCGTCGGGCTGGCTGTCCTCCTGGGCTGTTGCTATCAATGACCACGGGGACATCGTGGGAGGCATCTCGGAGGCCGGCGACCCTCAGTTCGGCATTCCCTCGGAATATGGTGCTCCGCCAATGTTGCCGGTGGCACGGCTCAATCACGCGGTTCTCTGGAAAGACGGCCAGTGCATCGACTTGCAGGACCTTGTTCCGGCCGACTCGCCCTGGAACCTCTACACCGCTGTCGCGATCAACGCGCGCGGTCAGATCGTGACCTGGGCCGCCAAGCTCAATGACCCGCCCGATCCAGACGACCCGGACAAGGACTACATCATTCACCTGATCCTGCTCGATCCGACCAAGTAGAGCCGAGGCCGCCGCTGAGGAGTGAGAAGACACGATGGGGAATTGCATCGCTGCCGCGCGTCCGAGAGCCTCGAGTCAAAGGAGGGCACTTTATGGAGAGCCAACTCCCGGCGCGCGGCGGCCCTTCCCGAGCAGTTCGGATCCGGAGGGGTCATGCGCCCGCAGAAGACGCGTTTGTCTGCGAATCGGTCAGTGAACATGAATGCCGTCACCGCCGACGCCTGCCTGCCGAAGCCTCCGCCTTCCCGCAGGCTTGAGCGGACAGAATGGTTCACGCCCCCCGGAGTCAGCGTCCAGACCCCACACCACGTTCCGCGTCGATCTCCTCGAGTGCTCGAACACTCCAGAAAACCGTGCTGTGTTGAGCGGCATTCCAGACCGCCAGCGTTCGCCCGTCTGGCGAGAATCGAGGGCGAAAGAAAAAGCTGCCGGGCGGGGCGAGATTGAGGAGGTGTTGGGAGGTCGCCACGTCCCATAGGACCACGGAGACTCCACCCGCCAGCCCGCCGCTGACCACGCGGCGGCTATCCGGTGAGAACGCGATGCCGTAACACGGCACCCCAGGCTCGCCGAAAGACCCCGCCGCGCATCGCTCGCGAACGTTCCACAGCCGGAGCGCGCCATCCCAACCGGCCGAAGCCAGCCAGCGACCATCGGACGAGAAGGCCAGTTCCATCACGATTCCGCGGTGCGCATTGAACGGCTCGAGATGGCGGCCGGCGGCAAGGTCCGAGAGCATGATTTGCCCATCGTAACACCCGGCTGCGAGGAACTGGCCATCCCTCGTCGCATCGACTGTCCAGCACGCCTTCCGCGACAACGCGTTCAGCGAGCGCCAGGGTTCCGGCTGCTGCCACGTTTTCGTTTCCCAAATGTTGAGCGCGAGCCGACCGTCGTCGGGGCGCATCGCGAGAAACCGCCCGTCCGCCAGGATGCGCATCGTGTCAGGTTCGACATAAGTGCCAGGATAAGGACAGAAGGAGGGCTGTTCGCGTCCGGCGCTCAAGTCGCAGAGATGGACTGTTCCATCTTTTTGGGCATGGGCGAGCCACCGTCCGTCCCACGACACCGCCAGGCTAACATTGTTCGAGCCGTATCTGGGCATGGGCTCGATGGGCCGAAGCGTCTCGAGGTCGAACCTGGTGACGACGCCGCTCAACAGGGCGAGAAACGACCCCTCATCGGGGCCGAACGCTGCCAAGGCAACGTTGGTCAGCGATCGGCAGTCCTGCCGGGACGGATGTCCGATCATGGCCAGGTCCCACAACAGCACCTCGGCATCGTCGGCGCCGCTGGCGACCGAACCGCTGGCCAGCCAGCGTCGGTCGGGTGAGAAGGCCAACGCAGTGACCCCCATGGCATGTCCAACCAGGTTCGCCGCCAAGCGCCGTTGGGCCAGGTCATAGACCCGGATGATCTGGTTGTCGCCCATCGCCAGGAATTCGCTTCGCGGATCAAAGGCCAGAGTCCAGGGGCTTTGCTTCTGGCGCGGGAACTCGAAAGACTCTCCTGACGGCAGTGACCAGAGCCGCACCACGGGGTTGGTGACCAGCGCGGATGCGGCGAGCCAGCGTCCGTCCGGGGAGAGTGCCAGGGCGAGAATCTCCTGGGGTTGGGCCGCACTGGCTGCGGTCTGGCTCGGCAGGTTCGCTTCGAGGAACTGGGCGCGCACGTTGGTCCTGTCGGTCTGAATGCTGAACTCCCCCTCGATCCTTCCGGTCTTCGTGTCGTGCAGGCGGATGAGACCGTTGGTGCGACAGCCTTGGGCCAGCATCGTCCCTGTGGGGTCGAACACGACAGGCCCGGTGAAGGCCTGTCCGACATGTGTCGTGCCCGAGATGCGCAACACCTGGTTGCTGTTTGCCAAATCCCACACCGGCGTGCCGGCATAGTAGGCCGAGCCGGCAAGGCGCCTCCCATCGGGAGAGAATGTTAAGGACGAAAAATTGTCATACTTGTAGGGGAACCGGCGAACGATCGCATTGCTGTGCAAATCCCAGACACGCACTTCGCCTGCATCCTCGAGTCCGGTCGAGGCCTGGAAGGCCACTTGCTCCGTGGCGGCGCAAAAACCCATGGTCCAACTGAGGTTGGTCTGGACCATGCCGGGAATCGGCTCCCGGGTCTGAAGGTCGTAGACCAGGGTGATCCCGACGCGTTCGTGGACGACCAGGCGCCGGCTGTCGCTCGTGAACGCCAGGCCCGAGACCCAGCGCGGGCGTGTGCAGAGCTGGAAGGCGGCTTGACTGCTCGTCTTCTGCCTAAGGTATTGCCATTCCCAGCCGCGCAATTCGGTCGCCGATGCCTTGGCGACCCGGGCCGACGATCGGTGCGGCGGCGCATAGCGGTCCAGGAGCGAGCGCACGCGGCCTGGGTTTTCCTCGGCCAACGCGCGGCAGGCGAGGCCCATGTCCGACACATAGGCCTGATGCCGCGCCGTTGCCTCGCTCGCCTGCGCCCGCCGCATCTGCCACGTCGTCGTCCCCAATCCCAGTGCCAGGCACAGGACGGCCGCGCCCAGCGCCGCAGCCAGCTTGGGGTTGCGGCGGCACCAGCGCCACGTCCGCTCCGAACGGCCGATCGGTCGTGCTCGGATTGGCTCGTTTGCCAGGAACCGGCCCAGTTCGTCGCCCAGTTGCCGCGCCCCGGCGTATCGGCGCGAAGGCTCTTTCTCGAGGCACGTCAGGCAGATGGTCTCCAGGTCGCGCGGGATGCTCGGATTCAGCCGTCGCGGGGGCACGGGATCGATCTCGATGACCTGCCGCAACAGGGCCGTGAACGTCTCGCCCTGAAACGGCGGCCGCCCGGTCAACAGATGGTACAACACCGCCCCGATCGAGTAGATGTCACTCGCCACCCCCACTGCGCTCCGCCTGCCCTCGGCTTGCTCGGGCGAAAGATAGCTCGGCGACCCAAGCACCTGGCCGCTGAGGGTCAGTTCCGAGTGCCGGGTGGGGCGCGGAGAGTGGATAGCGGCAGACGCTGGCCCTGTCGGGTCCGTTGAAGGCGCCACTGTGAACCGCTTCGCCAGGCCAAAGTCCGTGATGTGGGGCTGATCGTTCTGGTCGATGAGGATGTTGGCAGGCTTGATGTCCCGGTGCAGGACCCCGTGCTGGTGCGCATGATGCACGGCGTCGGCGACCGCCTTGATCCAGCGCGCGCTGCGCCTGAAATCCGTGTTTTGAAATCCCATCTCGGAAATCACCTGCGCCAGGTTCTTCCCCTCGATGTAGTCCATCGTGAAGTAGAGTTGTCCCTGGTGCTCGCCCACTTCGTGGATCGCCACGATGTTCGGATGCCGGAGCGTGGCCGCGGCCTGGGCCTCGTCGCGAAAGCGCTCGATGTGGTCGGACCCGGCCAGCGTGCCCCCGAGGATCATCTTCAGCGCCACAATGCGATCGAGGCTGATCTGGCGGGCCTTGTGCACAACGCCCATGCCGCCCCGGTCGATTTCCTCGATCAGGATGTAGTCGCCGAACCGGCGGACGCCCGGCGCAGCGTCCTGGACGGCATTCGCTCTGTCAGGCGACAGCGCCTCGGTCAGTCCTGCTGCGAGCAGGCAGGCGGGACAGAGACCCTCCAGGGTGTCAGACCGGAGCGGTCTTCCGCAGGAGGGACACGCTCGATGGGGGTCGGCCACAGTCACTCTCCTTCCGGTGCGCGCTGCCTGCCGGCTTCATGCGCTCACGACAGCCAGCAGGTGGCGCAGTTCGTCATCGACCTCATCCGGCGATGCCACAGTGTGGGCCACTTCCTGGCGGAGAATCTGGCCGTAGCGACGGCGCAGCCGTTGGACTGTCTTCTTGAGCGTCGATGCCTCGGCGCCAACCTCACGCGCCAGATCGGCGTAGGAGCCGGCCTCGGGATCGCCCATGAGCCTGTCCTTGATCGTCGTGAAGAGCGGGCCGCGCCCCTCGGCGACCAACTCGGCCTTGACAGTGTCCAGCACCCGCTGCAGCAGGGTGAGGGCCCAGCTTCGTTCATAGAGCCGTTCGGGCGTCAGCTCGCAAACCTCTTCCCGTTGGTAACGCGCCTCGGCCCAGCCGCCGTCCCACGAACGAACCGCCGCGCCGCCGCCGCGCTTAAGTGCGTTGTCGCGGCGCCATTCGCTAATGACAAAATGATCCAGCGACACGCGCACGAAAGCGCGGAACCGCCCGCGCTCCGGCCTCGCCGCAGCGAGGGCGTGGCTCTCGATCAGGTGCTGGAAGAACGACTGAGTCAGATCTTCGGCGTCGGGCCGCCCGTGGCCGCGGTGTCGAACGTAGGCGTAAACGGGATACCAATAAGCCCGGCAAAGCTGTTCAAGGGCGTGTTGAGCGCCCGGTGAGGTCGTGTCGGCGGCGGTCAGGACGATGCTCCAATGCGTGTGGCTGGGCCAATGCGCAGGGTGCGCGGAGCGCGGACCATGAGGAGGCGATGGAGCCATGAATCGTCCTTTCTCTGGTGTAGCTTTACCGCGTACCACCACAGGCAGTTGGCTGTCAATAGCACGTTCTGACTAGTGAAGCGCCAGGGCGCACCCGGTTGTAGTCGCTATGATGTCGCCCGGTGAGGGCGCCCACGCAGCGCCAGCCCGCTCCTCTCCGACAACCTCCAGATGCGCTGGACGCGCCGCTGGAAACAAACCGCCTGCAAGCTCCTCTACCGGGCTGTGTACCGGAACACGAACCGTCCCTCGGGCGCAGCGTCGCCGCTGACGTAGACGTCGATCAGATCGCCCGGCTTCTGGGCGTTGTCGATCCACTTGAAATCGAGGCCGAACGGATCCGGTCCGGATGACAGCCCCAGCGCGCTGCGCGGCACGGCCAGGTGCAGTTCGTTGTGCTCGGCGCGAAACGGCACCTCGCCTTCGGGGTTCCAGTTCCAGCCGCCCGCATTCCTCTCGAGACTCATCTTGCCATCCCGAATGGGCGCGCGATTGACGATGCAGTCAAATCCCTCCCAGCCCGTCTTGGGGTCTTGGTCGGCATCGATCAGGAGCCACAGACCGTGCAGTGTGTCCGCAGGTGCGATCGCATCCCGGGTCCGGAGATAAAAGAAGACGGTCTTTTCATCCCGAGCCGCCTTGAAATCGAGCAGGTCATTCCGGCCCGATCGATCGGCGTAGTGCAAACCGGCGGCGCCGTCGTAGTCGCGCGGTCCGGTCTCGCCCAAATGGTCCCGGAACTCAGGCCGCACGGCGTTCCACTGGCCGAAGCCTCGACCGATATGGATTGTTGTGGGCGGCGAGGCGGTGGGGAACGGCGGCGCGCCTTTGAACCGGCGCACATTGGCGATCATTTGCCAGTAGTAGTTGTCCCGGTGCCCGACTTTGGCCGGCTCGATGTCGCGGCTGTTCTCCTGATCGAACTGGTCGACAAACACCAGCGGGCCGTCCAGCTTGCCCCAGCGGCCCGCAATCCACTCGTTCCAACCGGTGATCATGACAAACGGCGGTTTGAGATCGAACGCGCGGCGCCATTGCTCCGCGAAATTGCAGCCCCAATTCACCGCGCCGGGCGCCGATTCGATCCGGCCCTGGTGAAAGCTGCGGCCCCGGGCGTCGCCCGAGCTCATGTTGGTCACCTTGCCGTCGCTGCGGCGCAGGTTCTGCGCCACCGACACGTTGACCTGCTCGGGCTGATTGGGATCGTCGGTGTAACCGTAGGGCTGCGGATACGCCGCTTCCCAGTGCCACGCGTGGGGCGTGTTGATCATCTCGAACGGCCAGTGGGCCCGCCGCAGTGTGAAGAATTCCCGCAATGCCGGGCTCGCGTCGTTCGGATCGCAGATCATCAGGGGCTTGCCCTGCCAGTGAAACCAGAGCTCGTGGTAGAGTCCCTTTTCGTACAGCTCGCGATGGATCTTCTGAGCGGTGTCGCCCGCCTTGGTATTGACCATGAAGACGATCTGCGGCGTGCGCCCGCCTTCGCGCCGCACCTGGCGAAACACCTCGCACAACGCGAGAAACACATCGCGGTAGATCACGGCGTTTGTCGTGTCGAAGATCAGCGTGTCGATTCCGGCGTCGGCGAGCAATTGGGCGTGGCGGCGCAGAACCCAGGGATCGGTGCTCAAATAGTAGCCATAGAGCGGCTCACCCCAGTAATGATACATGCCAATCGGACCCCACAAGGGCGAGTCGGGTTTCTTGAGCGCCTCCGGATCCCGTTCGAGAATCCGGGCGATGTCGTGCGGGCCCTCCCAGTGCGGGCTCTTCCCGCCCCGGTTGTCATGCCAAAGGAAATAGAAGATGCCGACCCAACGATTGGGTTGGGGCAGTCCGACTCCTTCGGACAGGGGCAGGGTCCTTCCAAGGGCATCCGTTGCCGGCCAGGGCACGCCGGCGTTGAACGCCGCCGGATCGCCTTGCCCGAGAACCGCGGCCGACGACCAGGCGGCCGCACAGATCGAGAGCAGGCGCCGCGTCATGCTGCGTCGTGTGGTCAACCGCAGGTGGGGATTGGCGAATGGCGAGTGCACAATCACACAATCTCCGGGACAATGTACGGAGCGCGGTAGGGGCGGGTCAGCAAGGCGTTCGCGGCGTCGTTGCCGCGGAACCGCTCCGTGTTCGGGTCCATCTCGAGAAACGCACCCAGGGCTGCCTTGTCGAGGTTGAGGTCAATCTTGTGCCTGGCGAGATGCGCTTGGAACCGCTCGAAGGTCTCGAGTCCGGCGGGATGAGCATCGAGGGCCTGCTTGACCGCTCCCGGATCCGCCTTTTGGCCCAGGCGATACGAGATGTTCGAGGTGTGGCACAAGGCACTCGACAGATGCCCTTCGAGGATGTCGCTCTTCAGGTCGGCCACGTTGCGGCTCCGCATCGCCTTGATGAAATTGGCGAAATGATCGCTCTCACCCCGGGCGTTGAACTTGCGGATTTCCTTGCCGTCGTTGTCGTAAACGGTCGTGCCCGTCAGGTATCCGTTCTCGCACTCGATGACATGCCCGACGCTCTGGCCCCGGTACTTGTCCATCTCCTCGCGCACTTTCTGGCCGGTCTCCTGCGCTGCGGTGGGTTCCGGGGCGCCCGACGGGAGTCCGCGGACCTCGAAGATGAGGAGGACATCGCCGTAGTCGTGGATGGCGAACTGTGTATTGGGCGTTTCGCCGTCGTCGATGTAGCCGAAGCGTCCTCCGACACTGAGGATGCGGGGCGAGAGTGCGCCCTTGCCAAGCGCCCAGCGGGCGACGTCCATCTGGTGGATGCCCTGGTTGCCGATGTCGCCGTTGCCCGTGTTCCAGACCCAGTGCCAGTCGTAGTGCAGGCGCTGGCGCATCAAGGGGAGTTTCAAGGCCGGCCCGCACCACAGGTCGTAGTCGATGCCTTCGGGGATCGGTTGCGGGCCGCTGACCTTGCCGATGCTGGCGCGGCGTTTGTAGCAGAGACCGCGGGCCACCTTGATCTTGCCGAGATTGCCGGCGCGGACCCAATCGAGCGCCTCGCGCAAGCCTTCGTTCGACCGCCCCTGCGTGCCGGCCTGGACGATGCGATTGTACTTCCGCGCCGCGGCCACCGCCTGGCGGCCCTCCCAGACATTGTGCGACACCGGCTTTTCGACGTACACGTCTTTGCCCGCCTGGCACGCCCACACCACAAGCAGCGAGTGCCAGTGGTTGGGAGTCGCCGTGGCGATCGCGTCGACCTCCTTGTCCTCGAGCAGCTTGCGGACATCGAGGTAGGTCTTCACCGGATTGCCCTTGTCGGCAAGACGCTTGGCGCCCGCATCCAGAATCCTCTGGTCGGCGTCGCACAGCGCCACAACCCGCACGCCCGACATCGCCGAGAACGCGTCGATGTGGCTGCCGCCGCGTCCACCGAAGCCGACAACGGCCACTCGGATGGTGTCGTTGGCGCCAGCGACCTGTGCCCACGAGCGTGGCAGGGGCATCAGGGCTGTGGCGGCGGTGGTGAGGGCGGTGGATTGGAGAAAACTCCGGCGATTGATTTGTTTCATGGCTCGACAGGCTTTGATCTGGGTCGAGGTTAAGCCGGGCCGGGTGCTAGGGCAAGCCTTGTGAAACTTGAATGTGCAACCAATTCGCCTTGAGTTGGCGCACCCAACGCCCCAATCTCGGGGCACGCGCCAGATGCGCTGCTCCAATGCTCCACGCCAATCCACATCGTATGAACGCTTCTATTCCAGCCGTGCTGCCGTCGCTGCTCGGCATCGTTGCTCTGCTCGGAATCGCCTCGATACCCGCGGTGGGTGCCGATCTGGCGCACGCGCGGGACGGTTCCGGCGTCTACGGCTACAAGGACACCCCCAAACTCCCGTGGTGCGACTATCTCGTGCACGATTGCGACCGCCCGGCGCCGAAGCGGATCGACACCGGCAAGGCCGGTCCGCCCCAGCCCCCGCCTTCGGACGCCATCGTGCTCTTCGACGGACGGGGTCTGTCCGCCTGGGAACCGACTGATTGGAAGGTCATCGACGGTTGCCTCGAAACGGTGGGAGCCAGCATGCTCAAGACGCGGGCGGAATTCGGCAATTACCAGCTCCACCTCGAATGGATGGCCCCCAACCCGCCCGGCGGCGAATGGTACAACCGGGGCAACAACGGCGTCATGCTCATGGGCATGTTCGAAATCCAGATCTTCGATTCCTGGACGGAGAAGATCTACCCCGACGGTCAGGCCGCCGCCGTCTATGGGCAGACGCCTCCGCTGGTGAATGCCACGCGCCCGCCTGGGGAATGGCAGGTGTTCGACATCTGCTTCACCGCTCCCGTGTTTGAAGGAGACAAGTTGATCGAGCCCGCCCGCGTCACGATGTTCCACAATGGCGTGCTGGTGCACCTCAACACGCCCGTTTACGGCGAGACCGGGCACCGCATCGTGCCCGAGTACAAGAGCAAGGTCAGCCGGGGCCCTCTGGCTCTGGGCGGCCACCACAGCCCCGTCCGCTTCCGGAACATCTGGCTGCGGCCGCTGGCGAATCCTTGAAGCACCCCCCCGCGTGGGGCGATCGATCAAGACTGAGGGGTCCTGCAAAAAAAGGTCCAGGGAGGGGCGACGGGCCGAAAGAGGATATTTGGCGACCCTACGGGGATTCGAACCCCGGCCGCCACCGTGAAAGGGTGGTGTCCTAACCACTAGACGATAGGGTCGTCACGAGACGCTTTGCACTATAGGCCACTGGAAGCCGGTGTCACGCAGAAAACACCGTGGGCACGCGGGCCGACAACGCCGGTGTCTGTCCCTCTGTAGGCCGGGTCCCCTGACCCGGCGTTTAAACCGGTGTCTGTCCTCGCGCCGCGTGGGGGCACGCGGCCTACAACGTCGGTTCA
>CAYPUR010000001.1:44729-91235 GCA_964413865.1 uncultured Verrucomicrobiota bacterium
TGACGCACCGCCGCACCGATCTCCGAACTCCCATCTCCGAACTCCCATCTCCGATCTCACCGCCCTTGAGGCTTCAGATCGTAGCAGAGGAGGATGTCCTGATCGCGCACGTAGAGGCGGCCGTCGCAGACAACCGGGTGCGGCCAACTGTTTTGATTGCTGCGATCGGGCGGATCGAAGCGTCCTGTTTCCTGGAAACCTTCGGGTGTGGCTTTGATCAGGACGATCGTTCCGGGTCCGGACTCGTACCGCAGGATCAGGTGGCCGTCGGCGCAGGTCAGCGAGCCTTTGCCCAGCTTGCGTCTCTCAGCCCAGAGGGTCGTCCCGGTTTTGAATTCCTGGCAGATCCAGCCCTTGCCGTCCGAGTATCCGTAAAGATGGCCGCCCACCCGCAAAACTCCGCCGTGGTGATTCACCATGTCTCTGTTCGCATAGACCTGTTGGGCGGAGAACGCCGCGCCGGTCTTCGTCACCTTGAACAGGTTGCACCCGACGCCGTAGCCCGACGTCACGTAGACATGATCGTCATGCCAGATGGGCGTCGGCACCACCGCCGTCCGACCCGCGCGGGCAGCGCGCCACAGGACCTTGCCGTCAGCGGGCGACACGCCAAAGACGTGGGCGTCGGTGATTTGAACGTACTGGGGCGTCCCCGCGAGTGTGGCCATGACGATCGAGGAATATGCGGCTTGATCGGTCATCTCCCTGGTTCGCCAGAGGAGCTTGCCCGATCCTTTGTCAAAAGCCGCCATGGTGCCTTGCGGCCCTCCGGGCGTCACGACCACCCGGCCTCCATCCACCAGGGGCGACTCCGAATAGCCCCAACCCGACATCATCTTGCCGCCGTGATCCTTCACCAGATCCACGTGCCAGACCAGTTTCCCACCCGCCTTCTCGAGACACGCAAGATTCCCCCCGGCGCTCAGCACGTAAACATGATCCCCGTCGACGGTCGGAGTGCAGCGCGGACCTTCGGGATACCCCATGCCCGTGTCGGCCTGAAGGGTTTTGGTGCTCCAGATCTCCTTGCCGTCTTTGGCGTCCAGCGCCCAGACCACCTCGTCGGCCTCCCGGTATCCCAGGCTGTACACGCGACCGCCTGAGACGGCAGGCCCGCTGTAGCCGCCGCCCCGTCCGGCCGATTTCCAGAGAAGCGGGGGCCCGCCCTCGGGCCAGGACTGGAGCAGGCCTGTCTCGGACGACACATTATCGCGGTTTGGGCCGTGCCATTGCGGCCAGTCGGCAAGAGCAGAGACCAGCGCGATCAGACAGGTCGCCGGAACCAGGAGGCGCATCGACATTTGCATGGGCGGCAGGCTTTCAATTTCGGACGCGGGTGTCGAGCGGCAACTGCTCGGTTTTATGGTAATCGTGTTCACGGTAATCGTTGACGGGGCACCGGGGCAGTCCGCACTATAGCGCCTGAATTTAAACATGACCAAGCAACGGAAAGTCCTGGTGATCATGTCGAACCGGCTCAACCGGTCCCAGAAGTCGCGCTTCCTTGAACTCGAGTGCGATCAGAAGGGCAACATTATCAAGGAAACACCGCTCCGCGCTGAGCCGCGGAAGGCCGTATACGACGAGGTGTGGGAAAACGACGAGGGCCGGACCAGCCTCTCCTCCTGCTACCGGATCAAGCGCCACTACCGGCACCCGCTGGCGAAGACGACACAGTGATCTCGAAGAACGGGTGTGACACACGCGGGCCGCCTGGCCATGAAGACACACCCGCATGATCCGAGCCGCGCGCTGACCTGGATGGTCGTTGCGGCTTTTGCCATCGGCATGGCCTGGGTCGAGGCCGCCTGCGTCTTCTACATCCGCACACTGGTTGACCGGATTGAACCGTACCAGGCGCTTCCACTGCCCGATTCCGCCGCGCTGGGGAGCGCGGAACTGGTGCGCGAGTTGGCGACACTCCTGATGCTGGGAACCACCGGCTGGCTCGCTGGAACCACTTGGCGCAGTCGGCTGGCCTTTGGCACCATCGCGTTCGGATTCTGGGACATCTTCTATTATGTGTTCCTGCGCGTCATGACGCCCTGGCCGCGGTCGATTCTGGACTGGGACATCCTGTTCCTGTTGCCCTTGCCATGGTGGGGGCCCGTTTTGGCGCCGGTTTCGATCGCTTTGCTCATGATCGCGGGCGGCACTCTGGTGGTCAGTCGCGATGCCCCCGGCCGCCCCTGCTGGCCATCGCGGCTGACGCTCTCCATCTGCTTGATCGGCATCGGGCTCGCGCTTTACGTGTTCATGGCCGATTCCATCCGTGTCGCGGGTCAAGGCATCGATGCCCTCCGCGGCCTGCTGCCCGGTTCATTCAACTGGCCGTTGTTCCTGGTGGCATGGATCCTGATGGCAACACCCGTTGTGGAACTCGCAGTGCGACGGCCCGCCGCCCGAGAACAGGCTTGTCAGCTTTGAACAAACGCTGATACACACACGTTGTCCAGGGTTCGACCTTGAGCATCAACCATCAACGCGACGCGCAGGCGCGTGCCGACCGAATCGCCGCGTTCCGGGCAGAGCTTGCCGAGTTGGAACGTGAGGAGGGCCTGCGTTTGACCTCCGAACAGCGCGCAACGCTCGAGGCTCACCACACCCGCCTGCTGACAGCCCTCAACCGTCAATACGCGGTCGATATCGATGATTCGGCCAAGCGCATCTCGATGGGGATGCGGATCGTCTCCCTGCTGGGCGCGGTGGCTTTCTTTGCCGGATTTGTCCTGTTCCTGCATCGGATCTGGGGGTCGCTGCCGTGGTCGGCGCAGGTCGGCGTGCTCGCGGTGGCGCCGCTGGCTCTGGTGGCAGCGACGGCCTGGTCTCTCGGACGAGCAGTGTCGGACTATTATACCGCCCTGCTGGCTGTGGGTTGGAGCGGCGTTGCTTGTGCTCGCCGCGAATCTGGGCGCTGTGGTTTCCAGCATCCGCAATCGCAGCGAGGATCGTGGGGGCACAATCGAGCTCACGGAGCGCGAACTGCGTTTGCCGGAGTTCATGGGGGAGAGCACGGTCATGCTGCTCCGCCTGCAGTGGGCAGCCCAGGGCAGCGAATCTTGGGATCGAGGTGCGCCGCCTTGGCTTACGGCGGCCAAGCTCGAGGAGTTGGGATTTGACTGCCGCGAGCCCGCGACCGCTCCTCGTGCGCGGGACTATTACAGCTCGATGGCGCCGCGGACCGTGTACCTCGTTCTCGAATTCGAGGGGCAGGCCTGGCAGGAGGCAAGCGATTCGGAGTGTTCGGTTGTTGCCCGGAGAGTAACTGCGGATGCCCGGGGATGTGCATCCGCATACGATCTCGCCGCACTGACGCACTGGCGCACTGACGCACATGCATCAGTCCGCACCGAGCTCGCGCAGGCGCGTCTCGAGGAGTTGCCGCAGATCCTCGCGTTCAGCGGGGGACGCCTCGCGCGGAACGCTGATCAACTCGCCGAGACAGACGCAGCAACTCGAGAACGGAAGCGGGATTTGGAAGCGATCCCAGCTCCTGGCCTGCCATTTCCAGCCCAAACGATAACTGACGGGCACGATCGACAGCCCAGTGACCTGGGCCAAGGCGACGACGCCTTCCTGCGCCACGCAACGTGGCCCGCGCGGGCCGTCGGGGGTGACGGCGAGATCGTATCCTTGCTCGGCCCAGGTCACCATTTCGAGCAGGGCCTGGTGACCGCGGCGGCTTGTCGAGCCGCGGACCGGTTGAACGCCGAACAATTCGAGGATACGGGCAAGCAAACCGCCGTCCCTGCTGGCGCTCACCATGGCAGCCAGGCGTTGACCGGGGCGCGCGGGGATGAAGAAGCGCCGATTCAGGCAGAGCGACAAGGCCAGGCGGTTGTGCCAGATCGCGAAGAGCATGGGGCCCGACGTGATGGTGCGCATCGCATTCGAGGGATCCGACATGCTGTAGCGCAGCGTTGCGTCCACGGTGCAAATCAGCCTGTAAATCGCCGCCGCACCCAGCCGTCCCCGCCAGCCGGGCTGTTGCGGAACAACGCGTGCCGAGCTGCGGGGGCGTCGCGTTCGAGGTTTGACCGGCTCTGCGGGCATCACTTGCCTTGTTTGAGAGCGACCCGGACCAACTCCTCGATGGTGGCTTGCGGGCCGAGCAAGGCCTGGGCGGCGCGCACGGCCTCGTGGGCCTGGGGCGGTTTGACATCCAGGGCGATCAACGCCAAAACGGCGTCGTTGGCGCGCTGGTCCTCGGCGCTCAAGCCCCGCTGGGTGCTGCTGGCTTCCCAGGCGCCCACCGGGCCGACCTTGTCGCGCAGTTCAACGACGATGCGTTCGGCGGTCTTCTTGCCGACGCCCGTGATGCGCGAGAGGGCCTTGACGTCACTGGTGGCGACCGCCCCCCGAAACACCGTCGGTGTCATGCCGCTCAGGACACTGAGGGCGATCTTGGGGCCGATCCCGCTCACCGTGTTGATCAGGAGCCGAAACAGGTCGCGCTCCGCCGCTGTCAGAAAGCCGTATAGGACGTGCGCGTCCTCTCGCACGGCGAGGTGAGTCAACAACCGAACCTCGCTGCCCACCTTGGGCAGGCGATCGTAGGAAGAAAGCGGGATGAGAGCCTCGTACCCGATGCCGTGGACGTCCACGGTGACTTGTGTCGGGAGGCTCTCGGTGAGAATGCCATGGAGAAATGCGATCATACGCGTCGCAGTGGATTCAGAGAAAACCGCCCATGCTCCTGCGCCAGCGTCAGGGCCAGGGCCAGGGCATCGGCCGCATCGGGTGCCGGCAGTTCGGTCAGATGGAGCAGGCGCTGCACCATCTTGGCGACGGCCGGCTTGCCCGCGGCGCCGTAACCGACAATCGCCTGCTTCACCTTGCGCGGCGCAATCTCGTAAATCTCGAGCCCGCCCTCGGCTGCGGCCAGAAGGCTCGCCCCGCGCGCCTCGCCCATGAGCAGCGCGGTCTGGAGGTTCTGGGCGAAGAACAAGCCCTCGATCGCACACGCGCCAGGCTGATGCCGGGCGATCACCTCGCGCAAGACCAGGGCAATCCGCGCCAGACAACGCGAGCGCTGCCACGCCGCGGGGCATCGGATCACTCCCAGCGCAAGCGCTTCCGGTCCCGGACGCGCCGTGCGAATCACTCCGTACCCGGTCCCCCGCAGAGAAGGATCGATCCCCAGGATGACCCGGGGCGGATTCGGGCGAGTGGAGGGCGTCGGCGCGGGCGTCTGCTCAGCCCCTCGATGGCCGGTCGCCAACCGATCCTGCATCTGTTCGAATTGCCGTTTGCTGACGCCCACGGCGAGAGCCTGCCAGAATGGCGGGGTTGCTGTCGAGGTCCGGCGGCGGCAATCCATGCGGCCTTTCGGGTAACACTTGCTTTTCGCGCGGGGCGCGATGTCTCCTTGCAGCCGGCTTCACACCCTGAAGGCCGTGGAAGCCGCGCGTTTTTGCCCGATTCGACCTGGTGAATGAGACACTCCAGGCTCGCCTTGCCTGTCTTGCTCTGCGTTCTTCGAACGCGCATGAAAGCTCGCCGGGCTGCCTCGATACACGCGCGAAGCGGTTGGATCGCCGCGCGCGGTGTTTACCGCGATGGCGGGGCTTCTCTTGCAGGGGACAGTCCGCGGCAGTGCTCCCTCTCTGGGTTGGCGATCGGTTTTGTTTTTCGCCCGCATAGCAGTCCTCTCGCGAATTCTAACCGCCCCGTGCACCGTCGGGGTGTGAAATATGCGGGCTAGTTGTGGATTTGCTCGATGAGTTTCCGCGCGATTTCGGGCCCGTTCTCCCAAAGGATGAGAATCACGCCCATCAACGATCCGCCCGCGATAATGCCCGAGGCCACCGGGAACGTGAATTCCCGGGCCTGCTTGGGCGAGCGACGCTGGAACCACCAGCCGAGGACTGCGCCTGAAAAGAAAAGCAGTCCGTAGTACCAGTGGAACACCCACGCAAGACCGACCCCGGCGGCCGAGGGCATGTATTTTGCCTTTCGCGGACACCAGATCGGCAACACCGAGAACACGATGCCGAGCGCGCCGCCGGCGACGATGGACCAGAGCTTGATCGGTTCCATGGCTTTCAACCCGCCCGTCATGGCTTTCGCCACGGCGGCCCAGGTCATGGCGGAGGGGGCGGGAAACTGGTTGGATCCCAGGATCTCCGCGTTGGGCACCATGGCGGTGAAAGCGAACACGGTCACCACGGTGCCGATGAAGATGCCGGAAAACTGCGCCAGGAACTGGCGCCGCGGATGCGCGCCCAGGAGGTAGCCGCTCTTCAGGTCCGTGAGCAGATCCGCTGAAGAACTAGCGGCGCCGGCGGTGATGTTCGCCGCCATCAGGTTGACGTTCGGACTGCTGGGATTGATCACGCCGAACGTGAGCTGCGTCACCTTGCCCATGGCGCCGATCGGTGTCGTGTCGGTCTCGCCCGTGACCCGGCACGCCACCAGGGCCAGCAGGAACGAGAGGACGACCGCGAGCGTGCTCTCCCAGTACGGCATGCCGAAGGAGGCCTGGGCCAGCCAGGCCAGGGCAACCAGCGCCGCCACCTGGCCCACCAGGAACCAGGCGCTGGGCACCTCGATGGCGTCCATTTCATCCGTCCCCTTCGCACCCCGACGGAACATGGCGCCCAGCCCGCGGAAGGCGCGCAAGGCACTCTTCCATTGGAGACCGAATGAGAGGATGCCGGAACTCACCATGCACGCCGTCCCCCCCCAGAGCGTCCATTGCACGAGGTCCCTGAAACCCGTGGCGTCTGTGACGCCATGACTCTGGAGCAGGGGGACAAACACCATCCAGCAAAGCGTGCCGCTGATGAACATGCTCGCGCACACCCGCATGCCCGTGATCGCCCCTGCCGCGATGAAGATCGGGTCCCAACTGAACATGACCGTCCGACCGATCCAGGCCTTGCCCCAGATGGCTTCATTGAGCGTGCCGACAAACTCGCCGAGCTGGAACCGCTCCCACGCGTGGCTGATCAGCCGCAGCCCATCCACCCAGAACTGACTCGCCATGGCCAGCCCGCCGGCGATCCCCAGGGCCTTGGCCGCGCGCATGCCGCCATCGCCCTTGGAATGGAGCGCATTGAGCGTCTCGGCCGCCGCAATGCCGCTGGGGAAACGCAGTTGCTCGATGTTGATCATCTGGCGCTTCATGGGCACTGCCATCGTCACGCCCAACACCGCGAGGAAGAACACCCACGCCAGCGTCAGCCCAAGGCCCAGCGGCTGGCCATTGATGATGATATAGGCGGCGAAGGCGGAGATCAGCGTGCCACCCGTCGAGTAGCCCGCCGCGCTGGCAGTGGACTGCATGCAGTTGTTCTCCAGAATCGTCATCTGGCTGCCCACCACGCGCAGCTTGTACAGGGTGGTCCAGATGGCGTAGGAGAGGATGCAGGCGGTGATGGCCACGCCAAAACCCCAGCCGGCCTTCAGCCCGATGTAGATGTTGGTCAGGGAGAGCACGCCCCCCAGCACCGATCCCATCAGCACGGCCCGCGGCGTGAGCTGCTTCATGGTGTCGCCGCGCCCCCGGTACACCTGCTCGAACCACTGGCGCTCGATCTCCTCAGGGGTCCCCTGGAAACCCTCGGTTGGCAAGTGAAACTCCGGAGCATGGACAGGCGGGGCCGGCATGGAGGCGGCGGTGGAATGACCGTCGTTGCTTCGACTCACGGGCGCGAGTATTTCGGAAACCGCGCGGCCTGCGCGAGCCAATTCTCGCGCGCTCCGGCGCGGAGTCTGCCCGGCACCGCGCAAGCCCCAGGAACCGGGCACTTCTCAGGTTCGGACTGGAACGAACGGCTGACCCCCCAGACTCTTCGCCTCGGCGGCGGTGTCGAATACCTGCCCGGCCCCTCCGAGCGGGAGTTGGCCGTGGACGCCGCGCTGCCGACCGGCCTCGACTTCCACAGGGATTCGCGCCATTCTCGCGCCAATCGACAATGAAGGGCCGTCCGAAAGTGGGAGCCGTGGGCGAACAGAAGTTCGTCGTGGAGGCAAAACACGCCATCGATTTCGCCGACGGCGGCATGCCGCCCGTGCTGTGCACGCCTTGGCTGATTTGGTTCCTGGAACACGCCGCGCGCGCGGCCGTCCTCCCCTGTCTCGAGACCGGCGAGAGCACCGTCGGTCTCGAGATCGAGGTGCGTCATGTCGCGCCTACCCCCCTGGGACACACCGTCACCTGTGCGGCCCGCGTGATCCATGTGGATGGGGCGCGCATCACCTTCCAGGTCGAGGCTCATGATCAGACGGAGCTCATCGCCCGGGGCGTGCACCGGCTCCAGGTGATCCGCGTGGCCGGCTTCGCCAAGCGGGTCCAGCAAAAGGCCGTTTCCCGGTGATGCGACCGCAATCAACTCTGCACTCTCAACTCCCCCTTCCGCATGACTTCCTTCCATTCGTTGTTTCCCGAACTCGCCATGCGCGACTCATGAAAACAACCGAACAGGATCCGCCTCGGACATCCGTCGGCGAGGGCGCTGACGCGCGCAAGCGAGGCCCATGCGCTCCCCGGAATCAGCCGGCGCGGTTCGTGTCCGAGGCAGCGGCAGCAAGCCCGGCTCCCGCAACCGACGCAGTTGACACGGCGGGAGAACGCCCGCTCGGTCTGCCCACGCCCCAGGAAATCCGGGAGCGCGTGGTAGAGGTCATGCGGCAGGAGTATCCGCCAGCCGAAGCGGGTGGGGACGCCGTGGCCAATCGGACAGTCCAACAGCCGGCGGCCACCCACGCCAACGCCTCGCCCCCAACTCACCACTCCGCGCGATCGGTGGAGGGGACGGCGGCCGACGTGATCCCCGCCCGCATGCTCAACGAGTTTGTCTATTGCCCGCGGCTGTTCTACTACGAGTTTGTCGAAGGCGTGTTTGTGGAGAATGCGGACACGCTGCGCGGCAAGGGACTGCATCGGCGGGTGGACACAGGCAACGGCGCCCTGCCGCCGGCGGCCGCAGTGGCCGACACCGGCGAACCATCAACCATCAACCACGAACCATCAACCGACGACGTCATTCATTCCCGTTCGGTGCAGATGGGCTCGGCCCGCCTGGGCGCCACGGCGAAGATGGACCTGATCGAGGCCCGCACGGGCGGTGACGACCTCTTCCGCGCGCTCGAAGTGTGCCCGGTCGACTACAAGGCGGGAGCGCCCAGGGAAGGAGACGATGGCAACGAACTGTGGGATGCCGACAAGATGCAGCTTGGGGTGCAGGCGCTGATCCTCCGCGACAACGGCTACACCTGTTCCGAGGGCGTCATCTATTACCGCGCCACCAAGCAGCGGGTGCGGCTGCCGGTCACGCCGGAGCTCGAGGCGTGGGTGAGAGACAACATCGCCCGGGCCCGCACGGTCGCTGCCGGCGCCATGCCGCCCCCTCTGGCCAATTCGCCCAAGTGCCCGCGCTGTTCGCTGGTCACGGTCTGCCTGCCCGATGAGACGCGGTTCCTTAAGACCGCGGCGGGGGCGGAGACCGCGGAGGACGTCCGCAGGCCAACCCCGCCGCCCTGTCCTACGCCGCGTCGGCTGATTGCGGCGCGGGACGACAGCCGCTCGCTCTACCTGAACACGCCGGGTCTGCGGGTGGGGCGGAAAGGCGAAGTGCTGCAAGTCAAGGAAGAGCGGGCCCTGCTCGACGAGGTGCGGCTGAAAGACGTTTCGCACGTGGCGCTGTTCGGAAACATCCAGATCTCGACGCAGGCCGTGCAGGCCCTCTGCGAGGCGGAGATCCCGGTCACGTACTTCTCGATGGGCGGCTGGTTCTACGGCATCACCCGCGGGCACGAGCTGAAGAACGTCTTCCTGCGCATCGAGCAGTTCCGTCGGGTCCGCGACGACGCCTTCGCGCTCGAACTGAGCCGGCAGTTCGTCCACGGCAAGATCCGCAATCACCGCACCATGCTCATGCGGAATCACCTCGAACCGCCGCCCGGCGTGATCACCCAACTCAAGCACCTCGCGGACAAGGCGCTGACGGCCACCAGCCGTGAGGAACTCCTCGGCCTCGAAGGCGCCGCCGCCGCCGCGTACTTTGCCGAGTTCAACGGGATGCTCAAAACCGCCGATGAACTGGCCGACGCGCCTGATCCCTGGGATGGTCAGTTGAGGTTCAACTTCGAGCATCGAAACCGGCGTCCGCCGACCGATCCCGTCAACGCGCTGCTGTCGCTCGGTTACAGTCTCCTGGCAAAGGACTGCACCGTCGCGGCTCTGGCAGTGGGGTTCGATCCGTACGTCGGTTTCTACCACCAACCGCGTTTTGGCCGTCCCGCCCTGGCCCTGGACGTCATGGAAGAGTTTCGTCCGCTGGTGGCCGAGTCCGTCGCCCTGGCCTGCATCAACAACCGCATCCTGAGTGTGAAGGACTTCGTCCGGGCCGGCGACGCGGTGAATCTCACCGCTGCCGGACGCAAACGCTACTTCCAGGCCTACGAACAGCGCCTGACCGCCCTGCTCACCCACCCGCTGTTCGACTACAAAGTCAGCTACCGCCGCGCCCTCGAACTCCAGATGCGCCTCCTGGCCAAAACCCTCACCGGCGAAATCGCCGAGTACGTGCCCTTGATGACCCGGTGAACCACGGCGTAGACTCGCGCGCGATCAAGCCTATGGAAACACAACCGTGAAGCGCGCCTGGCTCGAACCGTTCACCTGGCCGGTCTACGTGCCGTGAGCACCAAGCGCCTCCTGCAGCAGGTCCGCCGCAATCCCATGCGTTTCCCGCCTCACTATTGCTTCCATTGCTTCCAGTTCTCCGCCGGGGAGTTCGCCGCTTTGAGGTCGCACATTGCGACCTCAAACCCTGGCCCGGGCGGACGGCGCTGCGCTCCCCGGGCCTTCACGGCACCCGGCACCCTGATGGCCGCCACCAAAAAGTTACGACCCTACCCCCGTATTTGTCCCACCCCCTGTGCCAGAATTGCCGCCACATGAAACGAGCCGAAGCGTGGTCGAAAGGCGCCGCTCCAGAAGTTGTCTCGGATGAGACAATCTCCGATACCATGAAACGAGCCGAAGCGTGGTCGAAAGGCGCCGCTCCACCGCGCGGGAGTGTGGGTCTTGGAGACTCACCTCGACACCCGGTTGGCGGCCGCTGCGGTGCCGAACACCCAAGGAACGAACTATGACCAAGCCTGAAACCCTGACTCTGCAAGTCCTTCAACAAGCCGTGGCCGGAACAGCCGCCGCCTTTCGCTGCCGTCGCCGTCTCCAGCCTGGTGGCGGCGAGGGCGACAAGGTCTTTCCACCCACCTTCGCCGGTGCTGTCTATGCCGTAGAGCAACGACGCGTGCCCGGCCGACCCGACCCCGTGACGTGCGTCGTGCTCGACACCGTCCAATCCCAGGCCAACCGCATGGAACTGGCCTTGCAAGAGGCGGTGAACGCCGGCCGACTCCAGCTTCCGCTCATCGAGGTGGACTTCAGCCCGTGGTCGCCGACGGGCGACAAGGAAGCCGGCGACCAAGCCGGGAAACTCATCGAGAGGATTGGCAGAATCACCAGCCTCCAGGTCCCGCACCGCCTGGCTGACGCCATCCTGCGCGACAGTGAGGTGGACGGCCAACCGTTTCGCAAGTCACCCGCAGCGAAAAGCCTGAACGAAGTCAGCCCGCTTAATGCCACGCCCCTGTACAAGCTGTGTCCCACCTCTTTGACCTTCGGCATGTGGGACTCCACCGGCCCCAAAGGTGGCCTCGGCGCCAAGTTCGAGCGGGCCGTGGTCTCGGAGGTGGTGGGCGTAGGCACCGCTGTCGGTGACCTGCTGCGCGGCGTGCGCCGGGACCCGCTGGAAATCCGGGCTGCGGTCAAGGTCCTCAAGGCTGCGGATAAGAGCTGGAGCGTCGCCGACCCGAGGGCCAAAGGGGCGGTGCCCCCGTCCAAAGTCAACCACAGCAGCGTTCCGTTCCCAGAGCAACGAACCGAGAAGACCGACGAAAACCACTACGCTGGTGTTACCCTCGAATACGCCGAGCAGATCACCACGCTCTCGCTCATCGTCCTGCGACGGCTCCGCTTTCCACTCGAACGTAAGGAAGACGAGAAAGACGAGGAGTATTGCAGACGTTGCACGGAAGCCGATGGCGCCGCCCGCACAGTCTTGGCCGCTCTCGGTCTGTGCGCGGCCACGCTGGCCTTCGAAAACGGCATGGGCCTGCGCTCGCGCTGTCTGCTCTGGCCCGACGGGCCGATGACCTGGGAGCTGCTCGCCAAGCCTGGCGAAGCGCCGCAGCCCTATTCCCTCACCGCGGATGAAGCCGTGGCCATCCTCACCGACGCCGCCGAGAAGGCAGCCGCTACCGGTCTGGCCTGGGCGACCGCCCCCCTGCGTTTGCAGCCCCAGCCCAAGCTCGTGGAGTTGGTGCGCCTCAGCCAGGTCGAAGCCACCAAGGAAGCCGGCGAAGGAGCCGACTGACATGCTCACCCTCGGCATCCGCTATCTCAACGGCTTTGTGGTTGCCTCTCACGGCCGGCATGAGCTGCTCGAGTGGCCGCCGCATCCGGGCCGCTTCTTCATGGCCCTGGTGGCCGCCCACTACGAAACCGGCGCGGACCCAGCCGAGCGTGAGGCGCTGCTCTGGCTGGAGCGCCTGCCCGAGCCGCCCGAGGTTCACGCGCCGGAGGCCTGTCCGCGCACCACCGTCACCCAATACGTGCCGGTGAATGACAAGACGGGGCCTTCCACCGCGCCGATGCACTCGTTGCCTCTCACCCGAGACCGCAAGGACCGCACTTTCGCCCGCGCCTGGCTGACCGGCGACACCGCCTTTGTGCACTGGCCGCAGGCCGACCCACCACCGGGCATCCGCGCTGCCTTGGAAGCTCTCTGCGCTAAGACTACGCGCATCGGACATTCGTCCTCCCTGGTCCAGGTGTGGCTGGCGGACCAGCCGTCGGCCTCCCTGCCTCGGTGGGTGCCCGATTCCGCTCGCGCCACCATCCCGATGCGCGTACCTGTGCCCGGCACCTTGCGGGCGCTGGACGAGGACTTCCAGCAGCGCCACGAGCGGGCACGTGATCCGCGCGACCAATCCAAATCCCGCTCCCCGGTCGCGGGCAAACGCCCCTTGGCCGAGCACGGCTACGCGCTCGCGGCCGAGGCCGCAGCTCCCGCTTCGGCCCCTGGCACGGTCTTCAGCCCGCATTTGCTCCTGTTCGATCTGGAGCGACTAGACGGGCCGTATCGGCACCTCGACGTGGCTTGCACCCTTGCCCTCACCGCACGTTGGCGCGAAGCCCTCACCAGCCACGCCAACGACCTCTCTGCGGAGGCCCAGCAGGTCATCTGCGGCCACACGCCCGACCACCTGCATTTGGAACGACCGCACCTGGCCTTCCTGCCACTGGCGGTCGTGGGGCACCCGCACGCTGACGGTCACCTGCTGGGCGCGGCGCTCGCTTTGCCCGAAGCCATGCCCGCCTCCCTCCGGCAGGAGGTTCTCCGGGCCGCTGGCCGCGCCCGAGAGCTTGTGCTCGGCCGGCTCGGCAAATGGGCGTTGGGACCCGTCACCATGCCGCGCCCGCCCTTAGCCTTGCGCCCCGACACTTGGACGGCGTACCCGGCAGGTGCCACCCATTGGGCCACCGTCACGCCCGTGGCCTTTGATCAGCATCCCAAGGCCAAAGATAAAGCCGCCTATCAGCAGGAAGCCGCCGAGTTGATTGCCGCCGCCTGCGGGCGCATTGGCCTGCCACACCCGCGCGAGGTGATCCTCACGCCCGTGTCCGCCCATCTGGGCGCGCCGCCGGCACACGCCTACCCGCGCCTGCGCCGCAAGGACGGCACCGAACGGCGGCACACCCACGCCATCCTGGCGTTTGCCGAGCCGGTGCGCGGACCGCTTCTGCTGGGCGCGGGGCGGTATCGGGGCTATGGAGTTTTCAGGCCGATGATCGCTTGATCCGCTGACTCGCTGCCGCTTGCCGACGCGCTCTATCTTCACCGCCATGAACACCTCCATGGACCCGAAGCTCCACCACCAAGCCGTGCAGCGCGCCCTCGCCCTGGGCCGGGGCACCGATCCCACCGCCCTCCCGGAACTCGCGCGGCTCATCACCTTTCCCTCCGCGGAAATCCGCCGCTTGGCCGCTTCAGCCATTGGCAAACTCGCCTCCTTCGGCGCTGAGCCGGTCGCTGCCGTCCAGGCCCTGGCTCCCGTGGCGCTGCGCGATCCGCACCCCCAGGCCCAGCAATACGCGCTGAAGGCCCTTAAGCTCTATGGCGCGGACGCCCGCCACCATCTCCACGATCTCGACGACTTGGCCGTCAACGAGCGCGCCAAAGATTACATCCGCCGCGCCGCCGATTCCGCAGCCCAAGCGATCCGAGACGCTCTCCGCCTCGAACAGGAGCACGCCCAGCATAAGTGCGTCCGCTGCGGTCGCGAAGTCACGCCCGACGAACACACCCGCAGCCAGCAAGCCTTCCAACGCACCTTCTGCGACGCCTGCTTCGACCAGGTCTTCCTCGACCGCCGCAACTTCGACACCAAGGTCGAGCTGCAAAAAACCATCCTCGCCCAAGCCGGCACCCTGGTGCAGTCCGACGGCGAACGGCTCATTGCCGACTGGCTCGCCGCCCACCACATCGCTTACCGGTACGACGAGCGCTTCCGGATCCTCAGCGGCCACGCCATCCGCCCCGATTTCTACCTGCCCGAGCTCGACCTCTATATCGAATACTGGGGCCTGGACACCGCTGACTACCAGATCGGCATGCTCAAGAAACAGCAACTCTATCAGCAGGAAGGCAAACGTCTCATTTCGCTCCGTCCCGCCGACAAGCCGCGTCTCGATGCAGTGCTCCGCTCCAAACTCGCTCTTTTCGGCTACCATGTCCCGCCCGCCACACCATCCGGCTTTCGCAAGCCGCCCCCACCGGGCGTCGGCGAGCCCTAGCGAGTCAGCCCTCATGCTTCCCGACTTCTCCACCTTCTTCCACACCCTCTGGGCCTGCGAGCCTTTCCCCTGGCAAACCCAGCTCGCCGACCGTGTGGCCACGGCCGCCTGGCCCGACGCCGTTGACCTCCCTACCGCAGCCGGCAAGACCGCCTGTCTGGACATCGCCATCTGGGCGCTCGCCGCCCAGGCCGAACGGCCCCGCGGCCAGCGCTCCGCCGCCCGACGCATCTGGTTCGTCGTGGACCGCCGCATCGTGGTGGACGAAGCCTTCGATCGCGCCAAGTGCCTCGCGAACAAACTGGCCACCGACTCCGCCCCGGCCATTCGCACCGTGGCCGAACGCCTTTTGGACCTCCGCGGCATGCCCTCACGCGAGCGCCCGCTTGCCGTCGGCCGCCTCCGCGGCGGCGTGCTGCGCGATGACCACCGGGCACGCATCCCCTCCCAGCCCGCCATCATCACCAGCACCGTGGACCAACTCGGCTCGCGTTTGCTTTTCCGCAGCTACGGCGACAGCCAGCTCGCCGCGCCCATCTATGCCGGCCTCGCGGCCAACGACAGCCTCATCCTGCTGGACGAAGCCCATTGCGCCGTGCCCTTCCTCCAAACCCTTCGCGCCGTCCGTCGCTTTCGCTCCGCCAGATGGTCGGAGGTGGGAAACGACACTCCGTTTCACGTCGTCGTTCTCTCCGCCACCCCGCCCGCCGCAGCCGATGGAGAACCACTTGAGGCCTTTCCCGCTCCAGGCGAACGCGCCGGGGCGCTGGACCACCCGCTCCTCCAACGACGGCTCAATGCCTGCAAACCCGCCGTCCTTGAGTCCGTGCACGACGAGGAGGCACTCACCAGGCGCCTAACCGAGACTGCCGCGGACTTTGCCCGCGCCGGCAAACGCCGCGTCGGCGTCATCGTCAACCGCGTCGGCCGCGCCACGGACATCGCGGGGTCGCTCCGCGCCGAAGCCCTGAAAGGCCGCGCCTCGGACGAAGGCCCCGCCTTCGATGTCGCCCTCCTCACCGGCCGTATCCGGCCCTTCGAACGCGACCTCCTGGTCGGTCCCGGCACGTCCCTGCACCGCGTGCTCCGCGCCACCAACCCCGAGGAGCCTCCGCGTCCCCTCATTCTTGTCGCGACTCAGTGCCTCGAAGTCGGCGCCGACTTCAGCTTCGACGCCCTCGTCACCGAATGCGCCAGCCTCGATGCCCTCCGCCAGCGCTTCGGCCGCCTCAACCGCCTCGGCCTGCCCGGCGACGCACCCGCGCTCATCGCTGTCGCCCGGTCCCAGCTCAAAGACCCCGACCCCATCTATGGCGACGCCTTGAAGGCCACCTGGGAATTCCTCCAAAGCCGGGCCACCGCCGAGCGCAGCGCGAAAGGCAAAGAAACTCGCCGCGTGGACTTCGGCATCCACGCCCTCACCCCGCTCCTGCCCGTCGGCAACGATCGCCTCCCGTTGCTCGCCCCGGCCCCCGACGCGCCCATCCTCCTGCCCGCGCACCTGGATCTCCTTTGCCAGACATCCCCGTCGCCGCACCCCGATCCGGACATCGCCCCATTCCTCCACGGCAAGGGCCGCGGCCAGCCAGAAGCCCGTGTCGTCTGGCGCTGCGACCTCGACCCACAGCGGCCCGAAGACTGGCCCGAAATCCTCAGCCTCTGCCGGCCCGTCGTGGGCGAGATGTTGCCCGTGCCTCTCTTCCGTCTTCGCCAGTGGATGCGCGACCGCGCCAGCGCCGACCTCACCGGCGACGTGCAAAGCTCGGCGCCCGCGACCGACACTCCACCAGTCCGAGCCGCCGCCACGCCCTTCCTGCTCTGGCGCGGGCGCGAACATTCCGAAGTCCTCACCGACCCGGCGCGCATCCCGCCCGGCGCCGTGGTCATCCTGTCCGTGCCCGCGAGTCCGGTCGAAGCCGACGCCCTAGGCCAAGCCTTGCGCGAGCAGGCCCTAGGCCCTGGCCGCTTCGACCTCTGGGAACTCGCCTGGCAACAGACCGGCCGCCCCGCCAGCCTGCGCCTGCACCGCGCCAGCCTCGCCCCCTGGCTGCCGACCTGCCGGCCCCTGGCCGGCCTCTTGGACCTCGCCGGGCGCGACGACTGGACCCTCGCCGAACTCCACGACGCCCTTGCCGCCGTCCGCGACTGGACGCCGGAAGACGGCGCACCCTCGCCACTGGACCTCTGGCTGCGCGACCTGTTCGCCGCGGTGGCCCACGTTCGCAAACGCGACGTGGCCGTTCATCCCGGCGGTGGCCTCGTGCTCCGCGCGCCCGCTGCCGTCCCTGCGGAAGAACCCGACCTTTTCGCCGACGAAGACGACCAGTGGAGCGAAGCACCGGGCGAAATTCCGCTTACCGACCACACCGAGCAAGTCGAGCAGACCGTCGGGGTCCTGGCCCGCTCCTGCCTCGACGAAGCCACCGCAGCGCTGCTCCAGGCCGCCGCCCGCTGGCACGACGCCGGCAAACTCGACCCCCGCTTCCAGGTCCTCCTGCGTGGCGGACTCCCGGACCTGGACCATCCGCTCGCCAAATCCCCCGACCTGCCGCGCTCCCAGGATCAGGCCCGTCGTAACCGCGAAGCCGCCGGCCTGCCCGAGGTCTTTCGCCACGAAATGCTCTCCCTGCAACTGGCTGAACGCGTCGCCGCCTCCTCCCTCGGCCCGGAGGACCGCGAACTGTTCCTCCATCTGATCGCCAGCCACCACGGCCGCGCCCGGCCCTTTGCGCCCGTGTGTGAAGACCCCGTGCCGCCGCCGGTTGAAAGCCATCTCGGCGGCATGCCTATCTCCCTCACGGCCACCGATCGCCAGGCCCTCACCCCACCGCACCGGCTCGATTCCGGCGTGAGCGACCGTTTCTGGCGGCTCGTCCGCCGCTTCGGCTGGTGGGGCCTGGCCTACCGCGAAGCTATCCTACGCTTGGCCGACTGGCACGCCAGCGCCCATCCAAAAACCTCGTCCGCCGCCCCCGCCTCCCAGCCATGAGCGCGCCGCCTCAACCACTCGACCTCCCCGCCCTGGACGGCACCAACCCGCTCGGCTTCCTCGCCGCCCTCGGCACGCTCGCCGTGCTCTCCGAGACCGACCCCGACCTCCGCCTCGGCTGGCGCCGCGGGCCGAGATGGACGGCGTTTCTGTCGAGGCTCAGGCCTTTGACCGAGTCAGGCCTGGCGAGGTTTCTGGGGCGAAAGCTCCGAGGCAAGCCGGTCACCGCGAGCGCGGCCGTGCAATGCACGGCTGCGAGAAAGGCGCTAGATCGGGCGAAGAAAGCCCGGGGAGACGCCGAGAAAAGAGTCAAAGCGCAGAAACTACGCGGCAAGGAGCGCGAGTCCGCGTGGCAGGCCGACGTCGAACCGCTGGTCCGCCACTTCAACGAGGCAAGGCAGGGTTACCTCCGTGCGCTGAAGTCCGTGAGTCCCTCAGCGGAGCTGGCCTTGGGCGACCGCCCCGATTGCACCAGCGAAGAATTCCGCGGCCACAGTGGCGAGGCCCTGCTCGCCGCCGGCCTCAAGAGCCGGGGCGTCCCCGACCTTCTTATGGCCTTCGGCTGCGAGGCCAGCCCGAATGACGGACAGCGCATCGCCCCCACACCCTTTTGCTTCATCACAGGCAGTGGCCATCAGTGGTTCCTCAAGACGGCGCGGGATTTGATGGCCGAGGCCTCTGTTGCCGGGTTCCATAAAGCCATATTCCAGTCCTGGCGCTACTCCGACCCCGGCCTCTCCATGCGCTGGGATCCGGTCGAGGACACCCGCTACGCCCTGCGCCTGGACGACCCCGGCCCGGCCGGCGTGAGCACCGTCTGGATGGCCAACCTTCTCGCTTACCGCGCGCTGGCCTTCTTCCCCTGCGCCTGGGATGGCCGCGCCTCGGCCGCCGCCGGTTGGACCCACGACCGTGAGCATCCCTGCTTCACCTGGCCCTTGTGGGAAACACCCCTCACCGCTGACACCGTGCGCTCCTTGCTGCGTCACCCCGCGTTCGGTGAACCCGACCTTGCAGACTGGAAAGCCGAACTCCGCGCCCGGGGCGTGTCCGCCATCTACCGATCCCGCCGCATCCAGGTCGGCAGCGGCACCAACTACAAAGTGAACTTCACCCCAGCCCAGTCCGTTTGAGCAACTGCCCTCAACCCGAAACAGACCATGCGCACTACTTACCCCGTCTGCTACGACATCACCGACGACAATCGGTTGCGCCGTGTTTTCAAGGGCTGCAAGAACTACGGCGATCATCTGCAATGCTCGGTGTTCGAATGCGATCTGTCCGTGGCCGAGCGCGTCCATCAGTCGCTGGTGAAGTTCTCGGACTAGGCCCCGGTCTTCACCGGCAACGCCGGCGTGGCCTTCAGACTGACGTTCGCCCAACCGGTCAGCGGCCTGCTCGCCCTGGGCTACGGCGCCCACTTTGGACTGGGTTTGTTTGTGCCGCTTGACCGATGCGGGGGCGCGGTGCCAGCCTGAAAGCACAACATGGATATCGACAACATCGACCAGCAGCGCCTGATCGAGAAACTCCGGCGGATCGAGTCGCTGTTCGCTGACCGGGCGGCCACGGCGGGGGAGAAGGCCGCGGCCAGTGAGGCGCGGGAGCGGATCCGTCAGCGCCTGGCTGCGTCGGCTGAGGCCGATCCGCCCGTCGAGTACACCTTCGCCCTGCGCAATCCGTGGTCTTACCGCCTGTTTGTCGCGCTGCTGCGCCGCTATCAGATCCGGCCCTACCGTTACGCCCGCCAGCGCCACACCACCGTCGTGGCCCGCCTGCCGGCCCGGTTCGTGAACGAGACCCTCTGGCCGGAGTTCACCGAACTGGACCGCACGCTCCATCAGTACCTCACCGAGGAGACCAACCGCGTCATCGCCGAGACCATCAATCGCGACACGTCCGAGGTCGAAGTCCGCTCGGGCCAGGCCCTGCCTGCCGGCCCTGTATTCGCTGAACCCGACCAAGGTCAATAACTCGAGGGGAAGGGGAAATGGAGAATGGAAAATGGAGAAGGAGGGGGGAGTGGGCGGTTTAGGGATTATGTTCGGCGCGACGACGGATCGTGGTGAAGATGGCGACCAATTGACTGGCTTCGTCCAACGCCGCGGTGAGGGCCGGGGTGTCGGCGACCCCCTCCGCGGCAATCAGTTCGATCCAATAGGTGGTTTCGTCGGCTTCCTTGAGGCAATCGCCGATCTTCGCGATGAACTCGGCCTTGCTCCGGGCCTGGTCGCTCTCGCGGTAGTTGGCCCCAACCGACGTTCCGGCGCGCAACATCTGCCGTCCGAGAGTCTGGGCGAGCACGCCACGATCCAGCGACACATAGAGCCGGACGATCTGTCGGGCAAAGCGGAGAGTGCGCTCCCGCAAGTCCCGCGGGCGCCCGTGCCCCTGCCCCCTCGGCTCTGTTCCTTCGTTCATGGCTTCCACCTCCTCACCCACAAGTAACACGCCCTTTCTCCATTTTCCATTTTCCATTCTCCACTTCACTTCCCATGCGCACGACCTACCTCGTCTGCTACGACATTACCGACGACAAGCGGTTGCGGCGCGCCGAGGCACAGGACAGAGGCGGCGACCGCCAGCGTTGTGGCGAGGAAGGCATGTGTGTTCGTGGAGTGTGGGAACTGGACTGAGCGGCATGAATCAACAACGCCGGGTCAGGGGGCCCAGCCCACGGGGCTTTGTAAGCCGCGTGCCCTCACGCGGCGTTCCTTCTGAGTTTGTGCGTCGCAGGAAGCGACAGGTTCGTTGGCGAAACGCACCGACCACCGGACTTCGCGGTTCGCCGGAGCGCCTAGGGTGACGCGCACCAGTCCGCCCTCCTCCTTCAGGGACGCCGTCGCACCGGCTTCGCGGTCGGCTGAGGCGACGTCCGCGGCCACCGGTTTCCACGCACCACGCGTCGAGGCCAAGGCAATGCGCAGTTCCGTCGGGTCGCCTCCCACCACCTTGCATGTCCCCGAGAGAACCGGGCGGGTCCATTGGTCAGCGCCGACATCGACGAAGCACTGGGTGATGTGACGGGACGTGCCAAGGAGTTGGGGACGGTCGCGGAGCGGGGCCAGCGCGACAATGCCGCAGCCCGAGGGCGGAAGTTCGACCGAGAGGGTAGCGCCGTCGATGGGGACCGGCCCGCCGCTCCAGTAGTCCAGGCCGACAAATCGCGCGCCGGCGGTTTCGAGGCCGAGTTGTTCGAGTTTGACGCTGGCAGTGATGGGCTTGCCGGCATCCCAGTTGAAGAGGCCCACTACGTGGCGCTGTCCATCGGTCAGATGCCAGACCCGGGCGGGCATGTTCTCGAACAGGTCGAGCGGACGGGCTGCCAGGCCGGTGTTTGGCATCGAGCGCTTGATACAGTCGAGGCGGTCGGCGGGCAGCCCGGGCGGCCATTCGCTGACCAGATTCAGCGAACCGGAAACGGCGATCCACGACGCGAAGGAGCGGGCCTGGGTCAGGGTCAGCGGCGCGCGGACCATCAGGCAATCGGGATCGTTGTGCCACACGCGGTTGTGGAGGAAGTACAACCGGGTGCCGAGATGAAAGTTGGGCAGGACCGCGCCCCAGTCGGCGCCCGTGTCGGGACCGATCCGCATCGCATCCACCAGGCCGATGGAACCTCCCATCGAACGGAAGTTCTGGGCGACGTTGCAGGCCGCGATGTAGGTGTCTGGCCCCGCCGAGGCGCGCAGGGCGCGAAGCCCGGCGCGATAGGCTTCGAGGTTGGTCTGGTAAGGATCGCCAAACACGGCGTCGCCGAACTGGTCGTCCACGTAGGCCGTGCCCGGGTAGGTGCATTTGGCCGCCAGCCCGCACCACATCGCGTCCGGCTTCAGGTAACGGTACCCCCAGTCCCGCGTCATCCGGAGGACGGCGTCGGACAGAAAGGCGCGGGCCTCGGGCCGGGTCATGTCCAGGCACCAACCGGCCCAGAGCACTTCGTACAAGGAACCGTCCGTTTTCTTCACGAACCAGTCCTGGTGGTCCCGGAACAACGGATCGCGCGGGTCCCACGAGAAGGGGGTGAACCACAGCCCCGGACGCAGTCCATGGCGGGCGAGTTGGCCGGCGTTGGCCTTCATGCCGGACGGATAGGGGCCTTTGGGATCGTGTCGGGTGAAGTTGCCCGTGGGGCCGCTCCCGATGATCCCGCCTTTCTTGATGGCGGGCCCCTGCCACTGGTCGTCCACCAGAATCGTGTCGAAGCCGTATCCGGTGAGCTCCTTCGCGCAGAACGCGGCGAGTTCGGCCAACGCCTTTTCGTCGGACGCGCCGCCATGCGGCTGCGAGTACCAGGTGCAGTAGCCGCTGGGGATCCGCGGCAGCGTGATCCGGTGCGCCCCGGCAATGGCGTCGGCGTAGGCCTCGAGTCCGCGCCGCGCGTCGGCAAACCGACCCAAGACAAACGCGTCGGTGACGATTCTCTGGCCGGGCTTGAGACGCAGCCGGCCAAATTCGAGCCGGGCCGTGATGACGAGCCCCGAGGCGTTGGTGCGGCTGTGGACACTGCCGCTGCCGCGTTCCTGGGTGAGCCAGCCGCCCACCGCGCCGTCGGTGGCGTCGGGACGGGCCACGCCCAGGAACAAGTAGCTCGCGGCGGGCGCCTCAGCCCCTTTCAAGCCGTCCACACCAAGCGTGCGATACGCCGAGGCGGGCGCGTCGAGGGGCACTTCCCGAATGAACTCGATCGTGCGGACCTCGCGGTCGGTGGCTCCCGGGTTGCGGAGTTCGCGCCGGTAGCTCGTGAACGGCGTTCCCGCCAGCGGTTCGATGAGGTCGATGTCGCCATCCGGGCGCGGCATCCGTTCGCCGGCGTTCGAGGCGGCAAGAGGCGGCAGCAGAAGGGCGAAGGCGACGGCGCGAAGCGTGGCATTCATGGCTCGACTGGTTCGGGGGAGATCTTACGCATGCAGGGCACAGGCGTTCATGCCGTCAGGTAGTCGCTTGGGAACTTCCACGGCGCGCGGTATTCCGGAATCGCCCGACGGGCCGCTTCGTCGTCCCCGACGATGCGCTCGGTTTCTGGATCGAAGCGGATCGAGCGTCCCAATTGCAGGGAGAGCAGGCTGAGCACAATCGGCACATCCACCTTGCCGTGGTGGAACACGCTGCAACTGGGCTGCTGACGCGACTTGATGGAGTCGAGCCACTCGCGCTCCTGGCCGGGGGAAGGAGGGATGGACATTGGCGGAACGGGCTTGCCCTTCAGGGCTTCACCCTCGGGCACCAGTGTCGAGGCGCCAAGGTAATCGGCGTAGAACGTGCCGTTGGCTCCGTGGAAGTAGACGCCCAGGCGCGTCCGCGGCTTCGGGTCGCCTTGCAGATCAAAACCATAGCTGTTGGTGAGCGACATCATCCAGGTGAGCGTGAGGTTGGGGTAGCGCCAAAGCACCTCGTGATGATCGTAAGCGTCACCGTCGTCGCGCACCACGAAACGGCCGCCGGAGGCGCTGGTCACGAGCGGGTATCCCAAATCCAGCGCCGTGATCGGAAGGTCGAGCATGTGCGGCCCGTTGCCGGGAGTCCAACCGCCGCTGAAATCCATCCAGGAACAGTGGTGATACGCATCCATGGCCAGCAGCCGGTTGTAAGGCACAAGCGGCCCGGGTCCGCACCACAGGTCCCAGTCCATCCCTTCCGGAACGCTCTGCTGGCCCCCGGACCCGATCCCGCGGGGTGTCTGGTTCATCACGTTGAACGCGCGCGCCACGCCGATCGGTCCGAGGTTCCCGGACCGGACGTATTCAATGACACGGTGATGCTCTTCCCGTGCGTGGTGTTGCGTGCCCACCTGGCTGATGCGCGCGTGTTTCCTGACGGCGTTGCGCACCGCCAGGCTCTCGGCCAGGTGCAATGTCATCGGCTTCTGAATGTAGATGTCCTTGCCCGCCTCGCAGGCGGCGATGGCCTGGAGCGCATGCCAGTGCGGGAGCGTGCCGATGATCACCGCATCGAGATCCTTCCGTTCGAGCATCTCGCGGTAGTCCCGGTGCCCCCGGCAACCCTTGAACCGATCGACAATCGGTTCGAGTCGGTTCTCGTCCACATCACAAACCGCGGTCACCACCACGTCCGGATGCACGGCGCAGTTGGCCAGATTCACACGCCCCATGTTGCCGCAGCCGATCAGACCAACGTGGATCCGGCTGTTTGGACGGGGACTGGCCGAGGGCGTCGGATCGGCCGCCGAGGCCAAGTGCGGCGCGGCAAAGCCGATCGCGGTGATGGTGGCGGCCTTCTGGATAAAGGCGCGGCGCGGAACGGAGGGGGCGGTGTTCATAGCAGGGTGTTTGGCTCATGCATGCTCGAGTTCATCAGACATGGCGCTTGGGCGCCGCATCGGCCGGCAGTCTCGCGTTCGGCTGTTCTCACCGCAAGCCATCACGATCACGAAGCGGGGACTGCCCTTTGCCACCCTCGTCCCGGCACGGCGGAGAAAGGTGCCGCTCCCGCCGATCGACCGGCTGGCCCGGCTCCGCCGGATGTTCCCTGGCGGTCCGGCCAAGGGTGACGTGCAATCCGTGACGGACTACGACCGGGAGAATACATGATCGCCGAGACCTACATTGACACCGGGATCATGGTCAAGAGCTATGTGCTCGAGGCCAGCAGTTCTCATTTTGCGTGCAGGGGCCTGACGCCGGGTGAGGGCACCCGGCCTACAGCATCGAAGAATGCAGCGGTTGTAGGCCGGGTCCCCCGACCCGGCGCCCTGAGCGCTCTCAAAACGAGAACCGCTGGCTCGAGGCCGATTCTCCAGCGGCTCTGGAAGCCGGTTGCACCGCGTTGGCCTCTTTCGATGACCTGCAACGCAAGCTCGCCGCCCTGACCGGCCTGAAACTCATTCCGGCGACGCACGTCGCACACACCGGGGTTCGCTGATCCGCTCCAGGACCAGGCAGCCCAGTGAAGTCGGAAATCATGCCACGGGCCGACAACCATGAGCTTGGTTGACGATGCTTCCTGGTGCCAAAGAGCGCACGCCCGGTCGGCACCGATCCGCTCACTGGCGTCCGCCAGGAATGGCTGGTGGACTGCACGGGACCGGCGATTTGGGCCGGGCCAAGACCGACTCGACCGCCGCGACGGCCTGAGCAGCTTCTACCCTCAGGAGAAGGCGCTCGCCACGCCACAATCCGTGTAACGCCGCTCCGGCAAGAGGTGAATCCCTTTCCCAGGACCCTGGGTTACTCGCAGGTGATCGCGACCAAAAAAGGCGCGGCGGCCGCCATGCGCGACACCAAATCCACGCGGGAGATTTCCACCTCCGGCCAGGGGTTGGACCACCACGTGACGAACAGCCGCAATTCCTCGTCCGCCGGATTCGGCTCGTTCTTGTACTCCCAACCGAGCCGGTCGATTGTTGCCGGGTCATCCTTGACCCGCCAGGCGCGCACTTCTTCGCCATAGCGAATCGGAATCTCGCACCGTCGGCCGTCGCCGAAATGCATCACGTAGCAGCCGAGAATTGTCCCATCGGGAGCGACTCCGCTCGCGGCATGAACGAAGCAGAGCCGGCTTGCCCGTCGCCGGACGGGGATGCCTTCGACGCACCGCGGGAAACCGGGGGCATCCCGATCGAGAGTCGGACTGGCCAATTGGACGAGGCCACGCATATCACACCACACGCCTCCAACGCCCTCGTCCTGCCACCCCACACCGCGGCTTCTCTGCCCAATCCGCGTCGCCGGCAAGTACGTCGCCTGCAGGCTCCGATTGCCGTTCGCTTGGTGACTGTACCAAGCCTCGTCCAAGGCGGCGTTGTAGAAGGCCGACAGGTCAAGGGCCCCGGCTTCGAGCGCTGGGTCTCGCGGCGGTATGTTCCATTCCGAACGGTAGTCAGCCACCGCCTCCGCGCAGCGTCGGAGACGCCTGAGCAACGCCGCCCGATGCAGGAGCATCGTCCGCCGCAGCGAGTCGGGAGCCTGCCGCGAGGCAGTTGCACATTCCAACGCCTTGGCGTAGGCCTGCTGCGCCTCCTCTCGCCGCCCGCTCCGGTCGAACAGCACGCCGCGGGCGGCCCAGCCGTTGATTGAATCCGGCTGTCGGGCGATCACGCGATCCATCGCGGCGACACCCTCCGCGTGTTCCCCGGCATTCGCCCAAACGTCAATGGCCGCCCAGAGCACTACGCGGTCGTCGGGATTGCGTTCGGCCAACCGCGTGATGTGATGGTGGATCGCTGCCAGGAGCAGTGCGTTGGTGCGCAGTTCGTCCTGGCGACTCATCGCCGCGAGGCGAGAGAGAGCGACCGAGTTGGTCGGCTGAAGTCTCATCACTTCGAGCAACGGCGCCGGGCTTCGGCCAAACATCTGACGTTCGAGATACTGCAGAACGCTGGACGGCGCGAAGGGCGCCGCCGGTCGGTCCAATCCACTGGCCAAATACCAACGCCCCCAGAGCCCATAGAAATCGTCCGCTGAACTCACTTCGATCCCAGCGCGAAGCTTCCGCAATGGATCCAAGCCAGAGGCACGAGACGCTTGGATCGTGTCCATTCGATCGGCTGCGAGGAGCAGGGCGAGTTCAGGCAACCACGCTGGCACTGGGTCGGGCGGCCGCGGCGCCTCCCACCAGGTCGTTGTGCCGTCCCGTGCTCCCGTCACGACCCTTCGCCCGTTCGGACTGAAACGCGCGCAGAGCACTGCCGCTTGATGCGTCATCGGTTCACTCAGTGGACGGCCGGTCATCGCATCCCAAAGGCGAGCTCCTTCCTGGCCGGGCGTCGCCACCGTCAGCACCCGCCCGCCATCGGGACTGAATTCCGCGGCCACAAATCGACCATAGAGCGCCAGGGGGCCTCTGAACGAACCGTCGTCGCCCGCCTCCCACAGGGACGCGCTGCCGCCCTCGGTCAATGTCAGTACTCTCGATCCGTCCGAGTTGAAGGACGCCCGCAGAACGCGTCGTTCATGCCACAACAGGTTGCCGATTGTCCGTCCGGTTTCGGCCTCCCAGATGCGTGCCGTCGCATCGGCGGAGGCAGTGACCACACGTTGTCCGTTGGGACTGAACTCGGCCTCATTCACGGCCTCCTCGTGCCCACGCAACTCATGCAGGCACGGCCCCTCCGGCACAGACCAGATGCGCGCCATGCCGTCCATCGAGGCCGTGACCAACTTGCGCCCGTCCGGACTGAACCGTGCGGAGCGCACCTCACCCTCGTGGAGCAGCGGAGGACCGACGCGCGCCCCGCTGGCGACCTCCCAGATCTGCGCAACGCAGTTGGTGCCGCCCGTGACGACCCAGGTACTATCCGGGCTGAACTCCGCCGCCTGAATGCGGTCCGCAAGCAAACGAGGTTCTCCGCGCAGCTTTCCTGAGTCGATGTCCCAAACCCGCAAGACGCCATCGCCCGAAACGGCCAACGCCCACCGACCGTCCCGGCTCAAGCGAAAGAGCCGCGTGTCTCGCGGCACTCCGGCTGACAAAAAAACTGCAGCACTTTCCTCAGCGTGTTTGACTTCGAGCCAGTTGGTGGCCACGCCCTCGAAAGGCCCAAGACCAACCAACAGGCGCGCGCCATCGGCACTTTGGAGGAGGTCGGTGATGACGAACCCATAGCTAACCCGCCGGCGCGATGCCCGGTTCGGTCTCACATCCCAAAGGCCCGCACTCGAATCTTCCGAGGACGTCACCACGCGCTCGCCGTCCGCGCTGAACTCCGCCCAAGTCAGCCGCCGCCCATGCGCGAAGGGTTCCGTCCAAGGTTGCCCGCTGAAGGCATCCCAAACCCGTGCGGTCCGGTCTTCGGCGCTCGTCACCACACGCAGCCCGTCCGGACTGAACCGTGCGGAGCGGAGCCGGTCGCCGTGCCTCAGCCAACCCGTCACCGCCTGGCCGTCCCGCGCATCCCAGATCCGGGCCGTCCCGTCTTCGGACGCAGTGACCACGCGCAGTCCGTCGGGACTGAAGCTCGACATCACCACCGGCCCTTGGTGAACGAGAGCCACGTACTTGCGGCCTTTGCCCGTCGCAGGGACGAGCTCCGCAAGTCGCTGTTCACCCGCATCAGTGTCTTGTGGAACTGGGCACTCCGAAACCGAGGCGCTCGTCGAGGCTGTGCGGGTCTCCCAGATCCGCGAGGAGCCATCGCGTCCGGCAGTCACGACGCGCAGGCCATTGGGGCTCAAGTCGGCCCAAGCTACCCCAGCTTCATGCGCGAACGCACCGCCAACAGGTTGCCCCGTTTCCGTATCCCACACGCGCGCGGTCCCATCGTCGGACGCGGTCACGACCTGACGCCCATCACGGCTGAACTGAGCGACGTTGACCCGGCCCGCGTGGCGCAAGGTGTTGCCTATTGGTTCGCCGCTGCGCGCGTCCCAGATGCGTGCCGTCGCATCGGCGGAGGCAGTGACCACCCGCTGTCCGTCGGGACTGAAACTCGCCATGACGATCGGCCCTTGATGAGAAAGGACCACCTGCCGGCGAGCTCGTTCCATCGACGGGACGCGCGCTGCGACTCCCTGTTCGCTCGAATCAGGGCCTCCTGGAACTTGGCCCTCCGAAAGCGAGCCGCGCCCCGAAGCTCCGGCCTGAACCTCGGCAGGACCCACGTCCCAAACTTGCGCTGTGCCGTCGTCCGAAGCCGTCACGACCAGACCGCCGTCGGGGCTGAAGTCGGCCCAGCGAACCGGCCCGCGGTGGCGGAGAGGCCGCGTCACAGGCTGGCCAGTCCGCGCGTCCCAAACGCGCGCTGTCCCATCCCTGGAGGCCGTCACCACCCGCTCTCCGTCCCGACTCCACCGGGCGATCTCGACATTCCCCTCGTGACGCAACGACGGCGTCAGGGGCCGAGCGAACGTTCGATCCGTGAGCGCGGAGAGCAATCGCTCGGCCGCGACGTGATTGGAGGGGTCCCGTTGGAGCGACTGCGCCAGATACGCCACCGCCTCCCGCGCGCGGTCGTTGGCGAACTTCTCCTCGACTCGTTGTGCTTCGAGGTGGGCTGCCAAAACCAGGCGGTCGCGGTCGAGGGCCGCTTCCCTTTCCTGCGCGGTCTTCTCGATATTCGCCGCCTTGAGATCGGCTCGGAGTCGGGCGACCCGTTCGCGTTGGACCAGGAGGAAGCCCGTGGCCCCAATGAGGATCAAGCCCAGGCCCACCACTGCTCCCCGACGAAACCGCCGGAAGTGCCGCTCGATCGCCCGCGAGCGCCGCAGCGATTCCCCCGCCTGCACCAACAGCAGTTCGGCCCTCAAAGCCGCCATGCTCGCGTAACGACGGGCGGGATCCGGTTCGCAGGCCCTGAGGATGACCTCGTTGATTTCCTGAAGCAGCGCCCGATCAGGCGAATCCGCCAGACTCGTCACGGGCGCCGGGTACTTCCCACGGTCATGACCGGTCGCAATCTCGTACAACAGCTTTCCGAGGCTGACGATGTCCGCCTGCGGCGTACCCGGACCTTCCGGTGCCACAAATCCCTCGGTGCCGACCATCGTCCTGGCTTCACCCAGGCTCGCCACGAGGCCGATGTCGGCCAGTTTGGGACGTCCGCCGACGAAGATGACGTTCGACGGTTTGATGTCCCGGTGGACAAGCTGGTTCCGGTGCAGATGCTCGACCGCATCCGCCAAGGTGATTCCGATTTGGATGCATTCGTCCACCGGCAAGCGGCCACCCAGCTTTCGGAATGGCCTACGGCTGACTCAATGAACATGCTGAGTTCGGCGGTGTCGGGCGGAACTGGTTGCCCAGGATCAGGCGTTCGATGCCATCCTTGAGAGCGGGCACATTGAAGTTGATGAGCAGGCCCAGCGGCTTCCGTTCGAGCTTCATGTAGGTGAGGAGTTGGGCGCGGTGGATGGGCAGAATCTCCTGCACGGCTTTGACCTCTACAATCAGTGCACCCGCAACCACAAAGTCGATGCGGTAGCCGCACTCCAGGACAACTTCCCTGTACCGGACGGGACACGGCTGCTGCCGGTCGAATCTCAGGCCGGCGGGCCGTAGTTCGTAGGCCAGGCACTCTTCGTATGCCGATTCCAGCAAGCCGGGGCCGAGTTCGCGGTGAACCTGCATGGCAAGACCGATGGTGAGGTAGCTGAGCTGATTGAGATCTGTCTCGTCGAAATGAAGTTCCATAGATTCCTCCTTGGGATGAGAAGGTGCCTGAGCCCCCCGCGAATTCAAAGGGTTTTCTCTGTGTGCTCTGCGTCTCTGTGGTTGATCCGTGTCGGTGACTGTCACCGTCGGGATTGAACCACAGAGGCACAGAGAGCGCAGAGCAACAGGGGGTGGCGGGCTGACTCCTTTGCCGGTTCGGGCGGACCCGGTTCACCAGCCCACCGTTTCCCCAGCCGATCCCCAGACCCCCCCCGTCCGCTCTAAACCATGCCCTCCGCGGGCTCTGCGTCTCTGTGGTTAATTCCAGCCGGGGCATCACCGATTACAGCAACCTTCCCTCCAACCGCTTCACGATGCGCCTGAACACCGGCAACAGACGGCACTTGATCAGGTACACTTGCCCCACATTTGTCCCGAGAGCCTTGGCCACTTGGCAGGCAGACTGGCGCTTGATCACATGCAGGTAGAAAGCCTGGAAATGCCGGGCCTTGGCGACCTGCTTCAGTTGGCCCAAGGCGATCTCCAGAGCGTTCTCCTGCCACTCGGCCTCCCAAGCCTCCTCCAAGGCGTTTGGCGTTGCATCCGCAATCTTCTCGATCGGGGCTGTCCCCGTGCTACGGCTGCCGGCGTCGGCACGGGGAAACGACGCGATGGCGGCGGCGGCGTAGCGCGGGCGCTTGTTGAACTGGTTGATAATGCGCCACTGGGCAACCCGGAACAGCCAGTTTTTGAACGAGCCGGCGGCGGGGTCGGCCTTGAAAGCCGGCAGGCTCTTGAACACCGAAACCAAGGTATCCTGGACCGCCTCGTCGGCTTCCTCGCGCGAGAGGCCGGACTTGAGGGCCAGGCTGCGGAGCAACGGGCCGTAAGCCGCGTTGAACTCCTGCCACGCCTGTTCGTCCCCGCCCGCCTTGAGCCGCCGGACCAGGCTCCAACGCGTGCGCGTGTGCTCGCTAGCCCGCATATTTCACACTCCGGCGGTGCACGCGCCAGTCAGACTCCGCAAGGTGACAGCCATGCGGGCTAGGATAGCAAAACCGCGCCCGAGTGGAGGGATGGAATCGGGCAACAGAGTGTCGCCGCACTCGCGAGGTTTCGGAAACGCTCCGAACCTCGTTTTTCCCTGTGCGGGCGCGGTTTTGCCACAGCCCGGGTTTTTTTGTCATCTTCCCGGTCGTGAGAAATCCGGCTAGAGTTACTCCCTTTGTGAAATCTGTGCCAAACGAGTCAAGTTCCTGCGCCGCGCAGCGGCGCCTCTTAGCGAGGCGTCGGGCGCCGGTGATGGTGGTGGCCGCCCAGCGCAGACGAGTTGTTTACGCGCCGCCTCGGTCTGTGGCGGAGCCTCGCTAACGATACTTCTCCGCGTTGAACCCACGGGCCAGCGCCAGGGCGTGCTGATCGCCATCCGCAGTGACAAACAGATCGGGCAGGATTTGGTCCAGCAGGGCAACATGCAGGGTGTCGGCCGACCGCATTCTTTGCCGCACGCTGAATGCCGCGCTCAGTTCCTGGCAGGTGGCCATCGTCGCCAACCAGTCCACCGAACGGCGCACAAACGGACCGGCGCGGAACAAATGCCGCCAGTAGCGTCGCACCGCCTCGACCCGGTTGGGTGATGGTCCTTTCGGCTCGCGGCACATCTGCCGCAGCGCGTTGAGGGTCTCGAATTCCGCCCACGGCGTGACAAGCCATTCCTCGGCGATGTGAGCCTTGAACCACGAGACAGCCAGACCGTGGTGCGTCTCCCATCCCGCCAGGAACGAAACCAGGAACGACGTGTCCGGGTAGATTGTCACGACCGCAGGTCCTCGAGGAGCGCGTCCGCATCCATCGGTGCGATGCCTTGGGCCAGGGCGGCGAGGTCCCGCTCGATCTGTTGCGCCGAGAGCCGCGGCAGTTTTTGCCGCGTGAGGACCAGGGGTGTCGGGGAATCCTCCAACTGGACACTTTCCCCGGGCTGCAATTGCGAGGCGAGCGCCGGACGTTTGACCAAAGATCGTTTGGTTAACTTACGCATGTGTACAAACTTGTCCTACGGCGTTGGATTCGTCAACGTGCGCGTCCCTGACGCATGGCGCGCATTTCTGACTAACTTCTGAAGAACGCGGAGCCGATGTCATCGAAAGGTGCACGCATGCGCGCTAGCCAAGCAAAACCGCGCCGGGTTGGAGGGAGGGGCGAAGGCAACGGGGTGTCGGTTTGCGACTCCGTGTTCCCGCTCGACCAGACTCTGGTTTTCTTCTGTCCCGGCGCGGTTTTGCCAGAGCCCGTGTTTTTTTCTCATCTCTCCGGTCGTGAGAAATCCGGGCTAGAGTTACTTCCTTTGTGAAATCTGTACCAAACGAGTCAAGTTCTTGCGCCGCGCAGCGGCGCCTCGCTAACGATACTTCTCCGCGTTGAACCCACGGGCCGGCGCCAAGGCGCCTACAAAGTCTGACTGTCATGTGCACAGACGGGGTGTGAAAGATGCGGGTTAGAGTCCGGCGACCGTGGGGTGGGCCAGCAACTGCGGCGAGCGGGCGAAGAACACCTGGGCCCGTTCACGGGCCTGTTCGAGATTCGGCGCGTTGGCAATCTCCACCCGGAATCGGTGGCCGAAGGCGAAGTTGGCCGCAAAATACTTCGTGAACATCTGAACCCGGCGCAGAGCGACCGCCGCGGGAAAATCCTCGGCCGCATAATCGCACAGCCTGCCCCACACGGCCGAATGGTCGATCTCTCGGGACGCGCCATCCCAGGAGGCGAACAGCCACGGGCAGGCAATCGCCATGCGACCGATCATGATCCCGCACGCGGACTCGAGGGGGGGCAAGTGCGCGGCAACGGACTCGACACCGGTCAGGTCGCCGTTGGCGATCAAGGGCAGGCGCGTCAGTGTGGCCATCCACGGCAGCAATTCGAGCCGCACGCGCCGGCGGAACTTGTCTTCGAAGAACCGCGGATGGACGACCAACGCGTCGAATCCAACGTCTTCGAGCAGGCGCAGGCGCTCGGCAAAGCGGCTTTCCCAATCGGGGCGCTGGCGGCCGAGCCGGACCTTGGCGGTCAGCAGCCCGGGCCAGTGCCGGCGGCACTCGCGCGCCACCCGGGCCAGCGCGGCGAGATCTTCGAAAAGGCCGCTGCCGGCTTCGCAGGCGCGGATCGAGAAAGCGTCACAGGCGAGGTTCAAGTCCACCGCTTCCACCCCCTGCTCTGCCAGGACACCCAGCACCCGGTCCAACGGGTCGCCCGCGCGCACCATGAGTTGGTAGAAAGTGAAGCCGTCCGACGGACGCCGCTTGACCCATGGGGAGACCCGGAAGTCTTCGGCGATGACCTGGCGCGCAGCCAGCATCTCCGTCCAGAGCGCGCCGCAGCCCCCCAACTCGCCCAGCAAACGGCGAAAGGCGCTGTGGGTGTAACCGGCCATGGGCGCCAGGAAACGCGCGGGCACGAATCGCGCGCCGCGGATGGTGCATTGCTCGAACATCGCAAATCCTCGCGCATTCCGCGGTCACCGGTGCTCGAGCCGGCTCCAAGCCGGCGCTCCGGTCGCGGGACCTCTCGCGTTATCCGTAATGAGGGGCCGACGCCCGGCGCAGGCGGTCGGCGATGCCCTCCCACGGCGGATCCTCCGGCACCGCCTCGATGACGATGCCCGCCCCGCCCTGCTGGTCGCATCGGTGGAGTTCCGCGTAGAGCGCCTGGGCGCAGCCCTCGGGGTGGCGGGGGATCACGCTCACGGCCCCCCAGCCGGCGCGTCCGGGAATGTTCGTGTGCGCGAGGATCTGGACCGCGCGCCGAGTCCAGCCGAGCCGCTTGACCTGTCGGCGCAGATCCGCCTCATCCTTCCACTCGAGCACGGCGAGCGGCGTGCGCGGCGCGTAATGGCGCGCCAGTTGCCCCGGGCTGCGACGCGGCGCGCGGGCGACCGGTTCTCCGCCCTCGGTTTGATCGATGCGGATCTCGCCTCCGGAAATCCCCAGGACCGCCATCAAGGCGTCGCGATGGATCATTCCCGACCGCAGCACCCGAGGCGGCTGAACAGTCAGATCGACCACCGTCGACTCGATTCCCACCTGGGCCGGCCCGCCATCCACAATCAGCGGGATCCGGCCTCCCAGGCTCGAGCGGACATGCTCGGCACGAGTCGGCGAAAGCGCGGTCGACCGATTCGCGCTGGGAGCCGCCAGTGGAAAGCCGCACTTGAGGATCACCGACCGGATGAGGGGGTGCCGAGGACAGCGGACGCCGACGGTCGCGCCTCCGCCCGTGACAATATCGGGAATGGTGCGGGCCTTGGGCAGGACGAGTGTCAGAGGTCCCGGCCAGAATGCCCGGGCCAGGCGCTGGGCCGCGCGCGGCCAGGTGGCCACACACCGCCGCGCCATCGCCACATTGGCCACATGCACGATGATGGGATTGTGCGCCGGGCGGCCTTTGGCCGCAAAGAGACGGGCCACGGCCTGTGCGTCGCGGGCGTTGGCAGCCAGGCCGTAAACGGTCTCCGTCGGCAAGGCGACGATCTCGCCGGCCCGCAGCAGGGCGGAAGAGCGGTCGACCGCAACCGCGAAGGACTCGGCGGTGTGGGCCGCGAGAATCTCGGTGTCGGGGCGACGCACCGCCCGACTGCTGATTGATCGCGGAGCTCGACCCGGCACGGCGCTTGTCTTGGGATGAAAGAGGCCCAGCCAGGCCGCGCCCGGCTGGGCCATCGGTGTGAATGTGTTTCTGGGGCTCTAAGGACTCCCGGCCGTGGGCCAACGGCCATCCACCAAGACGCGCCCCTTGAACCGGGATGGGTCAAGCACGACGTGCTTGATGCGCTCGCGCTTCCAGGTGTAGGTCACGTGGACGAAGCCGTCCTTGCTCAGGATCGCGGCCGGGTACGAGAACTCGCTGTCCGGCTCATTTTCGAGTTCGCACACGGCTTCCCACGACTTGCCGTCGGTCGAGATCGCGGCGTTCAGGACGCCGCGGCCCTTGTCGGTGTGATTGTAGATCAAGACGTGGCGCCCGTCATCGAGCGTCACGGCGTCAATCGCGCTGTTGGGGTTCGGCAGCGAGGTGCGGTCCATCGGACTCCAGGATTGGCCGTTGTCGTTGGACCAACAGGTCACGACCCGCCCCTGTTTTGACCGGCACAGCAATTGGTATGTGCCCGATCCATGCCGCAGGATGGTCGGTTGAATCACGGCCACCGTGAACGCCGCATTCAAATACGGCCCGCAGGACCAGATGCCAAAGGGATCCTTCGCCCACTCCATCCGGGCCCGCCATCCTTTGTCCTCCGAACTCGAGCCGCAGAGCAATGTGCCGTCCGCCATCTCGATCGGTTTGTTCCGAACCGGCCCGACGTAGCCTGCGGGCAGGCGGCCCTCTTTGATCCAGGTCCTGCCGTTGTCGGCGGACATGCGGACCATGCCCCACCAGGTGGAGGGGCTGGGGCCGACCTTGTAGAAGAGCAGCAACTGGCCGTTCTTGCGCAGGAACAGGACGGGATTCCAGCACGGGTAGCGGCGGAACTGGCGCGGGTCGGTGCCGCTGGCGATTTCCTCGGGCGCCGACCACCCCGTCCCACCCTCGTTGCGCGAGAGCCAGATGCTGACGTCGGGCGCCCCCTCTTCGCTCCCGCCGAACCAGGCTGCCACCAGGCCGTCGGGTGTCTCGACAAGGGTCGAGGCGTGACTGCTGGCAAAGGGCGGATTCGGCACGATGATCTCCGAATGGACAATCGCAGGATCCCCTGCGGCAAACGCCTGCTGCCCCATGACCGCGAATCCGACCAAGACTCCCGCAGCCATTCCGGCTGAGACGCATCGATTGAGAAATGAAGACGAGTTCATGTCATGACAAATTATCGGCCACCGACTGCCGTCTATTGTTAGACGCGACGCGAGACCTTTTCAATGCCTAATCGACGATCCCGGTCAGTCGATCGCCTGCGACAGGGCTTCGATGTCCGGCTTGGGCAGGCTTGTGAGGGTGGCCTGAATCAAGTGGGCGCTGATCTCCGAGGCGGTCTTGGCGCTGAACTCGAGGGGTTGGTCCAGCATGGCTGGCGATTTGCCGCCTTCTTCGAGGAACTGGGCGAGGCGGCGCACGCTCTCGCGAGCCTGGCCGGCCTCGAGCAAGTCGTAGAGGCGGCTATCGACCAATTCGGCAACGGGATGCATACGTGTTGAATGTGGCCCTGACCCGAGAAATCTCAAATCTCCCCTTGTTTTCTCACCTGCGTGCGGTCCTGAGTCGAGGGGCGCGCAAGCCCTGGCCGGACTGTTGCCAAATCGTAACACGGGCTCCACGTGGCCGTAACGCTCTCAACCGAAGCTGACTGCGATGCAAACAGGCATGCGCATTCATTCTCCGGTGATCGGGTGTCATCTCGGCGCCGGGCCGGCCATGATGGAGGTGCCCGCGGACCTGCGGATTTGGGTGGGTGACTGGGGTCTGGTGACGATGGTATTGGACTCTGTGCAAGCGGAGTGGCCGGAGGCCGGAGGTGCGCAGGCAGGGTGCTCAGATCGTCTATGCAAGCCGATGATGCTCACCCTGTTGACGTACTGCTACGCGGCGGGCATCTACGCTTCGGAGGACATCGAGTTGGCGCCCGGTCGCAGCCCGCAGATCCTCTACATCTGCGCCGGCCAGCATCCGGAGGCGGACACAATCCGCCAGTTTCGGCGCGCGAACCGCGCTCAGCTCGAACGATGTCTTGCTCGAGTTCTGGGTGAGGCTGCGAGGCTCAAGATCGGGAAGACAGAGTGGGCGTCGGAGCCGGGGCGCCTGTTGGAAGCCCCCGTGCGGGGCTCAATTCAGCAATTGGTCGGGCACAGGCTCCAGTTGGCTGTCCTCATGGATACGGCGGGCGACGATTAGCGAGGCTCCGTCTCAGACCGGCGCGGCGCCGAAACCTGACTCATTCGCCGCGGATTTCATTTGGGGAGTAACTCGAGTGTGGTGCCGGCTATTCCGGCGCGCGATCAAAAACGGCCACATAGGCGCCGTCGACACGATCGCGAAACGGGAGGAGTTCGCGCTCGGTCTGGAGGCGCAGTTCGGGCCGGCGGGTCAGGAGGGCACGGGCGACCTCTTGATTCTCCTCGGGTTCGAGGCTGCACGTGCTGTAGACGAGGCGGCCTCCCGGTTTCAATTGGGCTGTCGCGCGGTCCAGCAGATCGATTTGGGCTGCCTTCAAGCGCGGCAGCGCCTCGGGCCGGATCCGCCAACGCAGATCGATGCGTCGCCGCATGACGCCTGTATTCGAGCAAGGGGCATCGACCAGGATGCGGTCGAAAGCGACGGGCATCGGATCGGTTGTCAGGCAGGTCTGGACGCATGTGATCCCCAGGCGCTTGCAGTTGTCGTGCAGGAGCCCGAGCCGGGCGGCGGAGGCGTCCTGGGCCACGATCCGGCCCTGATTTGCCATGCGCTGGGCGATGTAGGTGGTCTTGCCTCCGGGTGCCGCGCAGGCGTCCAGAACGGCATCGCCGGGCTGGGGATCAAGCGCATGAACAGCCAGCAGGGTGCTCGGGTCCTGGAGATAGAACCAACCGTCCTGGAATGTGCCCAACCTGGCGAGGGGCGGATGAGTCTTGAGCTGGCAGACCAGGCTCTCGGGAATCCAATCCCAGCGTCCGAAATCGTACTCGACATCCTCCTGTCGCCAACGGTCCAGCAGGCGGCCCGGATCGGTCTTCAGAGCATTCGCGCGCGCAAACGTGTGGGCTGGGGCGTTGTTCCAGGCCAGCAGCGCGACCGTCGGCTCGATGCCCCACCGTGTCTGCCAGCGGTCAATCAGCCAGGCGGGATGAGACCATCCGACTGCGGGTTGGGCTTGTTTCAGCACTTCGAGCTGGAGCCGCGTCGACTCTCGCTCGCGCCCGTAGCCGCGGAGGAGGGCGTTGACGAAGCCGGCTTGGGCGCCGAGGCCGTGTTGGCGGGCCAGGTTGACGGTTTCATTGACCGTGGCGTGGTCGGGGATGCGGTCGAGCCAGAAGATCTGGTAGAGGCCGAGGCGGAGGAGCATCCGGAGATCAGGCTTCTGCTGGCGTCCCCGGGTCTTCTGATCGATGAGCCAGTCGAGGGCCGCCTGCCAGCGGACGACGCCGCAGACCAGCTCATGGACGAGCGCGCGGTCGCGCGGGTGGAGGGAGGCGCGTTCGAGGGCGTTATGGAGCAAATCCTCGACCCAGGCGGGGCCGGTGGCATGCTGCCACAGGATGTGGCAGGCAATTTCTCTTGGTTTTTGGGCCGTCACTTCGCAATAATGTACATCGCTTGCGAGTGTAAGCGATAGATGCCCTCATATGAGAGAAGAATTTGAAAAGCTCGTGGCGGCGGGAAAGATTGGACGCCAGCATGTGGAGACGCTGGTGACCCTCGCCGCCTCTGGTTTCTGCGTGCATCGCAGTTGGGGGTTCGGCCAAATCAAGCAGATCGACACGGTGTTTGGCCGATTCAACATCGATTTCCAGGGCAAACCCGCCCATTCGATGGATCTGGCGTTTGCTGCCGAGTCGCTCAAGGCCATCCCTCCAGACCACATCCTAGCCCGAAAGGCCGCGGACATTGCCGGACTGCGCCACATGGCTGCGCTGCATCACCTGGACCTGATCAGGCTCGTGTTGCAGAGCTATGGGGGGCGGGCGACGGCGGACCAGATCCAGCGGGTGCTGACGCCGGATGTGATCGCTTCGGACTGGAAGAAGTGGTGGGACGCTGCGAAGCGCGAAATGAAGAAGAGCGGCCATTTTCAGATCCCGCTCAAGAAGAACGAGCCGATCGTGTATCAGGTCCAGGAGGTTTCACTGAAGGACCGGCTGATGGGTGAGTTCAAGGCTGCCAAGGGATTGAAGGCCCGGCTGGCTGTGGCTGCGGAGCTCCTGCACAACCTGGACGATCTGACGGATCGCGAGACGGCCATCCCGGACGCCATTGCCGCGCTGAATGCCGAAATCCAGTCGCATCAGCGGACCATGCCGGCCCTTGCGCTGGAGGCGGTTTTCATGCGCGACGACCTGCGTGCGGCCGCCGGCCTGGCGCGTGGGGAAGGCGAGTTGAGCGACCAGGACCTGTGGGCCCAGATCGAGCATCCCGGGCGCGTGCTCGAGCAGGTTGCGTCGGCCAGGCACAAGCGCGCGCTGCAATCCTTTCGCGCGGCTCACCCGGCCCTGTGGGCGGACCATGTGTTGGGTTTCATGAACTCGGTTGGGGCGAAGCTCTGCACCGAATGCGGCAGATTGTTAGTCGAGCACGATCGCCTGGACACGCTCAAGAGCGCCCTGGCCCGCCTGATCAGTCAGCATACCGCAAGCAGCGAACTCCTCCTCTGGCTGGCAAAGGAACGGTCCGACGCCTATGCGGACATTCTCGGTCCGGAGGTGTTCCGCGCCATGCTCAGCGCCATCGAGCGCGACCAGTTCAACGAGAAGAAATCCAACCGGTTGCGCGACTACATCCTGGACGACCAGGACCTGCTGGTCGAGTTGATCGAGAGCGCCGACATCGAGCTCATCAAGGATCTCACGCGGACGCTCCAGCTCTCGCCCAGCTTCGACGACATGGACAAGCGGTCGTTGCTGGCGCGCATCGTCAAGCATTCGCCGGTTGTCCAGTCGATGATCACCGGCGACCACAGCAGACAGGACACCTCGCTGGTGGTTTCGTGGGAGAGCCTGGAACGGCGCAAGCAGGAGTACGACGAATTGGTCCAGAAAAAAATCCCCGCGAACTCGCGCGACATCGCCATCGCCCGAAGCTACGGCGACCTCAGCGAGAATCATGAGTACAAGGCCGCCAAGGAACTCCACCGCCTCCTCATGCGCCGCAAGGCCGAACTCGAAAGCCAGCTTGTCCGGGCCCGCGGCACCGACTTCGCCAACCCGCGCACCGATGTCGTCAGCATCGGAACCCGCGTCGAGGTCACCGAGGCCGCCACGGGACGCCGGGAGACTTTTCTGATTCTGGGCGCATGGGATTTCGATGCCGCCAAGCACATCATTTCGTACCTGAGTCCCATTGCTCAATCGATGCTGAATCGGAAGGTCGGCGACGAGATCGAGTTCGAACTCGACGGCCACAAGAGCCGCTATCGCATCGAGTCGCTGACCCTCCCCACGGCACCCGCCCCGGCGCCCGCTGAGGCTCCAGGCGCCGGCGACACCGCTCCCGCCGCCGACCCCGGCCAGCCCGCGCCCGAACCCGCTCGCGAACCGGCGGACCCGGCTCTGACGGCTCAGCCGGGCCACAGCCCGGATACCAACCCCGGCGAATCCTTATGAAGTATCCGGGCTCGGCCCTGCGCATGTGGCGATCGAGTCCTCCGGTCAGGCGCTCCTGCGCCTCGCGTCTTTCACTCATGACGCTTGTCGTGTCCTGCCTCCTGGTCCTGACCTGGATTGCGTCCGCGTCTCTGGGTGCGGCGGATTTCTCGTCCGCGGCCCGCGCTTACAGGCGGCAGTTGAGCGAGAAGGTGATGCCCTACTGGTATGACACGGCGGTCGATTGGCAGCGCGGCGGCTATGTGTTGTCGGACGACGCGGCCAAGCCCGCATCGCCCGCGCGGGAGAAGCAGATCGTGACCCAGGCCCGCATGGTCTGGGGATTCGCCCACGCCCATCGAAAGGGCTATCGGAGCGTTGGGCGAGATTATCTGAAGGCGGCCGGGCACGGTTATCGTTTCTTGCTCGAGCGTTTTCTCGATCGTGAGCATGGCGGCTACACGTGGAAGACCGATCTGGATGGGAAACCGGTCGATGACCGGAAGTACCTGTACGGCGAATCGTTTGTGATCTACGCCCTGGTTGAATACGCCCGCGCGAGCGGCGATCCCGGCCCGCTGCAACACGCCCTGGATCTGTTTCGGACCATCCAGCGGCATTGTCACGATGCGGCACACGGCGGCTGGGGCGAGCATTACGAGCGGGACTGGCGCTTCATTGCCCGACAGGACGATCGCATCGAGGTGGAAGTCGCCGGGCTCAAGAGCGCCAATGCGCATCTGCACTGGATGGAAGCGCTGGCCGAGCTTTGCGAGGCGACGCGCGACGCGGATGTGCGGCGGTCCCTTGCCGAGTCGTTGCGGCTCAACGCGACGCACTTCTATCCGCCCGAGGCGGGAAAGGCCTGTTTTCATCGGAATCCGGACTGGTCGTTCGTGACGGATCCCCGGAGCGCGGGTCTTTCGTACGGCCACAACGTCGAGTTCGCGTGGCTGATGATTCGCGCCGAGGACGTGCTCGAGCGCGAGCGCTCATGGCCTCATTTTGCGGGGATCCTCGAACACGCTCTGGAACACGGCTACGATCACGTCCGCGGCGGCCTGTACAACCGCGGCGTCGGCGACCAACCCGCCCACGACACCGACAAGGTGTGGTGGAGCCAGTCTGAGATGATGGCGGCCCTGACCGACGGCTTGCGGCATGCGCCGAATCCGGACTACGCGGCTGCTCTGGACCGGCTGGTGTGGTTTCTCGACACCCATCAGATTCGGCCCGAGGACGGGATTTGGCTCGATACGGTGAGCGCGGAGGGCAAGCCCAAGAGCACGGCCAAGGCCCACAATTGGAAGGCGAACTACCACGATGTCCGCGCTCTCGTGAAATTCATCGAGGCGTTCGAACGACCTGAGCCCTAACTCGACGATGAGTCGGTGATGAGCGTCGCGTTTTAAAGGACCGGGCCCGATGTCAGGGCTGCGACGGCGGATGTTGCGCGCACCGCCTTCCTGCAAGGGACACAAGGCGTATGATCAGGATCGCTCTGAGCGTGGTCTCGATGGCCTGGCTCTTGATTGTGGTGTCGGCGCAGACCCTTTACGACGGCGCGCTGCGCACCCTGCCTGCCGAACAAGGCTGGGCCTTCCTCGCCTTTCCAGGCGGAACGGCCCAGACGCTGGCCGATGACGCGGTCTGTCTTGAGACCTCAGGCAGCGCGCTCGAGCAGGCCGGGTACGGACGCTCGACACCGATCGCGCTGGACCGGAGCGCGGGTGTGACGGTGCTGTTTACCGCGCGGGTCGACCAGGAGTCGCACGGCGGTCCCGACCGCGCCGGATTCTCCGTGATCGTGCTGGGGCACGACCAGCGCGGGATCGAGTTGGGTTTCTGGACCAACGCGGTCTTTGCCCAGTCCGATCTGCCGCTCTTCACCCACGCGGAAGACGTTGTGTTCGACACCCGAACAGCCTTCGTCGAGTACGCGCTGACCCTCGGGCGCGACCGCTATCAACTCCGGGCAAACGGCGCGCCGATTCTCGAAGGCCCGGCGCGCGATTACACCGCCTTCTCCGGCTCCATCGATCCGTACGAAACGCCCGACTTCGTTTTTCTTGGCGACGACACCACGTCGGCGCGGGCGGTCGTCTGGATTCGCCGTGTGGTTCTCGTGCCGGCGCCGGTCCTGCGCATTTCTGCCGGCGGCACGGTGACCTGGGCGGGCGTTGCCGATGTTGCCTACACCATCGAGACCAGCGCCGATCTGGCAGTCTGGACTCGATTGGCGTCAGTCAGTTCAACCACAGGCCTTTGCACCCACACCGTGGCTCCGGGCACTGGCGCGCGTTTCTTGCGTGTGGCGGGCCCGTGAGCGCTGACGGCTCGGTCGACGCCAGTCGGTCCCGGGGGGCGGAGGGATGGAACGTACGGACGGAGCGGGCTGGCCGTTGAGGCAACCCGCCTCAATCCGAAGCGGACGCCGCGCTGTCCGGCTGCCGGCGCAGGCGCCCAAGGGCGGCGGATGCAGCCTGGCTTTCGGCCTCCTTCTTGCTTTTGCCGATGCCGCGACCCAACTCCACGCCCCGGTGATAGACCGCGCACTCGAACTCGATGTTGTGGTCCGGGCCCGAGGTGCGTTCGATGCGGTATTGCGGCGGCGTCTCGGCGCCGGTCTGGAGCATTTCCTGAAGTTCGCCCTTGGGGTTGTCGGCGTGCAACCGGCCGGAGAGCATGTCGAACGTGGGTGCGAGGCGTCGCAGGACGAACTCCTCCGAGACGGCGTAGCCTCCATCGATGAAGAGCGCGCCCAGCAGGGCTTCGAAGGCGTCCGCCAAGGTCGAGAGCCGCTCGCGTCCCCCCTGCAGTTCCTCGCCGCGTCCCAGTGTCAGATACCGGCCCAGCCCCATCTGTCGGCCCTGCTCCGCCAGGGAACGGCGGTTGACGAGCCGGGCGCGGGCTTTGGTCAGATCGCCTTCGGCGGCATCCGGGTGCCGGACATAGAGGGCGCGGCTGAGGACCAGTTGGAGCACGGCATCGCCGAGGAATTCGAGGCGTTGGTTGGTTTCGTTGGTTTGATCCGGTTCGTAGGCGACGGACGGATGCGTGAGGGCGGTGCGCAGCAGCCGTTCATCCCGAAACGTGTATTGAATCTCGTCCTGCAACCGGGCCAGATCACTCATGGTTCTGAGGCTCGGCCGGGCTCGAAGCCGGGGCTCGAAGCCGGGGCCGGGTCTTCGCTTGGGGCAACGGGGTCCTCCCGGGGCGGCTCGGGCGCGCTGGGCGGCGGTGGTTCCAGCCCGTGCTCGAGCAGGCGGGCGACGTCGCGCTGGACGGCCTCCAATTGATCGAGCTGGAGCTTGGGGTCGGAGATGGTGAACACATCGCCTGTCTTTGAATGTTCATAGATGAGGAGGCGGCGGTCCTGTTCGATCGTCTGGCTCTTCATCTTGAGCAGGCGCTTGCGTTCGAGCATGGCGGCCAGGATGAAGCAGGCCGGGCCGTGCTCGGGCGCATTGAGTTCGAGCAGCTTGCGCAGGAGGGTTTCGGCGGTTTCCCGGCGGATGGGCTCGGGCGTCGGCTGCGGGGCGGAGTACTGGCTCTTCCAGTACGAGACAAAGCCGCGCTGATGGTTGGCGCCTTCGGCGTAGCGGCCGGCCCAGCACGGTTCACAGACGTCGACGCGGAGGTAGGCGTTGTGTTCGTCGCGCAAGAGGGTGTGCAGCGGTTCCTTGTTGCGAAATGCGCGGCCGCATGCTTGGCATTGATGCGATCGGGCCTGGATGCTCCATTCCATGAGAGTGTGGCGGGACTCGGCGTCAATGTTGCGTGATCCAGAACAGGGCAGCCATGGCGGCGAGCCCGGCGAGGACGGCGAGCATGATTTTGACCCAGCTCTTCGGGAAGTGTCCGGCGATGGCGCCGGTGTAGCCGTTGACCATGACCTGAAACACCCTGGCCCCGTATGTGTAGGTCAAGAGCCAGAGCGGGACCAGGATGTGTTTGAAGGTCTGGCTCGAGTAGTCGGCGCGGACCTCGAGGTTGCGATGCGTATCGCCGGGGACCTGGGCGGCACAGAGCTGCCGCACAGCCGCATCCATCCGTTCGCGGGCGTTTTGGGCCGCGGCGACGAGGTCGATCTGGTAGCGCTCGACCACCCAGCCCGAGAGGAACCCGGCGTCGTAACGAACCAGTTCTTTCGTGGGAAAGGGCTCAATCCGGCGGAGCAGGTCGGCCTGGACGCCGCGCGAGGCGCCGACAAGCTCGTCGTCGAAGAAGTGGTCGAGGGCACCCGCGCTGGCCTGCCACCGGATCTTGCGGACTTGCCGCGTCTTCGTCTGGCCGTTCGCATCGCGGTAACTCTCGGTCACGTAGTAATAATAACCCGATTCCGCCGTCCAGTCCGCACGCACCTGGGCGTCGAAGGTCCAATACGGGATGTAGAGTCCCTTGACCGTGTCGGTGAGGGCGCTGGACTTGAGTTTGTTGGGGGCGAACCACCGGCTCCCGTACCATTTCCGGACGCTTTCCCGCACCTGGGCTTCGCTGACCTTGATGGGCAGGAGCCCCTCGGGCCGGAATGACTCCTTGATTTCCTGGTAGGGGACCAGGGCGGAAGATCCGCAGAAGTCGCAGCGCTGGCCGACACGCTCTGGATCGAACACCGAGATGGCCTGGCAACTCTGACAGCGGACGCTCGTCTTGGGCGCCTGCCACCCGCGGCGATCCTGCGGGATCGCCCGCAGGGCGGCTGCAAGGTCGTTTTCCTGAATCACCTCCTCGCCAGAGGGCGAGACTTCGATCTTGGCCGGCGAGGCCGTGCCGCAAAAGGCGCAGATCAAGGCCTGCTTGGCCGGATTCCACACAGCCTCTCCCCCGCAGGCCGGACAGGAGAACTTCGATCGGGCCTCTGCCTCAACCATGGTGCGAATCCCTCAAATGTGGAGCGGTCTGAGGCGTGCCTTTTTACGACTTCAGAAACTCGTCGACAGCGGCACGGGTGATGCGCCAGGTGGCGCCGATCTTCTTGCCCTTCAAGGACCCCTCGCCCAGGGCGGTGAGGACGTCGGCCTCGCTGACCCCGAGCAACGTGGCGGCGTCGGCCGGGCTGAGCAGATCGGGCAGGGGCGCGCCGACTGCCGGCGTCGCCGGGGCTCCAGCTCCGGGGATGGCGGGAGTGGTTTGGGCCGTGACACCGCCGGTTTGCTGCATCATCTGCTGGGCCATGGCCATGCCGACGGCGAACTGTGCGGCCATGCTGCCGGCACCACCGCCGCCCTCGCCTTTGGCCATGCCTTCGGCCATCTGGAGCTTGACGTAATCGTTGAGGTTGCCGATGGCGGCCATGCTCGACCGTTTGTCGATGGCCTGTTCCACCTCGGGCGGAACCGAGACGTTCTCGACGATGAAACTGGGCATCTCGAGTCCGTACTTCTCGGCCAGGACGGGGTTGATGAGGGGCAGGAGGGCCTCGCCCAGCTCGGAGTAGCGCGTGGCGACATCGAGCACGGGCACCTTGGCGCTCGCGAGGGCGTCGGAGAACACGCTCACGAGCCGCGAACGCATGGCGTCGGCGAATTCATCCAACCGGAAATGCGCGTCGGTGCCGGCCACCTCCTTCAGGAACAACTTGGGCTCGATCACCCGGAAATCGTAGGTGCCGAACGCCCGCACGCGCACGATGCCGAAGTCGGCGTCACGCATCATGACCGGATTGGATGTGCCCCATTTGTTGCCGGTGAACAGGCGGGTCGTGACGAAATAGACGTCGGCCTTGAATGGGGACTCGAAGCCGTATTTCCATCCCTTGAGCGTCGAGAGAATGGGGATGTTGTCCGTGGTGAGGGAGTGTTTGCCCGGCCCGAACGTGTCTCCGAACTGGCCCAGATAGACAAACTGAGCCACCTGCGATTCCCGCACGATGAGTTGCGCCCCGCGCTTGATTTCCTTGTCCTCGTCCGGGAACCGCCAGGAAACCGTGTCGCGCGAATCATCCTGCCACTGGATAATGTCGAGCAGTTGCGTTTTCAGATAATCCATGAGTCCCATTGTGAATCCTTTCGATCGTGCGCCATGAACCGATTCGCCAAATTCATAGCCGGAACGCGCGGCATGAGAAGTAAAATATCCGCAGGTTTGTGTAAGGACCTTGCGGGTGGGAACCGGTCCTGCCGGGCTCGGGTTTCGTCCCGCTGCATGGGGATTCCGGCCCGGCGGCGTGCAGCGCACCTGGGAATCTGTGTGCGCGTCCCGGCATGAGGGTTCCGGCTAGCCCGCATATTTTACACCCCGATAGGGCACAGGGCGGTCGGACCTCGCAAGATGACGGCTGTGCGGGCGCGGTTTTGCCCCAGCCCGGATTTCGTTGTCATCTTCCCAGTGGT
>CAYPUR010000002.1:0-6012 GCA_964413865.1 uncultured Verrucomicrobiota bacterium
TAGGCCGGGTCCCCTGACCCGGCGCCTGCACCGATGTCTGTCCTTGCGCCGCGTGAGGGCACGCGGCCTACAACGCCCCGTAAGCTCGGGTCCGATGAGCAGTTTGTCCTTGACCGACGACGCTCAGTCTGCAGTCACCGGTCGCGCCGGAGCACGTATTGGGCGATAGCCTCGAGAGCCCGGGCCCGACCGCGAAAAGGTTCGAGCGCGGCAAAGGCGCGCTGTGTGAGATTGCCCGCGATGCGCCGCGCCTTATCGAGCCCCATGATCGCAGGGTAGGTCGCCTTCTGCACGGCGGTGTCTTTGCCGGCCGTCTTGCCCAGTTGTTGACTGGTCTGGGTGACATCGAGAATGTCGTCAATCACCTGGAAGGCGAGCCCGACGTGGTAACCGAAATCGGTTAATGCGGCGAGTTGCCGGGACGTGCAATTGGCGCTCATCCCCCCGAGCCGGACCGAGCAACAGAGCAGGGCCGAGGTCTTGCGCTCGTGAATGAAACGCAGTTGAGACGGGGAAATGGATTTGCCCTCGGCTTCGAGGTCGGCCACCTGGCCGCCCACCAGTTGGAGCGATCCCGAGGCGCGAGCCAATTCGAGGACGATGTCCCGGTGGGAATAGCGCGGCCAACCGCGGCACTGGGCCGCGATCTCGAACGCCTGGGTCAACAACGCGTCGCCGGCCAACACCGCGATGCCCTCTCCGAAGACCTTGTGGTTGGTCGGCTTGCCCCTCCGCAGATCGTCGTTGTCCATGGCCGGCAGGTCGTCATGGATGAGCGAGTAGGTGTGCACGCACTCGACGGCGCAAGCCAGAGGCATCGCCTCGGCTCGGCCTCCGCCGCAGGCCTGGGCGGCGGCCAGGCAGAGGGCCGGCCGCATGCGTTTGCCGCCGGCGAACAGGGAATAGCGCATGGCCCGGTGGATGGTGACGGGTTTGGCCGTCGGCTTGGGCAGGAACGCGCCGAGGGCGCGGTTCACGGCCGAGGTGCTCTCTTCCAGATAGGCGGCCAGGTCAAACGATTTGCAGGGCGTCAGTGCCCCTGCGCGGCAACGTGCAGGCATGACCCTGCATGTAGGCAATCGGGAAGGCCGAGGCAAGCACAGACTCGACGGAGCGATGCTGTGAGGCGAACGCGAGGTCGTGCGATCGACCTATCCTGTGGAATCCCGCGGGGTTGTGGCGCAGCGATCCGCCCAGGTCACAACTCGGTTTAGAGGCAAGGCGCACCGCACTATCGATAATGGATGACCGCGCCGCGCAGGTATCCCGAATGATCCTGTCCATGCCACGGGCAGGACGTGGCTTCGCCGTATCCCGCCCGAACTGCGACCAGACGACGCCCGTTTCCGAACAAGACAAGCCCGGCGGCCGCGACTGGATTGGTACAGGGTTGGTTCTCGGTATCGAAGGTCCAGACGATGTCACCGGTGCGCTTGTTTCGCACGACGATCGTGCCCGGGCCGGCGTGGGTGTTCTGATAGAAAAAGGCGTCGTCCACCCAGCCCGCGCTCCAACCATCATCGTACAGGGTCAGGCCAGTCTGCGGGTCAACCTCGGAATAGCCCTCACTCGTCCACAGGACCGCGCCCGTGCCTGCGTCGAGGCAGGTGTACGCGCCTCCGGACGGATGATACAGCCCGACAAACAGGCGATTGTCATGGTCGAAGGTCAACGTGGATGTGACTTTGTAGCCAGATCCCCTGAGACTGCGGCTCCAGACGATTTCACCGTTCGCGGGCCGGAGAGCGGAGATGCCCGCCCAACACGTGCTGGCAAAAACGAGGTCTGCCTCTCGTCCGTAGATCGGGTTATTGTAGGCGTAGTCTCCGGGTGATCCCCCTGTGAAACCGATGGAAGCCGACTTCCAGACTCGTTCTCCGGTCCCGGCATCGAGTGCCATGATGAAGTTCTCTCCATCGTTATCGCGTCCGTGGGCATAGACACGGCCATCCTGGATCGACAGAACAGACGTGCCATTGAAGTAGCCATCGCCCAGAAAGTAATCCGGCGCGTTCGGGTCTGTTGTCCATACGACGTCCCATGTGTCAATATCGAAGGCGCTGATGGCGCTCTTGCCAACGATGTTCCGTCGCAGGAAAGCATGGCGAAGCGAGGCGTCGTAACCGATGTTCTCCTGGTAGACCGTGCCCACGACGTCGTGGGCTTGCAGAATCGTGAAGGTCTCCGCATCGAGTTCGTACATGACACTCTCGTAGGCCGCGACGGGGCCAGCCCAGAAAGAGAAGAGCCTGCCATCCACCAGCAGGGGCGCCGTCTGAAATGAGACGCCGCTGATCGACCCGAGCAGTGTCCCCGTCTCCAGATCGATCGCAGTAAGCTCCCCCTCAGTGTCGGCGGTGCCGCCCGCCCAGTTCGAGTACACCACACCGTCCTGGATGATCATCTGGTGCGCCCAGAGGCTGCGTTCCGCGCTCCACGCCACACGGAAGTCCCACGGCAGATCGGACACAACGGTCGTCCCGCTCAGCATGAACTCGTCAACGGTGACATCAAATGTCCCGCCTGCTGACTTCGTCCCGTAAAGGCACGCCATCCCATCGGCGATCCGCCCATCTGTGACCAGACACGTCTGCATGGGCTCATCCAGGTTCTCCCGGGCGAACAGCTCGAGCGTCAGTTGGTCTCCGACAGCCCAGAACCGCAGCCGGTATTGTTGGTCGGGGTCCAGCGCTGGGAAGTTCTGTTCCCCCAGCACCGCGCCGCCGGGCCCGGTGATGGACAGCACGGACTCGAACGGAGGCTCCGCCTGCCTAAAAGTCAGCAAACCGGCGTACCGCTCCTCAGGAGGACCCGGGGTGTCACTCTGCCAAGTGTCTCGCTCAGGGTTCGCCCGCAACACAATCCCAAACGCCGCGCCTTCCATTGCTTCGCCCCAGCCGACGATGTCGACCCCTGCGACGCAGTCGCCGAGTCCGATGCCAGAACCCGGCCGAAGCATGAAGTCCTGGTTCTGTGCTCCTGCACCCAGGATGCGTCCGCGACTCTGGTCGGCAAGCACGGTCCAACTCGGGTGCCACAGGCCGTCCGGGAGGACGGATGCCATGTCCCAGGTCGTCCCGCCTTCGAACGAGTCGAAAACATGGACGCCCCGAGCCAGTCGGTAGAACCGGCCGGCATCGGCCGACCGAACGTCCGACGTGTATTCACCCTCCCCCAACGTCACCCGCGCTGCCCGAGGCCTCCACGGGCCAAGAACGGAATCCGATTTCAGCGGGATGTGCCAACCTGGCCAGACCAGAGTGGCCCCGTCCGCTCCGTCGGCCTGAATTTTGAGAAGAGCTGGGGCCTGGCTTTTGGAGCAGAGCAGGTTGTCCACGGTCAAGCGCGAGCGGGTCGCGGATCCTGGAGGCGCCCCGAATCCGAGGCTGACACTCGTCACGGGACCTGATGGCGGCGGACCGGGGTCGCTTCCCTGAGACACTGGATCTGACCCGGCTTGATCCGTAAGGTGTTCCCGCAAAATGACTGTCTGCGGTTCGTCTCTCAGAGCCACTTGGAGGGTGATTCCCATGGCAGGACCCTCCCGGGTGACACTCAGTGAGATGGTCCTGGGGGCGCCGCCGTGCGGGACACTCCGCTCGAAGAAACAGCTCTCGATGCCATCCCAGATCTTCGCCAAACCAACCCGGGTGTTCGACACGGACAGTGCGTAGCCCCGCTCTGAGGGCTTGGGCAGGAGCGGTCCCGTGAACTCGACAGCCAGAATCATGCAGGAATCGTCCGTGTCGGCGCTCACCAGATCGACGCGGAACTCGACCGATTGGCCCTCCGGCAGATCATAGAGGCGTCCGTAGTGGAATCGCGCGTGTCCATCCAGCGTCGAAAGCCTCACATTCAACTGACCGTCCGTGATTTCCCAATCGCGCTGGCCGGTCGTCCGCCACACCATGAACTTCCGCCCGCCTTCAAAGTCGTCGATGACATCGGCTTGCATCAGCGCAAGAAACCACGCTGACAGCGCCGCGGCAGCCATCCGTAGGAACCAGAATCGGCGGCCGGATTCACGCGCCTCGATCAAGGACATATTGGTGTTCGCTTTCATGAGCCGATCACAGCCAAGAACAGATTCGGCGTTTCGTGGTCTGCCTGCAATGCCTTTTCTTCTCGTGCCTTGACTTGCTGATCTCAAGCTGTTAGAGGGAGGGCCTAATGACGAAGCGCACCCAAGAGCGCAGCAGAACGCGCTGGTTCTGCCCGGACGCAGGCGGTTTTACGCTCATTGAACTTCTGGTTGTAATCGCCATCATCGCGATTCTGGCCGGTTTGCTGTTGCCCGCGCTCAGCCAGGCGAAGGCCAAAGCCAAGCAGACCCACTGCATGAACAACCTCAAGCAGGTCGGGCTCGCCGTCCAGCTTTACGCGGATGAACACAAAAACCGCATCCAAATCTCCTCACCGCTCGACACCCAGTTCACCTGGGGCGGGCTCCTCTATTCCAATCAGAACGTCGGCTCCCGCGAAGTGTTCATCTGCCCCTCCTATCCGCCCCGTCAGTGCACGAACTGGTTTCGCACCTACGGCGTTTGGTCGGATCCACCGGAATCGGTGACCATGGGCGAGTTCCGCGAGGAGGTTCTTCTCACGGCGATTGCCATTCCCACCGAGTATGTGCATCTGGCCGACACGACCAGCCGCGGTCGCATGGGGTTTGGGAGCGTGCAGTTCCACACGTTTCGCACCAACGCGACTGAGGAAGTGCATGCCCGGCACAACCGTGCGGCCAACGTTTGGTGCATGGACGGTCACGCCGAGGGGATGAAACGAGCCCGTTTGGAGCCCCTGGGCATTAACGCCCTGTTCGGTCAAGACCTGATTCCTGGCTACGTTCCGTGAATGTGAAGCGGAACGTTCTCCTGGCTCTCGCAGTGGCGGCGGTTGCCGCCGCCGCGATCCCGCTGCTTGTGCGCCCGTCGGGCCAGAAGGGCGCTGCCTTGGGCGGACGCCAGCATGGCATGGAGAAGCTGGGCGTCCAAATCGCCAAGCTGCGCCCGCACAGCAAGGTCCTTGTGCTCTCGAACCCGTTCGCCAAGGAGTCAGGATTCCTGAACGAGAAGAGCCGGTACGAGCGAGTGGGCTTGCGCGGCCTCGCAAAGGGATTGGGCGGCGGCTCCACCGTGAAGGTCGTTTTTCCGGAAATTCGACCGGAGTACTTCACCAATCCTCAATCCGTGATCATCCCGCCCGATTCCCGAACGCCCCTGAGTTTCCTGATGCAGCCCGACTCCGTGGATCGGCTGGCCGAGGCGCATCCCGAATGCCATGTCATCGTGAGTTTGATCGGACTGCCGGCGGAGGTGCAAAGTCTGAAGGTCTGGAATGAGAAAGACCCGCGATGCTTCGCGTTGCTCTTGCCCGATTTGCGCCTGATCGGCGGGCCGTCGGATGTTGTCGGAGCGTTTGAGCGGGGCAAGCTCCTGGCTGCGGTGTTCGAGGATGCGCAGTCTGGCGATCCCCTGATTGTCACCAAGGACAACATCGCCCAAATCCTCGAACAGCGACCGCAAATCCTGGGTTTCTAAAACCTCTGTCTCCACAACGCATGAGCGCTCATCTGCGTGCCTGTTCGTTCCTGCTGCTGCTCGAGTTGGCTCTGTTTGCCAACGCCGCTCTCGGGCAGTCGCTCCGCGTCATCAGAAAGAGCGAAAGCCAAGTCTACACACCCTTCTCTGTTGAGGATGTGACTGATCTGCCGCTGCTTGCGGGCAAGTTGAAGACCCCTGGCAGACCGTTTGACGTCTGGCTGGCCGCCGCGTTGTCCAGCGGCGCCCAGGCGGCTCTGGCCAGTTACCAAGGCTCCAGCTCCGCCCCGGAACCTCTGCGAACGCTTCTTGTGGAGGACCTCAACGACCTCCTGGGCGGTCCGTCGCTTTACACGCCCGAACGCTTCGCCGACATCACCCTGCGCCCGGAAACCGCCGCCCTGCTGTCAGCCAACCCGCAGGGAGAGGACCTTGCGCGCCTCAACCGACGGCTCTTGGAGGATGCGCATCC
>CAYPUR010000002.1:6022-25721 GCA_964413865.1 uncultured Verrucomicrobiota bacterium
GACTCGGTATGCGTTTCAGGCAAGCGAGGATCTGCGGAACTGGTTCGACCTCAATGACGAGGTCTGGGGCGCCCTCTCCCAGCGAATTGACAGCACAACGGTCTCCGAGCGTTTTTTTCGGCTGACGCCTTGGGTGCCGCTCGATCCGATTGTTGTCGTGCTGATCGGGGATTCGACCGTGTCGGATTTCATGGGCTTTTACGGAACAGGCTGGGGCAGAGGCATCTATGACGACTTCAAACCCGAGGCGCGCGTCGTGAACCTCGCTTGGCCCGGTTTGAGCACGAAGATCTACCTCACCTCGGAGCAGCATGCGAAGCTGCTCCTGATCAAACCGGACTTCGTGCTGATTCAGTTTGGCCATGCTGATGTTTACGGCTGCACGGGCGGCCAATGCACAACTACGCTCCCGGAATACGCCGACAATCTGAGGGCAATCGTCGGGGCGATTCGCAGTTTCGGCGGGATCCCGATCCTGATGACCCCGCCAGCCCAGAGGGCATTCGGCGCCGATGGCAAGGTGTTGCCAATCTACGCCGACCGATCGAGCGCGGTCAGGGACGTGGCGTTCGAGCTGCAGACTGATCTAGTCGACCTCAACCAGTTGAGCACGGACCTCTTCAACCAACTCGGCGAGAGCGGGAGCGCCTACATCTCGATGGGCAGCGACCTGGATCACTTTTCGATCGAGGGAGCGGAGGTCATTGCCGGCCTCGTCGTCGGCGCCCTTCCGAACAGTCTTCAAAGGTACCTGGCGAGGTGAGTCGACAGCCGCAGGCAACGGAACGAGCTTCCAGCCTTCGAGCCCGAGCCCGATGTCCCGTTCGACGAATTCCCAGAGAACCACCTTCTTGTTCATGAGGAATGCGGGGCGATCGCGAAGTTCCCGACGCACCAGCGTCGACCCGCCCCCGTCGTTGACCAGTCCCATCAACGGGCGCTTGAGTTCCTTGGCCAGATGCGCAATGAAGCCCGCCGCACCCGGCTCGTCCCGCTCGTAGATGCGCGTGAAACTGTCGCCCAGCACAAGCACATCGCTCTCCGGCGCGTCCTTGTAGGGCTCCCCAGTGTCGCGCCGGATCACCTGAACAGAGGGGGCCGCTTCGGGATCGACACGCCGCTCGATCATCGGCGCCTGGAGCATGCGCAACACGTCGCCCAACCGGTGTATGGGCGCGGGTCGTTCACTGAACTCGACCTGGCCGGGCTCAATCCACCCCAGCTCGACAAGCCGCCGCGCCACCACGTGAGCGGCAAGCTGAACACCGGCCGGTGACCAGTGGGTGTCCTGCGCCAGATAGAGCGGAGCCTGGGATGCGGCATCCGGTCTTTGGCGCGCCTGGGAATAGGCATTGAACAAGTCCACGACCTCGACGTCGGCCGCGCGAAGCCGATCCAACACATCCCGAGTGCGTGGGGCCCGCAGGCCGTGCCGCAGCTCGGCTCGGCCCGTCAAGCGGTCCGGGTACACGCTCTCCTTGTTGGGCACCGGCAGAACCATGAGCCGTATGCCGCGCGCCGCCAGTTGATCCCGATAGTCCACGATCGCCGAGACAGGGTCGTTTGCGATTCCGCCCGCTTTGATTGAGTCCTTTCGGGCGAGCATGTCATTCAGGCCGGGCCTGTAAAAAAACCACCCCGGCTCTCCGAAGGCCGCCTTCTCGCCGCCGTATTTCAGCCATGCAAACTGAGCGAACTGAACCCATGGCCGGCACAGGCGCGCGACCCAATTGGCGTCTTCCAGGCTGCGCTCGTACGCGCGGAGGTGGGCCGAGGTGGGCGGTTGGCTGAACACCTCGAACACACGCACGCCATCCTCCTGGCGCGCTTCCCGCAGGATTTGGGTCAGTGGCACGCCGGCAATGATCCCGAGGAAAACCAGGATCAGGCACCATTGTGGATCGCGAAAACGGTTCACGGTGACTTAGAACTGAAAATACAGAAACGGGTTGAACGCCTGTGAGAACATCGCCAAAAGAGAAAGGGCGAACAGCGGGACCAACAGCATGGCCCGCCCCCAGGTCACCGGCGACTGCCCCCAGTCGTGCGCTTGCAGCGGCTGGAACATCAGCCCTGCACATACGGCCAGGATGAACACGTGGTAGGGCGAGTAGATCGTGGCGGCCAGCAACGGCGCAAGATCCCCCGCCGGGCTGAGTCCGAACATGGCCGAGTAATACTCCTTCGCCAGTGTCAGGCTGTCCGCCCGGAACAGCACCCACGAAAAGAGCGTCAGGACGAAGGTCGCGGCGATCCGGCCCGTCCGCGGCAGGGCGCTGTAAACGCTCCGCTTGCCCCGCCATCGTTCGAAGGCAAGCAGAAAGCCGTGGTACGCGCCCCAGACCACGAAATTCCACTTCGCCCCGTGCCAGAGGCCGCCCAGCAGCATCACGACGGCGAGATTGAAATAGGTCCGCCGTTCTCCCTTTCGATTGCCGCCCAGCGCGAAGTAGAGGTAATCGCGCAACACGCTCGACAACGAGATATGCCAGCGCCTCCAATACTCGGTGATGCTCTCCGAGCGATACGGCGCGTCGAAGTTCTTCAGGAACTCGAATCCCAGCATCCGCCCCAGCCCTACGGCCATGTCCGAGTACCCGCAGAAGTCGAAGTAAATCTGGAACGAATACGCCAGCACCCCAACCCAGGCCTCGATCACTCCCGGCTGGGCGGCGTTAAAAACAGCGTCGGCAACCTGCCCGCACGGATTGGCGAGCAGGATCTTTTTGGCAAACCCGACAATGAACATCGCGACGCCCGAGGAAAACCGCGCGACGCTGTGCTCCCTTTGGTGAAGTTGCTCGGCCAGCGTCTTGTAACGAATGATCGGCCCGGCCACCAGGTCGGGAAACAACGACACAAACGCCGAGAATACGGAGAACGACTTCGCTGGCGTGGCGTGCCCGCGATAGAGATCCAGGATGTAGGTGAGCGAGTGAAATGTGTAAAACGAGATGCCAATCGGCAGCACGACCTGAAGCACGCGGAATGGCTCCGCCCCCACCGCCAGGAGAAGACGGTTCAGGCTCTCCGCCGCGAACATGTAGTACTTGAAGAACCCAAGCAGGCTGAGATTCGTCAGGACACAGGAAAACACCGCGAGCCTCTGCTGGCGCCGCGTCGCGCCGGGCCGCGTGATGACCTTGCCCCAGAGGAAGTCCATCACGGTCGTGAACAGCATCAGGCCGACGAACCACGGCTCCCACCAGCCGTAGAAGACATAGCTGGCCAGGGTGATCCACACGTTGCGCCACGCATAGGGCAGGCGGTAATAGACCAGCAGAAACAACGGCAGAAAGTAGAAGAGGAAGATCTGAGTTGTGAAAACCATGACGCCGGTTCTGCTTTGATTTGCCGCGCTCAGAATGAGGGATCATGAAATCCCCGGCAAGCGCGAAAGAGAGTGCGCCGACTTGCGGCCGCGCAAGGACACTCTCACCAAGGCCCCGCCATGCTCACTGCCCAGCGAACCCCATGCCGCGGGGGCGAAATTCGGACGGCCCGTGCGCCTCAAAAGAGCACCGCCCCGTCGGACGAGAAGCGCGTCTCCTCTCGCCGCTCCAGCCCCAATTCGCCTTGATCGGCATCTTCGATCCGGGCATTGTACGGCAGCACGATCAGTGATCTCCTCTCAGAACCATGAAGATGCATCGGCATGACACTTTCACCCGGCGCCAGTCGGACGTCGCAGCGGTCCTCCTCCTTGCCATCGTGCTGCTGGCGGGCGGCGGTCAGGTTCAGGGACAGGTCCCCCGCGCGGCCAAGGCGGAAGCGGCGATCGAGGAAGGGTTTGTGGTCGGGCTGACGCTCTCGGACCCGGGTGCGGGCTATGGAGTTTCGCCGAGTGTGACGCTGATCGGAGGAGGCGGCAGCGGCGCCACGGCTGTGGCCCTCGTCCGCAGCGGCCTGGTTGGCCAAATCCGCCTGGTGACGACCGGGTCGGGATACACATCAACGCCCACGGTGGTGATCGCGGAGCCCGCCGATCCAATGATCGAGTCCGCAGATTTCCGGTTCAGGATGACAATCCATGGCCAGGTGGGCGAAACGCACCGAATTCTGGCGAAGGACGACTTGGCGCCGATCAAGGACTGGCAGGAGCGCGCAAGCGTTTTGGTCAGCAACAGCCCGTACGAGTGGGTGGATGAAGCAGCCTGGCCCAGAGGCTTCTATCGGGTCGCAGGCGCGACGCAGGCGCCGATCATCCAATCAGCACAGGCGGGCGCCCGGTTGACCATCCGCGGCACGGTCGGGATGACAAACTGGATCCTGGGAACCGAGTTGGCGAATCCGCACGTATGGCGCGTCCTGGCGAGGCTCGTGGTGTCGAGCAGCATCTACGATTGGGTCGACGAGGCACACAGCTCCGGGCGCTGGTATCAGGTGACCGCGGAGGCAGAGCCGACGGTGCCGTTGGAGATGGACTCTCGACGCTGGGTGTGGATTCAGCCCGGGAGGTTTCTCATGGGCAGCCCGACCACCGAGCGAGGCAGATCAAGTGTTGAGGGCCCGCAGACCGTGGTCACGCTGACGCGCGGTTTCTGGCTGGGCAAGTACGAGGTGACCCAGCGGGAGTACCTGGCGGTGATGGGGGAGAATCCTTCCTTGTTCACGAGCGACCTGAACCGGCCTGTCGAGTCCGTGCGGTGGTACGATGCCACCAACTATTGCGGGAAGCTGTCTGCCCAGGAGCGCGCAGCGGGGCGATTGCCGCCCGGATTCGAGTATCGGTTGCCGACTGAGGCGCAGTGGGAGTACGCCTGTCGGGCTGGAACCACGACCCGGTATTCATTTGGGGACGCGCTCGAGTGCGATGACCGCTGCGGTGCCTGTTCTCTTGCCGCCCAGTACATGTGCTGGTGTGGCAGCGCGGGAGACCAGGGATACCCTGTGGGCCAGAAACTGCCCAATCCATGGGACCTGCACGACATGCATGGGAACGTGTACGAATGGTGTCACGACCGCTGGGTAAACTCCCTGCCTGGCGGGAGTGTGGTTGACCCGGTCGGTCCGGCCTCGGGCTCCGATCGCGTGATTCGCGGGGGCAGTTGGTACGACCAGGGCCAGTACTGCCGCTCCGCGGCTCGCGGCGGGAACTGGCCAGGCATCGGGGCCAACCTCCTCGGCTTTCGCGCAGCCCTGGTTCAGGTTCCTTGAGGGGACAGCCCAGGGCCCGCGGTCCGGCGGTCAAGGATTGGAGCGTCGAGGCCCCGGAAGCGCAAACAGCGAAAGCGGCGTCATGCGGTGCGCGTGAGGTTTTCCTCACGGAACGCCGCTCCAGCGGTGCGATGAGTCGCACCGCCCGCCTACGGCTGACCGGGGGCCAGCACCACCCGGAACCCGAGTTCCGGACTCTTGGTGGTCGGAAGGGGGCTCATGAGGCGATACGCTGACCGGCATTGCGGCGGTTCACTGAAATAAAAGCCACCCCGGATGACGCGGAACAGGCCCGTGGGCGGACCCTGCGGGTCGAGCGCGACGCTGCCGGGCAACCGATCCGACCACCAATCCTGGCACCATTCCCACACATTCCCATGCATGTCGTACAAGCCCCATGGATTGGGCAGCTTCTGCTCGACCGGATGCTCATACTGGTAGCTGTTGGCGTAGTACCATGCATATTCGGTCAGCTTGGCATAGTCCGGATCCTCGCCGTAGCTGAATCGCGTCGAAGTCCCCGCCCGGCAGGCATACTCCCACTCCGCCTCCGTCGGCAGCCTGTACACGCTGTTCGTCGCGATTCGCCCCGCAGCCCGCTCCTGCTCAGTGCGGGCCGCGCAGTAGTTGGTCGCGTCATGCCAACTCACCTGTTCGACCGGACGTTGCGCGTGCCACTGAGCGCTCGGATTGGTGCCGATCAGCGACTGGTATTCCCATTGTGTGACCTCATGTTGCCCCAGCCAAAAACCGCGGCTGATAATCACTGCTGTCTGCGGGCCCTCCCAGGTGAGCCGACCGACCTCGTTCGTGGGGCTGCCCATGCGAAAAGTGCCCGGCGGGACGAACACCATGCCCGCCGGGGCCGCCATCTCGACGGCACGGTAGAACCGGCGTTCCGTCGCGGGAACGGACTTATCGATCCACGGATAGGGCGTCGCCGGCAGTTGCAAGTACTCGATGCAGCGCCAAGCGCTGGCGTCGTTGGTCCGGGCCAGATCGGTAACGCAATCAATCGAATACACCGCGCCCACCGTGCCCGTCACCGTCAGTCCCGCGAAAAGCTGTACATCGAGGACTGGCGGCGTCTGGGCCCCGATGGCGGGCCCAATCGCGGCGCCGGCGAGGCAGAAAACCGACGCGAACAGGACGGATGTCGGCAATCGAGTTCCCATAACGACCTCAGTTCACTGCATGAGCGAGTCGACAGTCAGTTGGCCAGCGCTGTCGGAAAGGCGTGACCCTTCCAGCCTCCAACAGTCCGCGGTTTGGCGTTTCTGGCTTCGCCGTGATGACGACTCGATGAAACATGCGCGCTAGCGCGCATGAGTGCAGCTTTCGATGACATCGGCTCCACGTTCTTCAGAAGTTAATGAGAAATGCGCGCTAGGGCCGCTCGGCCCGCAGCCGGTAAAACCGCCGCGGAACGCTGTCGCCGTCCTCAAGGAACGAATTGACCGCGGGCGTGGGCGGTGTGTAGACGCGCACGCTCTCCCAGGACCCGGGGGAGCCGTTCACGACGGTTCGGGCCTCGAGGTGCTGCACCGAGGCGGCGCCGCCGCGCCATGTCAGCTTGAGCCGACCCGACTCGAGAACTCCTGCCGCAAACGCCAAGACGGATTTCGGATCGACCGGGTCTGTATCAGCGACGTATTCAGCGTAATTGCTCGAACCATCGCCATCCGTGTCGCCAATCTCATCCAATCCATCGCGCGCGCTCAATCCGTGCTGCCACTCCCAGTCCGCAGGCACCCTCAGAAAGCTGGTGCACTCGTTGGCGCCCCGCCGCCCTGCCAGGATCGCGTTCACATCCGCCGACAGGAGACTCGTCCATATCTGTTTGCCGGTGGCGTTCAGGTGGTCGTCGCCTGGCCCCAAGTAGTGCTCGGCGAACTTGATCTCCGGTGCGAACTGATAATCCAGAAAGAACACCCCGTTTGACTGACAATAACTCGTCAGGTCCTCCCTGTACTTCATGACCGCATCCCACCACGCATCATGAGGAGAGTTTTCGTCGATCCCGTATGACGGGGCTTTGTGCCGCGCAATGATGAGATCGACGCCGCCGTTCCTGGCCGCCTGAATCATGGACGGCAAATAACACTGGCTTACGGCCGCCGGGAAATCGTGGTTGCCGGTCACCTCGGGCGGAGGGTTGCTTTCAACCGCAGCCACGATCGCATGCAGATCGAGGTCGCTGCCGATTGCGTCCCGCCCATAGGTGTTCCTGTAAAGCGGGTCCGTCAACTCGGTGCTCCGCACCTCGATGATGACGAACTTGGGCCGATTCGAGCCCTTGGCGACGTACCAGAGCGTGCAGCACTTCCACAGGCTCCCCGCTCCGCCCGCGAGTTTGACTTCGACTTCGCGATTGATCGCGCTCGAAAATGCGCCGAAGTCGATTCCCATGTTGAGCATCGAGTTCCCGATCATCGCGGCATGAAAGTCGGCCGCCCGAACCGCTGTCCACGGCAGCAGACAGAGGGCGAGAGCCGTCAAGACCAAACGCATGCGGGTCGGATGTCGGAACATACAAGCTCGATATGAGCGCCTTTCTATCAGGAGGCAAAGGGACGGCTCAAGGCAAAACAACCGCATTCCACGCGTCTTTCACGAGTCTCCGCACCACGGGCAAAAAAGGGGGTTTCGCTCCCCGCCACGCTGCGCCATATTCAGGGGACCAGCACGCGTATGCAAACGAAACCGCTCTCCGCAACGACCTCGCACCCGGTCTTCCCGCGCAGGAACGTCGCTTTCACCCTGATCGAGTTGCTGGTTGTCATCGCGATCATTGCGATCCTGGCCGGAATGTTGTTGCCACTGCTGGCGCGCTCGAAGGAGCAGGCGCGGCGGATGCATTGCACGAACAACCTGCGTCAGATCGGCATGGGCATCATGATGTACCGCGACGACCACGGAGATCGTCCCCCGCTCTACCTGGTCAATCCGACGAACAACACCTACGGATTCCCGGGCGGCAACCAGCCCTATCTCGAGAAGGGCTACGTCGAGAACACCAACTCCTTCATCTGCGCCTCGGACCGCACCCGGGGACGGATCCCGATCGATTTGGGGTGGGAATACTTCGGCGACTTCACCACCAGTTACGCCTATCACCTGGGACCCTGGTGGCAGACGACGACCGATGGGAAGAAATGGCTCGAAGATCAGCTCAAGCGCTGGAGCACGCGCTACATCGTCGCCGCCTGCCCATGGCACCGGCACCTGTTCAGCGGTTGGACCGGCACCACGTATGACCCGGCCAAGAGCTTCTCGAAGAAGACCAACGTCAAGGACCTCTGCCTCCGGTACGACGGCGCCGTCGACAGCTTCATCTGGCCGGCCGAGAACTGGGACGAGGAGCCCTACGTGCGCCTCCGTTGATGTGCCCCCACCGAAAGCCCCTCTCCTGGACCGTCTGTGCAAACGGTGGGTAATCTCAAGAACATCCAACGCTCAACGCTCAACGTTCAACGTCCAACGTCCAACGATATGGTCCGTTGAAAGTTGAGCGTTGGGCGTTGAGCGTTGAGCGTTAAGCGTTGAGCGTTAAGCGTTGAGCGTTAAGCGTTGAGCGTTGAGCGTTGAGCGTTGAGCGTTGAACGTTGAACGTTGAGCGTTCTCTGGTTCATGTTCCCACTGACCGCTGCGAAGCCCGGCATTGGGTGTGCTCGTCCCGGCAAGAGATTTCCGGGCAAAACCTTGCTTTCGCGGAACTCCAGGGCAATGTTGCGCGCCAATGCAAATGCGAAGACCATGAGGAAATCTCTGCCATCCGTTCGCCTGAGAAGGATTCTGCGGGCCGCCAGGCGCGTCGCGCTCCGCGGCCTCTCAGCGAGCCTGCTGATTTCACTGAGCGCGGGCGACCAGCCGCAATGGGGACATGCCTGGACCCGCAACCTCGTCTACAACGAAACTGGTTTACCGGACTCTTTCGACCCGGCGTCGGGGCGCAACGTGAAGTGGGTTGCCGATCTGGGCACCGAGACCTATTCCACGCCGGTCATCGCGGGCGGACGCGTCTTTATCGGCACCAACAACGAGCAGCCGCGCGACCCCAAGCACCAGGGCGATCGCGGCGTGCTGATGTGCTTCGCCGAGAGCACCGGCGAGTTGCTCTGGCAACTGGTCGTGCCCAAGCGCGATGAAGATCCTTACTTCGACTGGCCCCGAAGCGGCATCTCGTCGCCCGCCACCATCGAGGGGGATCGGGTCTACATTGTGAGCAACCGGGGCGAGGTCCTCTGCCTCGACGCGCACGGCCTGGCAAACGGCAACGACGGCCCCTTCCGCGACGAAGGCCGCCACATGACACCCGCCTCCGAGCCGGCGCTCGAGCCCGGCCCAATGGATGCCGACATCCTCTGGCTCTTCGATCTGACCAGCGGCGCCGGGATCTGGTCCCACGACGCCGCCCACAGCTCGATCCTCATCCGCGGCGATCATCTCTATCTCAATACCGGCACCGGCGTGGACAACACCCACCGCCGCATTCGAACCCCCGACGCGCCGAGCCTCGTGGTGCTCGATAAACACACCGGACGCCTGCTGGCTCGTGACGACGAACGCATCGCCCCGCTCATCTATCATTGCACCTGGTCCGCACCCTCGATGGGCGTGGTCAACGGACGTCCCCTCGTCTTCTTCGCCGGCGGCGACGCCGTGTTGTATGCGTTCGCACCGCTGGACCGCACCCCTCCGGATGGCGAGACGGCGAAACTCGAGAGGATCTGGAAGTTCGACTGCGATCCAACCGCCCCCAAAGAGAACGTGCACCGCTACTACCTGAACCGGCGCGAAGGACCCAGCGATATCTTCGGCATGCCGATCTTTCACGACCAACGCGTCTACGTCGCAGGCGGCGGAGACGTGTGGTGGGGCAAGAACGAAGCCTGGATTCAGTGCGTCGACGCGACCCTCGAAGGCGATGTGACGGCCACCGCCCGCCTCTGGTCGTACCCGCTTGTCCGGCACGTGATGGGAACGCCCGCGGTGGCCGATGGCCTTGTCTTCATAGGCGACTGCGGCCAAACCGTGCACTGCGTCGACGCCCGGACCGGCAAGGCTCTTTGGACCCATGAGGCGGGCGGCGAGATCTGGGCCTCGCCTTGCATCGCCGACGGCAAGGTCTATCTCGGCACGCGCCGGGGCCAATTCCTGGTCTTTGCAGCCGACAAGGAGAAGAAGCTCCTGAGCACGGTCGAACTCGGCTCCCCGATGAACGCGACCGCCGTGGCTGCGCACGCCACGCTGTATGTCGCGACGATGAACCGGCTCTTCGCCGTGGCCCAGAGCTCCCAATGAGACTATGCCCGGCGACGGCGCAGCAGCAAGGCCACTCGCCAATCACCATGCCGCCAAGGGCCGGATCGCCCGCAGTCGCAATCGTAGCCAGGATCGTCCCGTCGCCGGCGAGCGGGTCGGTGTTCACGGAAATCCCCCGTTGCACGGTGGCGTTGAACGTGACGGGCTCGGCGTATGGATTGACCATCGTGTTGTCCGGATTCAGCGATAGACCCGAGAAGATCGGATGTGACGGGTCGCTGATCGACAAACTCACGGTGCCGACCGTGTCGGGCATGGTCCCGCCCGTGGTGAATCCGAGCCGACTGTTCCGCAAGAGATAGCCATTGATGATCATCATGGGCGCCGTGATCCCGTTCCACGCCGCTGTTTCTGGGTCGTCCTGGTAATCCCCGCTTGGCACCGAGCGGCTGAGAATCACCAGATCCGAGCTGTTGAGCAAGGCCGCGTCCGGGGCCCCCGTCGTGAGATAGCGCGACACCGTTATGCCCATTGGCCGCGAGGAGTTGCGTGTAGCCCGCGTCAGGCGCCGAGGCGAACCCCGCCGACGCGGCATTCGCGCTGGGCACAGTGTCCCCTGGATGGAGAGAGACCCAGAGGATGTTGGCGCCATGCGACGAAACACCCACGGCAAAAGCACACGACAGCGTGCAAAAAGATGTTGCATGCTGCGGGCCGATTCGCTAAAGATCCTGTCGTTCCGAGACACGTTTCGAGTGACATCGACTGAAAAGACAACCTGTCCAGTCGCAAGAGCTCTGGTGCCCATGAAATCAACCCAGCCAACCCATCACGCAAACCGCCTCCTGGCAGCCCTGTGCCTGGGCGTCTCACTGTGCGTCTCCGCGGCAGCGGCGGCGACTATCGGCAATGTCGTCGAGACCGGCGGCGACAACGAAGCGACGGACACGATCGTCGCCCAATGGACGGGGCAGACCTGGACCGTCAGCATAGACAAGGAGCCCGTGCCCGGGGCGCTCGTGGGTGACTCCTACACCGTCGGGTATTTCGGCAGCGGGGCGCCCGCGTTCGTGGACCGCGGCCACCGATACCTGAACGACCCGGCCAACAGTTTGCCAATCCCCGGTTACCTGGTCGGCGGCGAGTATATCATGTCCGGCAACGACAATCGCGACAACGCCACCTACCAGCTTGACGTGACCATCACTACACCTGCGACGGTTTACATGCTGATCGACAATCGCCTCTCCGACGGCGACAACGCGACGCCGCCCACCTTCGACGCAACGCACATGCAATGGATCGTCGATCAGGGATGGGCCGCCACCGCCAATGGCCTGAACCGGTTCGCCAACCCCGGCGTGCCCGACGAGGTCGGCTTCGACGAAGGCAGCAATGACACAATCGAGCAGTGGTACTCGGTCTACGCCAAGGACTTCGGTGCCGGCACGTTCACTCTTCTTCAGGCGGACAACGGGGGCCGCAACATGTACGGCGTGGTCATCGTGCCGGAACCGACATCGCTGGTGCTGCTCGGTCTGGGCGCGTTCGGACTTCTGGCCTCCCGCAGACGTCATTGGAATCCTTGACTGCTGAAACGTGCTGTAAACACGTCAAGTCTCTGTGCTGCGTTGAAAGGGTTAAGGATTCCACCCAGACCAGTTTTCGCAACGCGAAGGTTGCCAATTTCAACCTTCGCGTTTTCGTTTGAGCCATACAGCGGCGTCCGGCTAAATCGAGCGAATGCGAGCGAGAGTCGGCGAACAATCGGGGCCAACCCGTCGCACGCGGATGCGGCGGGTGCTCCGCTGGGTCTGGCGGGCGGGCTTGTTCCTTGTCGTCCTGATCGCCCTGGCCATTCTGTTCTGGCTTCGCACCGCGTTCTATAATGCCTTCATTCGCTTTCCCGAGGAGGAAGCCAACCGCGCCTCCCTGCGCGTCATGCGCGTTCCGGTTCCCCCTCTGACCGACTGGACCGAGTACCGCGGCGTGCTGCACAGCCACTCGGAGCTCTCCCACGATTGCGAAGCGTCCTTCCCGGCGATTCTCGAGGCGCTCGAAGAGACCGGATCGGACTTCATGTGTTTGAGCGACCATTGCGACAATGGAAAGGCCGACTTCGGCCGACAATGGCGCGGGCTGCGCGCGGGCAAGCTTTTCATTCCAGGCTTCGAGATGAAGGAAGGCCTCATGCCCTTTGGCGTCGCCTCGAACATCGTGCTCGACAACGCCTGGGAGAGCGATCGAATCGCCCAAACCGCACTGGCCAACGGCGGAGTGCTCTTCTACGCCCATCCCGAGGAACCGCGCGACTGGAATCGCCCGGAACTCACCGGCATGGAAATCTACAACACGCACGCCGACTTCAAGGACGAGGAACAGGCTCTGCTTCGCATCCTGCCGGACTTCCTCCTGAACCAGAAGCGGCACTCCGACCTCGTCTTCCGGCTGCTGTTCGATCCGCCGGTCGAGAACCTCCGCCGATGGGACGAACTCAGCCGCACCCGCCATCTGACTGGCATCGCGGGCAATGACTGCCACCAGAACACCGGCGTGCGCGGCATCTCGACGCCGCAGGGCACTCTGCGCATCGAAGACACCAGCCCGCGGACGCTCCGCGAGGTGCGCTTGAACTTCTTCACCCGCTGCCTGCTGCGCCTCTTCTTCGGTCCGCTCGAACCCGGTCGTGTCCTCTGCCACGCCCAACTCGATCCCTACGCCCGCATGGCGCGGCACGTCGGCACGCACGTTCTGGCCCGAGAACTGACCGAGCCGGCAATTCTCGATGCCCTCCGGGCGGGACGCGCCTTTGTCGGCTTCGACATGCTGGCGGACAGCACGGGCTGTCAATGGCTCGCCCAGGGCGAATCAAGCCAGGCGGTCATGGGCGAAACGCTCGACTACACGGCGCACGTCCGTCTGGTGGCGCGCTCTCCCCTGCCCTGCCGATTCACTGTGATCAGGGACGGCGCGCCCGTTCTCCAAAGGGAGGGCCGGTCGATCGAGTGGACTCCGCCGGGCCCCGGCAAGTATCGCGTCGAAGCCCAACTCTGGATTCGCGGCGAGTGGATTCCCTGGGTGTACGCCAATCCGATCGCGTTGCGCTGAAGGTTGCACTCCCGTGAATCACCACTCTCGGAGTGGGGACGTCCTCGTCCCCGACCAATCGAGTTGCACAATGTGTTCGCGGGCGACGAGGATGTCGCCCCTCCCCTGTGCCGGTTGACCGCCGCATTTCGAGACGGTGTTCCGTGCGTTCCCATACCAAAGCGGCGCGGAAGCACCGCACTCTCCGGCAAGGCGGGACTCCGCGCCCTCGGCGCCGAGCTGGGCATGGACGACTCCCACAAAAAAACGCCGGCGTGTTGGATCACGCCGGCGTTGTCGCAGATCTCGTTGAACGGTTCCAGACCTCACCATTCGACCGTGACCGGGGCGCTCGCAACCGGGGCCTTGGTGTTGTCCGTAACATCGGTCGCCGTCACCGTGAAGCTGCCGATGTCGTTGAATGTGATGCTGAATGTGGTTGTGCCGCCCGACAGGGTCCTGTTCGCCGGCAGGGTGGCCGTGGGATCGGTGGTGGTGATGCTGATCATGTCGGTCGCAATCGTGGCAGGATTCCAATCATCATCCACCGCGTTCACGATGACATCGAACGCCGTGCCGGCCGCCTGCGGAACCGGCGTCCCTGTCTTGCCGGTGGGCGTGCCCGGAGCGGCGGTCTCACCCGGCAGCAGGATTTGCAGCTTGGTGAACGCCCGCTTGATCAGGCGGAAGAACCCTGTGCTCTCTCCGGGCAGGTCGCCCTGCAGCACAAGCGCGCGGTGCTTGCCGCCGACATCGAAACTGGCGGCCGTGTTGGGGCTCTTCCATGAGTCCGAAGCCACATCCGCACTCGCATCGAGCCCGAAACCCAGTGCGGGCAATGTCCAGTTTACCCAGTAGGCGGCGTCCGTGGGGACTTGGAGCACCCCGTTCGCGCTCGAAGCAAGCCGCTCCCAAAGGTTGGTGTCCAGCGTCTGCCCCAGGAAGTCCGAGTTCACATCCGGTGCGCCGGGCGCGCCCGTGATCTTGACGTTGTTGAGCACGACCATCTGGCCAATCCGGGCCACGTCGCCGGGCACAACGCCAACGTAGACCTGCATCGTCTTGTCGAAAAACGGCACGACGTCCGTCGGGAGTGTGGCGGTCGCCTCATCGCCGCTGGGCGAAGTGGTGGTAATGTCCGTGTCTTGGTTGAAGGTGATCGTCCAGGTGCCCGCTGTCGTCGAACTCCCGGCGCCGGCCAGGTTGCCATCGGAGAAGAAGATGCCGTTGCTGTCCGGCGCGTTAGTCTTGTAGCGCACGTCCGAGTAGGCCGAACCGTCGGCGTTGTTTCCAATCGCCCACATCAGCACGTCAGACTCATGCCAGTCGGGGTCGCTTCGGGTGGCATCGGGGGTTCCGGGAACGAAGTACATGTGAAGCTGGAACCCGGCGTGATCGTTGTCGGCAAGCTTCGCAACATCCAAAGAGTAGCTGACCGGCCCGGGTGCGCCCACCCACGAATACCCGTTGCCGACCGTGCGAATGTTCTGGCGATCCCATTGCCCGCCGCTGGCGGCGATGAACGTCAGACCCGGCGTCGGCGTGTCGATCGAGACGGTCGGCGGGGGGGGCGGCGCGTCGGTCCCCTTGAGCACGACGTTATCGAGCCAGAAGGCATAAATCCCCCCGGCTGTCACCTGCTCGGCGGGCACCCATTTCTTGAACACGACGCCCTTGCTCGGATCGATGCCCGAGATCGAGGGATCGATCGGGATGCTCACGTGCACCCAACCGGTCGCGGCCCCATCGGGAACGGCCGTGGTGCCCAACGTGGGGCGGTCGTTGAAATCGTCGTAGTCCACCGCCCAGATCGTGATCCCAGCCTCGCCGCCCAGAGGCGGCGTGTTGAAATCGCCGATGGAGAGCGTGGAAACGGCGGTATCCCACAGGATGTCGAACTCGAGGCTCTTGTAATCCGACATGTTGAAGTTGGCTGAGGTGGGGTGCCACCAGGGATTGCCCTCGACGCAGCCGTAGACTGTCAGCGTGTTCTGATCCAGCGAGAAATCGCCGTAGATGTAGCAGGCGCCCCCGCCGTTGCCCGTGTTGTCCTGTGCCGGATCGTGCGTGGCGGTGGCGTTGCCCCACGCCGCCCCCCAACCACCCACGTCGGCATCAAACGTGCCCAACGTGAGGTCCGGAACAGCCAAAACGGCGGTGGTGGAAACGGCCAAACCGAGCGCGCAGAGGATCGATCGGTACCATGTTCTCGTGTCTGAGTTATCTTTCATAGGGTTCTTGATTCCTGGTCCACATCTCCTGACAACAGACAAGCGACCAATCCACGAATCCCGCCACGCAGGCCGCCCACAGAGCACCTGGGCTGCCCCGCACAGCACACCGGGGGGGGTTCGAGGATCAATGCTCACGTTGAAAGCAAATGTGACACCACCTGTATCGGCGTCAAGTCGCGGTGATGCCCGCCACTGCAGAATCACACAGCCAACACGCCAACCGGACCGCACGGGGTGTGAGCGAGACTCGCGCAAGACGGAATCGACGCGCTTCAGACAATCCCTTAGATTCTCCAAAGCAATGCGCAACCGACACTTCTGGAACATAGCCTTGGGCCGCCAACCCTGGGCCGGCCTGCAACCTGCCGCGGGCCTCGCCTGCCTCCTGTTCGGGGCGAACGCCGCGACCATTCCGGGCCTCTTCAACACGGGTGTCGACGCCAGTGGCGCGTTGCTCTCCGGCGGGACGATTGATCCGCATTGGACTCTCATCCAGAGCGCCGACTCGAGCGCCCCCGGCCCGGAGGCGTACGTGGTGCGCTCGGGCTATCCGATACCCCCTTGGCTGGACAATGGACCCGACTCGAGCTGGATCGCGCCTCAGGCCAGTCAGACCAGCGGCAATTCCCCCGGAGACTACACCTACCGGCTCCGCTTTGACCTCACGGGCTTCGAACCCGCGACCGCAACGATCACATTCCGGTGGTCCTCCGATAACTCGGGGGTCGACGTGCGTCTCAACGGCTTGAGCAGCGGGATCGTTTACGACGGCAATTTCGGCGCATTCTCGGACGATTGCACCCTTGCCGACGGGTTTGTCGAAGGCATCAACACGCTCGACTTCGTCGTCAATAACGCCGGCGACGGCGTCAATCCCACCGGTTTTCGGGCGGAACTGCGCGGCATGGCCGAGCCCGTCGCGCCCCCCGGCACACCGCCGGTGATCACGCGCCAACCGGCGTCGATCACGGTCCCCTTTCGCGACCCGGCTCTGTTCACGGTCGGGGTCTATGGCAGCAGGACGATGCTCCATCAGTGGCGCTTCGACGGGCTCCCGATCCTCCTCACCACCAATGCCCAGTACTTCATCCCCGCCGCCGTCCTGACCAACGTGGGCAACTACGACGTCATCGTCCGCAACGCCTTTGGATCCGCCACAAGCCAGGTCGCCTCGCTCGCCCTCACCTTCCCCAGTCCTGCCCAACAGACATACGAACCCCCCGGTCCTTCGAGCCGCCGAACGGGCATCGCCATCTCCGAGATCATGTATCATCCCGCCCCGCGATCCGACGGGCGGAATCTCGAGTTCATCGAGCTCTACAACTCGAATCCCTTCTTCGAGGATCTCAGCGGATGGCGCTTCTCGGGCGAATGCGACTACACCTTTCCCCCGAACACAATCCTTGCCGGCAACGGTTATCTCGTCGTGGCCGCCGTGCCTGACGACCTGCGCGCGGTGTCCGGCGCAACCAATGTGCTGGGCCCCTTCGACGGCAAACTCGCCAACGAAGGGGGCGCCATCCGTCTCCGCAAACGTTCCGGAGCCGTCGTTCTCGAGGTCTCATATGCGGACCGTCACCCCTGGCCTGTCGCTCCGGACGGCACAGGTCACTCGTTGGTCCTGGCTCGCCCGAGCTATGGCGAGGGAGACTCCCGTGCCTGGGCTTCGAGCATGGCCAGGGGCGGCTCGCCCGGCAAGCACGACCCGCTCCCCGGGGATCCGCTGGCCGGCATCGTCATCAACGAACTCCTCGGGCATGCCGATCCAGGCCAGCCCGATTTCATCGAACTCTACAACAGCAGCCCGCGCCCGGCCGACCTCGCCGGCTGTTACCTGAGCGACGATCGCATCGCAGCCAAATTCCGCATCCCCGATGGCACGGTGCTCGCCCCGGGCGGGTTCGTCGTGTTCGACGAAACCCAACTCGGGTTCGCCCTGGATGCAGCCGGGGAAGCGGTGTTCCTGAGCCACCCCGCGCTCGACCGCATCCTCGATGCCGTCCGCCTCACCCCGCAATGGCAGGGCGCGGCCTTCGGACGGTTCCCCGATGGCGAGGATCGCCTGCGCGCACTCGATGAGCCCACGCCCGGCACGATCAATGCCCGTCCGCGCCGCTCGGCCGTCGTGATCAACGAAATCATGTACCATCCGATTTCGGAGACGGACGACGACCAATACGTCGAACTCCATAACTCGGGGCCGAACGAAGTCGATCTGGGCGGATGGCGCCTCGCCGATGGCATCGAGTTCCGCTTTCCCCCCGGCACGCCGATCGCTCCGGGTGGTTTTCTGGTGGTTGCCCGCAACGCGGCGCGCCTCCGGGCCAATCGCCCCGACGCCGATCCCGCTCTCATCCTCGGGAACTTCACCGGCGCGCTCTCCGGTCGAGGCGAGCGCATCGCTCTCGAAGCGCCCCTGGGATTGGATGGCGCAGCTTCCCCGGAGGAGGAGCCGGCCCCCGAACCCGTCTGGGTGCAGATCGATGAGGTCACCTACTGCGATGGCGGTCGATGGGGGCACTGGGCCGACGGCGGCGGCAGCAGCCTTGAACGGATCGATCCTCGAGCCGACGCCGATCTGGCTCCCAACTGGGCCGACAGCGACGAGAGCGCCAAGGCCCCCTGGACGACCGTCGAGGCCACCGGTCCCCTCACGTCGCCCCATCCCTCGTTTTCTTCCGCCGAACAACTGCAGCTCTTCCTGATGGGGGCGGGCGAGGCGCTGGTCGACACGGTTCAGGTTCTCGTCGCCGGCAACAATCGGATTGCCAATTCGACCTTCGAAAACGGTCTGAACGGCTGGACATTCCAAGGCACTCAAAGCCACAGCGCGTGGGAGAAGAACGAAGGCCATCAGAGCGCCCGCTCGCTGCGCCTCGTGGCTACCGAACGCGGAGATCACGTCGCCAACCGCGCCTTCACCTCGCTCCAATCGAGCATCCCCGTTGGAACGTCGGTCACGATTCGCGCGCGGGTCCGCTGGCTCAAAGGACACCCTGAAATCCTCCTGCGCCTTCGCGGGGGCTCTCTCGAAGCCTATGGCCGCCTGACCCTCCCCCACGACCTCGGCACCCCCGCCGCGCGCAACAGCCTGAACCGCGCCAATGCGGCTCCCGCCATCACCGGCGTCGCCCATCGCCCTGTCTTGCCGCCATCCGGACAACCCATCCGCGTCACAGCCCGCCTCAGCGATCCCGATGGGATTGCCAGCGCGTTGGTCCACTACCGCATTGATCCCAGTCTCACCGGCACGGCGGCCGCCATGTCCGATGACGGTGCAGGACCCGACGAATTCCCGAACGACGGCGTCTATTCGGCCGTTCTCCCCGCCCAACCGAAGGGAACCCTCGTCGCGTTCTTCGTCGAGGCCCTCGATGCCCACGCCGCGCCCGCGACCAACCGGTTCCCCGCCGAGGCGCCCGCGCGCGAATGCCTCGTCAGGGTCGGCGAAGACCATGTGCCGGGCGCTTTCGCCAACTATCACCTCTGGATCACCGCGGCGTCCCACGCCCATTGGGCCAGCCGCGAGAAGATGAGCAACGACGACGTCGACGCCACGTTCGTCTATGGAACCAACCGGGTCATCTACAGTGCCGGCGCGCATTACAGCGGCAGTTCCTACACCTCCCCCGGTTACACCAGCCCCACCGGCAACCTCTGCGGGTATGACGTCAACCTCCCCGCCGACGACCGGTTTCTCGGCGAACGGCATGTCACGCTCGACTGGCCCGTGCGGGACGACACCAACCAACGCGAACAGCTCATGTACTGGTTCCTCGATCAGTACGGCCTGCCCAACATGTACCGCCGCTATGTGCACCTGTTCGTCAACGGCGTTCGGCGCGGCGCCATCTACGACGATGTCCAGCAGCCGGGCAGCGACACCATCGAGGAGTGGTTCCCCGGCGATGACCGCGGGGATCTGTACAAAACCGATTGCTGGAACGAGTTCGACA
>CAYPUR010000002.1:25731-30655 GCA_964413865.1 uncultured Verrucomicrobiota bacterium
CCTCGAAGCGTTCACCCTGCCCGACGGCCGCGGAAACACCGCGCGTTACCGCTGGAACTGGCGCCCGCGCGCGGTGCGCGGGTCCGCGAACGACTTCGCGCCGCTCTTCGCCCTGATCGATGCGGTCAACGCCACCAACGACTACCCCGCGCGCGTCGAGGCGATTGTCGATGTGGATCACTGGATGCTGACCTTCGCCATGAACGACCTGGCCTCCTTCTGGGATGCGTTCGGCAATCCCAACGCCAAAAACACCTTCCTCTACAAGCCCGAACGCGATTCCTGGAAACTGATGTGCTGGGACTTCGATGTCGGCCTTGGCGTGTTCAACGACCCACCCGACGCGCCGCTGTTCGACGTGGGCGACCCCGCCATCCAGCGCATGTATCAGACGCCTGCCTTTGTCCGGCGCTATTGGGCCGGCCTGCACGAGGCCATGCAGACGTTTTTCCGGGCCAGCGCCATCGACCCCATCCTCGACGCCAAGTACGCCGCGTTCCGCGCCAACAATGTCGCCCTGAACAGCCCCGGCGCCATCAAGTCCTGGATCAGCCAGCGCCGCGCTTACCTCGAAGCCCAGTTAAAAACAGTCGAGGCCGCCTTTGCCATCACGACCAATAATGGCAACGACCAAACCACGCCCCAAACCGTTGTCAGCCTCACGGGCACCGCCCCGGTCTGGGTCCGCACGATCACGGTCAACGGGATCCCCTACCCCCTTACCTGGTTCTCGCCCACACGCTGGAGCCTCAGGCTGGCCCTACAACCGGGCGCCAACGCGCTCGACGTTCGGGGACTCGACCGCGCCGGACAACCGGTCGCGGACGCCACCGACTCGATCCGAATCGAGTGTTCGAGCACAAACACGCCGCCCCCCGCCCTCCTCATCAACGAATGGATGGCCTCGAACCAGGGCGCTGTGGCCGATCCCGCGGACGGCGCGTTCGACGACTGGTTCGAAATCCACAATCCAAGCCCCATCCCGGTCTCGATCGCCGGATTCTGGCTCAGCGACGATCCGGCCACACCGTCTCTGTTCGTCATTCCGCAGGGCTTCCACGTCCCGCCACACGGTCATCTGGTCGTCTGGGCCGACGGACAGCCCGAACAGTCGCGCCCGGATGGCGGCCTGCACGTGAACTTCCGACTCGACCAACCGGGAGAAGCGATCCTTCTGGCCGACGCCACGGGCCGGCTCATCGATCAGGTGGTCTTCGTCGCGCAGGAGACCGACCAGAGCGAGGGGCGCTGGCCCGACGCCGCCCCACTCCCCTATTACCGGATGTCCCCGCCCACGCCCGGCGCACTGAACCGCATCGCGTCCACCGAGTGGCCGGAGATTCGGATCTACGAGGTGCGGTCGGATCCCGCGACAGGCGTGACGCTGACGTGGGAGGCTCTGCCCGGACGCATTTATCGCGTGCAGTATTGCGAGGATCTGGCGAATGGTTTCTGGACCGAACTGCCGACCGAAGTCCAAGCCCAGAGCGCGACCGCCAGCCTGACGGACCCGGCCGTTAACGGCCCGCAACGGCGTTATTACCAGGTCGTCTTGGTCACGGGCCCGTGACGTTTCGATCGAACCAGGGTCAGCCCTTAAGTTTGAAGTTTTGGGGGCGCGATCGTTTTCGTGGCTCAGGATCCGCCGGAGAACTGGGCTTGACTCGGTTCCTGCTCGACACACGCGGGGTTGAATTGAAACTCTGCGCCCGGATAACAACGCGGTTTGACGCCGTGATCGCCATCGGCGGCGGAAGTCCGCTCGATGCCGGCAAGGCTGCCCGTCTCCTGGACAAGAGGCCCGGCACCAGCCTGACGCGATTCTAGCCTGCATTTCTCACCACTTTTTGACACCGCGAAGCAGGAGTTCACAAGAGAAGCCAACAATGCAGGCTAGGAAAGCAAAACCGCGCCCGAGTGGAGGGATGCAACCGGGCAACAGAGTGTCGCCGCACTCGCGAGGTCTCGGAAGCGCTCAGATCCTCATTTTCCCCCGTGTGGGCGCGGTTTTGCCACAGCCCGGATTTCTTTGTCATCTTCCCGGTGGTGAGAAATCCGGGCTAGACGAACCCGACTGGTCAAATCTCGCCCCGTTCGTTGCCATCCCAACCACCGCCGGCACAGGCAGTGAAGTCGGACGCAGCTCGGTGATCACGCTGGAATCGACGCACCGCAAGTCCGTCCTTTTCCACCCCGAACTGCTGGCCAAACTGGTCATCCTCGACCCGGAACTGACCGTCGGCTTGCCGCCTCGACTCACCGCGGCGACCGGGGCCGATGCGCTGACGCATTGCATCGAGTCGTACACATGCCCGCAATTCCAACCCATGTGCGATGGCATCGCGCTCGAAGGCATCCGGCTCATCGCCGAACCCCTGCCAAGGGCCGTCCGGAACGGAGCCGATCTCGATGCGCGCGGCCGGATGCTGGTTGCCGCCGCGATGGGCGCGGTCGCCTTCCAAAAGGACCTGGGCCTCGTGCACTCGATGGCGCACCCCCTCTCGACTCTGTGCGGCCTGCACCACGGCCTGGCCAACTCCCTTTGCCTGGCCGCCGGCATGCGCTTTTGCGCCGAACGCAAACCGGGGCTCTACCGCCGGGTGGGCCTGGCCTGCGGACTCGACGTGTTGGATCTGCCCGATCCCCAGGCCAGCAGACCATCGGTTTCATCGAACGCTTCCTCGCCGGCCTGGGCCTGGCCGATCGGCTCGGAACCTGCGGGGTCAAAGCCGATCACATCGACGCGCTCGTCCGCCAGGCCGTCGAGGATCCGTGCCACAAAACCAATGCCGTCCCTGTGACCGCGCAAGACTTCCGGGCGCTCTTTTCCGCACTGCTCTGAGCAAGCTCGATCACGACACGGCCCCAGTCGGACCGTCTTCTCGGACGATGGGTCTCCCGACCTCGGCTGTGTCGCTTTGGTGGACGGCATGTGACCGAATCCGGCGATCGGCACAGTCACTTTTGAGTTTCGGGAATCCGACGCTGCGCGCTATTCTCACGCCCGTGAACACTCTACCTCGCCGCTGCTCTGTCTTCCAACCGTCAGCCCCACGCGATCCTCGTCACTCCCGCGCGGGGGGCGGTCCCGCCGTGCGGACATCTGTGTTCCCGGCCCCGGATCTGATTCCCGTGCTGGGCCTGGTCGTGTGCTGCCTGAGCCTGCTCGCGAACGCCTCGGCCAGCCCCGCAGAACCGCCGGCGGAGCCGACAGCCGCGTCACAGAAGGCGGAGCGGTTGGAAGCGATCGCCCGGTTTCAGAAGGCCTGCGCTGACGCCGGCCAGCCCGCCAACACGCTCCTGGTTGGCTTGGCAACCTCGATGGAGAAGCTGCTCCCGCGCGACACGCCGTTCGACCTGAAGCCGGCGCGGCAGATCGAGGTCAGCCTGGCACGCAATGAGAAGGAGAGCTTCCAAATCGCCGTGATGCCCGTAGCCGGCGCATCGAGAAAGACCGCGGTCAGCGTCGGCGACTTGAAATCCGCCACTGGCGCCGTGTTCCCGCGCACGCAGATTCGGTGCGACGTGGTCGGCTACGTCGAGACCAAGGCCCGCCCGCCTTATGGCACATTGCACATCGGTTGGTGGCCCGACCCGATTCTGGACTTCCTCGGTCCCGTCGATATCGCCGCCGGCGACTTGCAGAGCTTCTGGATTCGTGTGCGCGCCCCCAAAGACCAGGCGCCGGGCGCCTATCGCGGCACGCTCACCGTTTCGGCGGAGGGCGTCGCGCCCCAGGCCTTTCCTCTGACGGTTCGGGTGCGCTCGTTCGCCGTGCCGACACACAGCCCGCTCCCCGTCGCGATCACGTTCGGCCCGCATGACTACCCGGCTGACGAAAAGCAGCCGCTGACGGGCGAGTGGCGCAGTTCGCCCGAGTATCCCGTCAATGCCTGGAAGAGGCACAAGCTCGCCTGGGCGGAGATGCTGGCGGACTACTACATCAACTACGACAGCCTGTATCGACACGGCCCGCCCGACTTCGAAGTGGTCAAGCACCTGCACGAGCGCGGACAGTTGGTCGCCTTCAACCTGGGCAACTTCGACGGTCTGGCGCGCGATGGAGCCGCGGCGAGCGAGGCCCTGAATGGATTGCGGACCGCCTACGAGCAAGCCGTCAAACTGGGCGTCCTCGATCACGCCTACATCTACGGTTTCGACGAGTGCAAGCCGGAGCGGTTCCCGCAGCTCGAACAGACGGCCCAGACCCTGCGGCGCGAGTTCCCCGGCGCACTCCTGATGACCACGAGCTACGACAACAGCTACGGCCTCGACACCGTGGTCAAGACGATGGACGCCTGGTGCCCGCTCACGCCGATGTTCAATCCGGACCAGGCCGCCAGGGCGCGCGCGGCGGGCCGCCACGTCTGGTGGTACATCTGTTGCGGGCCGCACCATCCGCACGCCAACATGTTCATCGAGTACCCGGCCATCGACGGCCGCCTTCTGATGGGCGCCATGACGGCGAAACAGCGCCCGGACGGGTTCCTCTACTACCAGGTCAGCATCTGGAACTCGCGCAAACCAATCGCCAACGGCCCGTTCACCGACTGGGACCCGCGCAGTTGGACGACCTACCACGGCGATGGGTCTTGGAGCTGCGTCGGGCCCGACGGCACCCCGCTGCCGACCATCCGCCTCGAGAATTTCCGCGACGGCCTCGAAGACTACTCCTACGCGGTCATTCTCGAAGAGATCATCCGCCAAAGCGAGGCCGCGGCGGACACACTGTCCCCTGCGCAGATGGAATGGCTGGCAAACGCCAAGACCGCTCTTTCCGTGCCCGACGCGCTGGTCAAGTCCATGACCGAGTATGCGCGTGAACCGGCGCAACTCCATGCCTGGCGCAACCGCATCGCCGACCTGATCGACGCCTCCGGCCTTGCCGACGCGAACCCGTGGGGACCCAACTTCGGCGCGCGCG
>CAYPUR010000002.1:30665-46319 GCA_964413865.1 uncultured Verrucomicrobiota bacterium
CGGCACAGCAAGGCCGCCCCTCCGCCCCTTGAAACGGCAGGCCGATCGCGAGAAACCCGTCGGCGAATGGAATCCGTTCGAGGGCATTGTCGAGGGCGGAACGGTCACCCAGAAAGTCAACGGCACGGTGGTGAATCAGGCACCGGCTGCGAGGTGCTGCCCGGCAACACCCTGTTCACCGCGGAGGGACAGGAGATCCACTTCCGCAATGTGCGGTTGGTGCCGAAGAGATGACAGCGGCGATCCACGGCGGAGGCTACGGGTCGGCCATTCTCTATCGGGGTCGGCTCATCACCGTCATGGTTCCGTTCCAAGGAAGTTGCGCCGTGGCGCCTGTTCATTATTCCTCGGCCAAGATGCGCCAGAGGTTGCGCAGGTTGCGTTCGTGCATGCCGTAACACCATTCGCCGGGGCGGGGGACGCGAAACCCGGGCTGGGGCAAAACCGCGCCCGGACGGAGATGTCACACCATGGTATTTCAAAACTCCGCGCGCACCATGGCCACGCCGTAGCCCGGCACCTCGACGCTGCCATCGCACGGGCCCAGCACCTGTTCCCGCAGATCGGTTCGATAGACCGCCGCCGGACGCATCCCCTTCCAGTCGATCGGCACGCTGGTCGTGCGCCCCGACACCCCGAAGAGCCGGAGCACCAGCCCCTTGCCGTCCTCGCTGACTTTCACGGTTTCGACCAGCACGTCCGGGGAATCGACTGCAAGCAGCGGATTTGGAACGGCGCGCGCGGGATCGGCAGGCACCGCAATCAGCGGGCGCGCTGTCTCGATCCCGAATCGGGCCGCCCCCATCGCCCGGTACCCGCCCTCGTGCGGCTGCAAGTGGTAGCGGAACGTGGTGACGCCCGGTTGATCGGCCTTGTAGTTCGTAAACCAATGGTTGTTCTGCGCCCAGGAATAGAGCGTCGTCGACTCGATCGCCTCCGGAAGCCATTCCTCGCGCGCCACCGGACCGAGCAGGTTCGCCGTCATCCCACCCACCTGCAACAACGGCGCATCCAACGGAGCCAAGGTGATTCCGCGTTCGCCGTTCGACACATCGACCCACCGTTGCACGGTAAACCAGTTCCGACACGCCCCCGGCAATTGGTCCGCATTCGGACGCACCACGGCCCAGGGGGTCTCCATCCGCACCGTGCCACCCGGCACGTCGAATCCAAACCCGAAGTGGACGCTGTCCTTCTCGCGCACCGCCAGCCGGTCGACGTGATTGACCAATTCGACCCGATCCAGCCCGTCGATCACCCGGACCTCGCGCGCCAGACGCCGACACCCGGGCGCCTCCGATTCGAACCGCACCGTGGCGACCAGCGGGCCGGCGTCGAGCACCTGCCAACTGACCGGGCCGTTGACCCGCGCACCCGCCGCGTCGGCACCCAGCACGTACCGATAATCGTTCAACCCGACAGGCGACCGCCCATCCACGAAATCGCCCCCGGCCCCCTTCCGCCGCAGACTGCTGATCGCGCCCGTCACGCTGTCCATCTCGACTTCGAGCGTGCCGGTCCGCAACGTCAGGCCTTCCACGCGCGCCTTCCCGCGCGTTGGATCGGCTTGTTTCACCAGGTGGAACCGCCGCGCGCCAAACGCGGGCACGTCCTCCGCCAGGAACGCCAATTCGCCCGAACCCAGCCGCTGGGCAGGCACCGCCCGGCCGCGTTCGGTCGCCACGCCGTCAAACCCCGCACCGGTCGCCGCCGGAAGAACCACCAGGTCCGTGCGCGTCCATTGCGTGGTGTTGAAGACATCGACCGTCTTCTCCCCGGCGCCGTCCGCGGGCGTGCGATGCGGGCGCAGCGCCGCCTCGAGCAGAGCGCGCGACTGACGGTCTGCATCGAGCGCAAACGCCTGCTTCACCTTCCATTGCGCGGTCACAAACGGGGCATCCGGCTCGGAGATGCTGTTGTGCGCGCCCCATGTGTGCTCGCTGTAGAGCAGCACATTCTTCCACGCCGCCTCGACTTCTCCGGCGTTGCGCTCCTTTGGCGCAAGCAGGGCCTGCAGCATCTCGGCCTGGACCAACCGCTCGGCCGACGCCCGATTCATCGCCGTCTCGAGCGAGGTCGACCCGGCTCCATCCTCCCAGTAGGGCGTCAGGTCACCGGCGTGCTCTTCGAGTTCCGCGCCGTGCCGGCGTTCGAACTCGCGGAAAAACTCGCCCGCCAGGCTGATGATCACCCGGGGCGCGGCATATTTCTCGTTCCATGCCTGCACCTTCGCCACCATCGCCTCGTCGGGCGGCGCATTGTCGACACCGCCGCCTGGCCAGGTCCCCACCCAGAACATCGGCGCCAAATCGTAGGCATAGTTGGCGCGCTCGAGCCGTTCGCTGTGCTGCCGGACATTCGACTCGAGATCGCCCAGGAAATGGTAGTTGTCGACCACGTAGCAAAGCACCTTCTCGCGCCCAGAAGGCGACCGCCAATAGAACGGACGGTTGGCCCACTGGTGGATCGTGCCGATCCGCGCCGAATAGTTCGGTCCGATCATGAAGTACTTGATGCCCGCCTGCCCCATCATGGTCGTCAATCCCCAGGTCCAACCCGGCACGTCGCAGATCGCCGCCGTCTCGACCGGCACCCCCGTCACGTCGACCACGCGCGTCCCGAACCTCAGGCACTGCGCCAACTCCTCCGGCCTGCACAACCCCGTCAGCATGTTCGCATACAGACCGTCCACCCCGGCGTCCCCACGCCGCACCGCCTCGGCGAACTCCACCCGCTGCGCCGGCGTCACGCGTTCGAGGAAGTGCTCGAGCACCCACACGGCCTCCGGATTCCACTTGAATCGCATCCCGTCCGGATTCCCCGCGCTGGCCCGGGCCAGTTCCATCCCCTTCAGCATATTCGTGATCTGGATGCCGATCACCTCGTCCTGCAAATGGGTGTAGCCGATGTCCACATGCGAATGTGGCAGCAACCACAACTCGCGCAGCCGCGGCGGACTCAACGTCACATCCCGCGCCGCCACGACCCGATCGCCCTGCCTCACTTCGAGCCGCCCACTTGTCGTTGCAGTGACCGCCGGCAGCGTCAACTCGACTGTCTGCACTCCCCCCCGCACAGCCGCCCGCCCCACTTCCTTTCCCTCAAACACAAAGCCCACCTCCCCAAGTTCGCCCCTCGACCGCACGGTCACACTCACCGGCTGCCGCGCTTCGCCTTCTGCCTTTACCCAGACTGGCGGCGCCTCAACCGCACTGATCCGCATGCCTTGCTCGATCTTCCCGAGTGCGGCGCCCGCCGGCGTCTCGAGAGTCACCGCGTCGTAGAGCGCCCAACTCCCCGACTGCGAGGTGATCGCGATTTCGTTGTCGCCCCGCCGCAAACCCGACGCCGGAAAGACAATCTCCCAATCGGCCGGTTTCCCCTCCTCCGGACGTCCAAACACAGACGCGTCGCCCGCGCCAGCCGGCCAGGTGCGCTCGAAGGCGGTGCCGTTGATCTCGACCCGCCAGGCCGGCGGCACGCCGCTCTGGGTGTCCAGAAGCTTGAACCGGAGCCGACAGTTGCCCTCGGCAGGCACTGCGCTCAAACCGAACACGATCAGGAACGTGTGCCGACGGCTCCCCGCCCAGTTGTCGGCCGGCCCCGGATGCACATACGGCCAGTCGCGCTCCGCTTCCGAAGCCCCCACGACAAAGAACCCGTCCTCGCCGTAGCGCCCGTAGCCTCCCGGCGCGAGGGCGAACTCGGCATTGCCCCGATCCGCACGGCCAATCTCCCAAAGCGGTGCCAAACCCGGCTCGCCCGCATGCGCCGGCATCGCGACAAGCAGCACGGCGAGCGTCTGCACGATCACTCGAAGCGCCCGATCCATCGTTGTCATCTTCATCATCTTCATCGTACTGCTGGTTCCTGGGCTTGTCACGCCGGTCTCTCCTTGCACTGCAATCGGTGACAGTCCTGCGTCTCTGGCAACTGTGCCTCCGAGCCCATGCCTCAAGGCGATACAGCGCCGTAGTACCGTTGGCCGTTGGTGGCGGTTGAGTCTTGGAGAGAGAGCGCGCCGATCCAGAGCGGCCCCGTCCTGCCCTCTGGCCGACCCGCTCCCACTTGTCGTTGAACAATATGTCAACTATTTAGATGCGACCCCATGGCTCGTCACTGAAACACGCCAGCCCCTCATCAACGTGGGAGCCTATGACCGCCCTTTCTCGGGGGTGGGCATCAAGTTCGACCGCTGGGATGCGAGCCGGCATGGGATGTGGCCAGGTTCATGCGCTTCGCGGCATTCCGCCATGGCGATGAAACATGCCGGCTCGGATTCGTTGGGGGCCCCGCGGCGAACGGTCATTGCTTCTTGAGCCGATAGAAGACAGTGCCGGGCGCGGACATGGTCACGGTGTGAGTGCCGCTCGTGGCGCCGGGGATGTCGCTCCAGCCCTGGGGATTCGCCACATCGACGTTCTGCTGGAGGATCCAGCCGGAAGCCGGCCAGGTCAGGACCAGGCTGCTGCCGTCGACGCTGTAAGTCAGGGCCGGCGGGATGCCCGTCGTCATCAACTGCTGCAGTTCCGCGGCGTTGAGCACGCGGTTGAAGAAGTGAATGTCGTCGAGGCACCCGGAATACGCCATCGACCACGAATCCCAGGAGCGTCCGAATTCGTGCTCCTGCCCGGCCGGCCAGGGCCCGGATTCGCCATCTGTCTTCTCCGCGTCGAGTTTGCCATCGACGTAGAAGGCGTTGATCCCGCTCGGTTCCATGACAAACACGTAGGCGACATGATGCCAGGCGTCGTCGTCCACCCGAGTCTTGCCATCAACGCTCACGCCGGTCGTCGAATTCTGGTTGAACAGGCAGCCCGGCTCGTGATCGGCGTAGATGTTCGGATCCCTGAATTCGGCGGCGAGGCTGAGCGAATCCCCGAGGCTGCCCTCGCTGAAAGCCGTGCGGCGGTCCCAGATGGTTGCGCCCGTGTTGCCGACCGTGTTGGCCGGCAGGCCTTTCATCCAGAAACAAATCGTGCCCGCGGGGATGTCGAAATCCGGGTGCGGCGGGATGGCGATCTGCTGATCGCGAAACGCGCCGTCGAACTGGATCACGCCCGCGCGGGTCACGTTCTTGCTGTCCGTGACCTCATCCACCCAGACGGCATTCCGGTTTTCGCCGTTGTGCACGATCGACTTGGCCGGGTTCAGCGCGGCGTCGTCGACGATGTTGGTGCCCTGGTCGCTGTCGAATCGGTACCGGGCCACGAGACTGGCGCCGAGGCTCGGACGCGGAGCCACCGTGACGGTGGCGGGCAGGCTGGTGCGCGTTCGCAGCGCATTGACGACCCTGATTGTGTAGGTGCCGGCCTGGGCCGGGGTGATGCTCTCGATCACCAATTCCGGACTGGTGGCGCCCGCGATATCCACGCCGTCGAGTTGCCACTGATAGGTAATCGGCAGCGTCCCGTCGGCGCTGGCGCGCAGGAACACCCGGTCGCCCGCATGCACGTTCCAGCTCTTCGGGTTACCGGTCACCGCCAGCCCGACGGGGGGCGGGAGCACCTGGACCTCGGCAAGGCAGAGCTGCATGTTCGCGGGATCGATGGTGTCGGTTTCCCAAGTGTGTTCGAGACGCACCGCCCGCCCCTGAGTCCCGTCCGGAAGAATGAGCGTCACCGGGTTCGAAGGATCCGCGGCGCCGGAAACGGGCTGCCGGAAGATCTCAGTGCGGGTCGCCGGATCGGCGCTGTCGTAGATGACCAGGTCCACGTTGCGGTTCCGCGAGAAGCAGCAATCCGTCCGCCACCAGACCACGACGGTCCCGATGGTTTTCGCAGCCCTCAGGTCGACCTCCCACCAGCCGTAGTCGCCGGCGCCCGCCGTGCAGGAGAGCGAGCCGGCAGGCCAGGCCCCGGCCGTGTTGCCGTCGATGGCTTTGCTGGCAAGGGGATTGACCGAGTGCGAATAGGTCGATGATTGCGTGGCAGTGCCGGCCCGGGCGTAATTGATCGAGACGGACGGAAATGCGCCCGTCACCCGCACGGGGGCGATGGCGTTGCCCTTGAGGTCCTTCACCTTGCTGATGTTCAGGGCCATTTCGTCGCCCAGGAGCACATTGCCCGCCGTGAGCACGACGGTCTTGCCGTCGGGCTCGAGCGTCGCGCTCGCGACCGTGGGACCTCCTTCAAACGCGAAGTTGCCGAGGTCGGTTGCCGACGCAGGATCGAGCCGCTCGCTGAACTCGAGATGCAGGTAGGGCTGGTCGATCGTCACCCAGAAATTGGTCGCCAGGACCGGAGCAACCGTGTCCGCCAGCACCGACAGCGTCACCTCCGACGACATCGTGCCGTGGCCTGAGACCGAAACCTGCACCTTGTACCGGTCGCCGTCATTGGCCATGCCCGCCAGGTAGGGAAGCGTATAGGACGCGAGCCAACTCCCAGCCGCATCCGGGATCTCGACTCCGTTGCGATACCACCGATAGCTGATGTCTTCAGTCCGGATCCCGCCATCCACCGACGCCACCACCGGGCCCAATGTCGCCGGGCGGTTCTCCTCGGCCGTCACCGGCTGCAGATCGGCCACGAAGGTGAAGCCGGGCGCCGAGGCCATCGGCCCGAACACCTCGACCTCCGGGAGGTTCAGGAACTTGTCCGGCGTCTGATCCGTCGTCTCGATCTTCACCGCAGTGGCGTTGGCCAGCGGCGGTGCGAAGTTGACGACAAACGCGGGCCCGCTGGGCTGCACCGCGAACATCTGCTGGTAAATCGCCGCCGCGCTCGGATCCAACACGGTCAGCCGGATGTTTTCATACCGCTGATACGTCCGATCCCTCCGCGGCCACAGGACGACGCTGCCCACTGTGTGGGGGGCGTTCAGGTCCACCTGCCAGTAGGGCAACGGATCTTCCGCCAAGGCATCCACGGGCGCCGAGTATCCCCATGGATCGACCGCGCTGACTCCGAAATGATTGCCGTCAATCGCCTGCTGCGGCCCGAACAGGGTGCAATCGTAATTGTAACAGGAACTCGAGCTCGCAATGCCCTGCAAAGCGAAGTTCACCTTGGCCGCCAGCGGCTGGTTGAACACCTCGACCTCGGACAGGCAAATGTAGAGGTCCGAAGTCTGCTCGGGCAGATGTTCCACATAGACGACCCGACCGGGTATCGGCGGAAATGGTGTCCGATCTTACCACACCCTCGGCCCGGATCAATATCCGCGCGGCTCGAAAATGTATCTGTTTCGCTCATCAGGTCGCGCTTGCTCCATGCAATCCGTGCGAAACGACGAGGACCGGGGCAAGGACCAGACTCAACTTGGTCGCGCCACGTTCGGCAGTCTGACTGCCATCCCGCGCCAACGGCGCGCGAAACAATGGGGCTGGCGGGCAATGCGCAGTGCGTCAAGCCGACTGCAAGCCGGCGCTCCGGCGCCATGAACTGCTGTCCGAGGAGCGCGTTCCGAGAGCCCCTGTCTTGAGACAATGACCGTTCCCGATCAGCGCCTCGCGGAGCTCGGCCCTCCGGGAGAACACGGCCGTCGGAGGCGCCGCTTACGCCGCGGCACCGGCCAGACGCGACTTCTCGAGCAGCTTCGGATAGGCGAAGCCGTAGATGGTTGGGGCGATGAAGCCGATGAGCGGCAGGATGAAGCAGATCGCCATGCTGTGGTATTGATCGGCCAGCCAGCCCATCAGCGGCGGGGCGACCGCGCCTCCAACAATCGACATGATCTGGAACGACGCGGCCAGCTTGGTCTTCTCGCCCAGGTTGCGCAGGCTCATGGCGAAGATGAACGGGAACATGATCGACATGAAGAGCCAGCAGAAAGGCAGGACCAGCCACGACACGTGTTTGATGTCGGCCATGACGATCAGGATAATGATGCAGTTGGCAATGCCATACAACGAGAGCAGCAGGTTGGGCTTGACCACTTTCGTGATCGCCGCGCCGCTGAAGCGGCCCGCAGCGTAAAGAACCATCGCAATGGTGATCACGTAGGCCGCCGTCGCCTCGGGGCTGGCCGCGCCTGTGACCGACCCGTACCACGAGAAGAGCGCGTCGGTGACCGCCGCCCCGGAGGGGTCCTTGCGCACGACATTCTCGAGGATGTAATTCACGGCGAAGGCATTCACGCCCACCTGCGCGGCGATGTACAGGAACTGGGTGACGATGCCCCAAACGAAATGCGGCTGCCGATTCAGCGGGGCCTTGTGCACGGATGGATCCACCGCCCCCGCGTCCGCGTTGGCCGCATCGTCGTCGATGCTCGGCAGCTTGATAAACGAGAAGACGCCGAACACAACCAGCACGACGCAGCCCAGCACGACGTAGGGTATGAGAAGCCCGGAGAAATCGACCGGCGTGCCGACTTCGTGTCGTTGGCCGAAGATCAGGGCGCCTCCCACCGTGGGGGCGATGATGTAGGCCACCGGGTTAACGGCCCGGGCCACCCAACGCCGCGCCGCGGCGCCGTCCTTGGCACCCAATACCGTGACGTACGGATTCGCGGCGGTCTCGATGCACGCCAGGCCGCTGGACAACACGAACAGGGCGAACAGAAAGGACCAGAACGTCTTGAACCAAAGCCCGGCGGGAATGAAGAGAAAGGCGCCCGTGGCGACTACCATCAGTCCGAGCAGAATCCCCTTCTGGTAGCCGATCCGGCGGATCAGCAGCGCCGACGGAAAGGCGAGCAGAAAATAGGCGCCAAAGACCGAGGTCTGGATAAGCCCCGACTGCGCCTTGCTCACGTGCAGGATGTTCTGAAAATGCTTGTTCAGCACGTCCAGCATGGCGTGGCAGAACCCCCAGATGAAAAAGAGGGAGGCGACCATGAGGAACGCGAACAACAAGGTGTGGTTGAGCTTTTTCGAGTCGTGCGTCATTGTGGTTCCAGGTTGTACCGGCAAAACCGTCGCGGGCGCAAGTCCACTTCCGATCAGAGGCATTCGGCGTGTTCCGAGCTCACCACGCACGCGCGTTCATCCAAGAGGTTGAAGTAGTACGCGCGGGTTCCGTCCGGCAGTGTGGCGGTTGCCCTGGACTCCTCGAGGCCGGCCGGGATCGCGTCCCATCGGCGCTTCTGCCACGCGCCGCTGTCCCGCGTGAAATTCAGCTCGGCTTTGACCACAGGCACCCTCGACGCGTATGCGGTCCAGACGGTCGTTCCCTCCCTGCCGGCGCCGACGATGCGGGGCAGGCCGGCCTCGCCTTTCAGGATGCTGTTGGCGAAGACGTGAATCTCGCGCGGGTTCGCCCCAGGCCCATGGTGTCCGTGGGGCATGCGCAACCGGACGCAGAGCGATCGAGGGCCCTGGGTGAGGCGGTACGAAAGCTGAAGGGCATCGAGCGTGTAGGCGAAGTCGTTGCTTCCCGTCACCCAAAGCATCGGCATTGTCGCGGCCGGGAGATAGACCGACGGATCCCACACCTGCATCCAGCGCGAGGCCTCGTCGCGCCCGAGCCGGAGCAGATCGGCGGCAAAGACGGTTTTGTCGTAATAGCCGCAGCCGTAGACCGGCACGGCGAGCTTAAAGCGCGCATCGATGCCCGCGGCGATGCAGGTGAGGTAGCCGCCCCAGGAAATGCCGGTCAACCCGACACGGTCGGGATCCACTCCAGGCAGCGAGCGAATCAGGGAATGCGCCAGGACAACATCGGCCACCGCATGAAAGGTCCACTGGTCCTCGGGATTCCAGCTCAGTTGATCGAAGCCGCCCCACCCCGGCGGCCCGCCCCGCTCGGCGCGCGTCCATTCTCCGTAATTGCCGACCGGCACCTGCCCGCATGTGTCCATTGCGATCGCGGCGTACCCGCGTTCCATCCAGAGGCGGACCCATTCATCGAAGGCCGTTCCGCCGCCACCGTGGACGAGCACCATCGCGGGAACGGTCTGGCCCGCCGCAACCTCGGGCACGCCCAGCCACGCGAACACCTGCGTCGGCCTTCCCCGAAACGGCAGACCTGCAAACGCAATGGCGCGGACACCCTCGGCCTTCGGACGTTCGAGGGCCTTCCATTGCGGCGGCGCTTCGAGTTGACCGAACGTCCACGGCGGGGTGGATCGGTCCGGCTGACCGGAAACCGACTCAAAGATCGGCAGGCCGAGGGCAACGATCACCCCGAACGCCGAAACCGCAGTCCGCATGCCCGAGCCCGGCCGGCCCGTTTTCATTCCAGGATAGTTGAGCATCGCATCGCCTTTCGCTTTCGTGTTCATGCCTCCCGTCACGCCAGAGCTCCAACAGCCCTCTCGAGTTCGCTCCCCGTGTTGTAGAAATGCGCCGAAAAGCGCACGTAGTTCTGGCCGGTCCGATCCGTGCGCAGCGACGTCATCACGCCGTGCGCGGCCAGACGCCGGTGCAGCGGCGTCATATCAGCTCCCGGACGAAACGCGGTGACGATGCCCGAGGCGTTGGCGGGAGGGGCGTCGGCGCCGAGAACCGAGAGGCCCTTGGCTTGCAGAGCGGCGATGAGCCAGGCCCGTTTGCGCAGCAGTTCGGCGGCAATCGCATCCACTCCCAGTTCGAGGATCAGATCGCAGGCTGCTTTGAGCCCGACCAGGCCGAGGAGGTTCGCGCTGCCGGCCTCGTAACGGCGCGCATCGTCCTGCAACACCAGTTCGGGTGCCGCCACGAAGCCCGGACAGCGTACGTTGTTCCAGCCAAAGGCGACCGGGGCGAGCTGGGCCTGCACTTCCTTGCGCACGTAGAGAATGCCGGCGGCGCACGGCCCCAGCAACCACTTGTGGGCGTCCGCGGCCAGGAAATCCACGCACGGCGCGTTCAGCGGAAAGGCGCCGAGGGTTTGGATCCCATCGAGGCAAAACCAGATTCCGCGCTCGCGCAAGCGCCGCCCGATCTCCTGGTATTCCAGGCGCCAGCCGGAGACGAAATGGCAGGAGGCAAGCGCGACCAGGCGCGTCCGATCATCCACGCGCGCCAGAACCTGTTCGGGCGCGATCCGGCCCAGCGCGTCCGTCTCGAGCGTGCGCACCCCGACCCCTCTCGATGCCAGGGCCATCCACGGGTACACATTGCTCGGGTAATCGTCCGCATACAGCAGCACGTTGTCGCCGCGCCGCCACGGCAGGCCCGCCGCCACAAAGCTCAACGCCAGCGACGTCGGCCCCACAAAGGCAATCTCCGATGGCGCGGCGCCGATCAGCCGGGCGGCGGCCTGGCGCGCATCCGCCAGGAACGAAGGCGGCACCGCCTCCTCCTGGTCGCACGTGGCGCCGTGCGCGACATAGGCGGTCAAGGCGGCCTGCACACGGCGCGGCAACGGGCAGACGCCGGCATGAGCCAGGTAAACCGAGCGCTGCGCGACGGGAAACGCATCGAGGCGCAGCGGTTCGTTCGAGAGGATTTCGTCAATTGTCATAAGGGGCCGATGCAGACGACGGCAAGAATCCTTGACCGGTGAAACATGGTGTAGACAAGTCAGGTTTCTGTGCTGCGTTAAAGGGGTCAAGGATTCTAATGAGCGAGCCGCGGGAGAGGAGGGTGGGAATGCGGTGGGGCTGGTTCATGAGATTGAGGACTGGATTTGGTCTGAGGCGCGCCTCGCTAGTATTCCGTATCGAGGATTGTGTTGTAGTGGCCGACCCAGAACCCGACGACTGTCATGGCAAGCAGGATGAGAATCACGATGTAGATGGCGAACGGGACCCAGAAGGCCAGAGCCTTCATCTTGCGCTGGGCGTCGTCCTCGTAGTAGACGCGCAGGCGTTTGAGGGCGTCATCAAGCGTGCCGCTGATCTCCCCTGTCCGGTAAAGGTTCGAGAAAAAACTCGGGAAAGAACGCGCCCGCGGCAGCAGGTCGCCCGGCGCGTCGCCGCCCAGGAGGCGCGTCTTCCAGCCTGCCACATCGCGCCCGAGCGCCGGCGACCCGCTGGCCGCGGCTGCCAGAGGCCAGGCTTCGACCGCCGACACACCGGCTCCGAACAGGGCATCGAGCGCCACCGTGAGACGCGCCAGGGCCATGCTCCGCCGCGCCCTGCCGAGCACGGGGATGAGATGGAGCAGGCGCTCGAGAGCGGAGCGCCAGAATCCTCCACGCTGGCTCTGGCAGGCCATGACACCGAGCAGGACCACTCCGTAGAGCGGCAGGAGGGTGCCGAGCGTCTGCCCGGCATAGGCGACAAGATCGCCGGTCAGAAAGAACTGCGGGAATGGGCCGAGCAGGATGGCGGCATGGACGATCACCGCGGGATAGATGAGGGAGGAGATGACCTGGCGCGCCAGTGCGGCTCGGTTCTGGTAGTACTGAGCCAGAAGCCCGCAGACCGAGTCGAGGCGTCCGCTCTGTTCGCCTGCGGCGAGCAGTGCGAGGTCAAAGGACGGAAGCCAGCGCCCGAGGCTCTTGAGGGCCTCGGCGAACGAGAGTCCGTGGTTCAATCCGCCGAGCAGACGCTCGATCGGGCGGACAAGCGATCGGCTGGGAGGGGCGAGCCGAAGCTGATCGAGCGCCTGGATCAGGCTCAAGCCGGCGGCCTGCATCGACTTGAGCTGGTAGTAGAATTCCCCCAGCAGCGCGAGCCGACCCGGCGTGACAATCAGAGGCATGACGGCACGGCTTGCGCCGGGATCTCATGCGGGAGTGAGCACCTGTTCGAGGCTGGCGACCAGATCCCGCCGGTTCTTCAGCCCCACGATGACGTCCTGCACCTGGCCTTCCTTGAAAAGAAGGAGCGTCGGCACGCCGCTGATGCGGTATTCGGCGGCCAATTGCGGCTCGACGTCGACGTTGACCCTGCCGAAGCGGACCTGGCCCTCGTACTCGATGGCCAAATCGTCGAGCAGGGGCGCGATTCTGTGGCATGGGGCGCACCAATCCGCCCAGAAGTTGACAAGCATGGGAACAGGCGAGCCGGCAATCTCACCGCCGAATGTCTCCGCGGTGAGCGTGAGGATCTTCTCGAAGGCCATGTGTGCCGCCCCCTTTCGGAATTCGGAGACCGGCCAGCCGATCGTGAGACCGGCCGCCGATACCTCATTGGAACTGGAGCATGCGCAACAACAGAAAGACGCTCACCAAGGCCGCCAGGCCCAGAACAGCCGCAGCCACCGCCAGACCATTGTCCAACATCGTGATCCCGGCCGCCGAAGAAGCCGCAGCCCGCCGCGACGGCGCGCGAGGGGCAGCCGCAGCAGCGGCGGACGGCGGGGCGACACCGACAGGCCTTGACGCCGGGGGCGCAGGGGCAGCGGGCGCCGAAGCCGCACCGGACACGGGCGCCGCCGCCGCGGCGGCCGTCGGAGTCGCCACGGGCGCCGGCGTGGGAATCTTGATCGTGGGAGCCGCCGTCGGTTTGGGAGGCAGACTAATCCGCACGGTTTCTTTCTTCGGCTGCACCTTGGCAGCTTCGGCTGGCTTCAGAGGACCCGGCGCTTCGGGCGTGTTCGGTGTGTTTTCTGCCATAAAATTGCCTCGTCAAACTAGGAACCGACTTCCAGAGTGTCAAACACTATTCGGCCACGCTATCCGGACCGCCCCTCGTCGGCATCGATGAAGTCCACAAAGGTCTTGATGTCACCGCGCCCCGCCAGGCCGGCCTCCGCCTTGCGCTTCTCGAGCAGGCTCTGCATCGCGGCGTCCGTCGACGCCGGGAAATGGAGAACCTCCTCGCGATGCGCCGCCTTTTCGGCATCGGTCTTTCTCACATTCCGGCAAACCCAGTCGCAGACCTCGCCGTCGGTGATCGACTGGCGCACCACCTCGACCATCTGCGCGTGCGCCACACCGGCCGCCGCCAGCCAGCGTCCGTCAAAGCCCTGACCCAGGTTCGCGTGGTAGTCGGGGTGAAGCCGGCCCGCCAGATGGAGGCGGATCTTGTCGACGTACCGGGGGAGATGCACCCAGCCGCACATCGCTTCGCGCGGACTGCGTGGGAAGATTGGCTCGCTCATGCCCGCCAGTATGGAGCACCCCCTGCCCGTGTCAATGCGCCGAAGACGCGTCTTGTCACGTCCGCCCGGCCCCGGTAGAGTCTCCGCCGAAAAGCTGACTACACGCATGAAAAAACGAACCGCACGAGCAGAGTTCTTCCCGGGCATCGGCCCCATCCGCTACGAAGGGCCCGACTCGAAAAACCCCCTGGCCTTCAAACATTACAACCCGGAAGAGATGGTCGAGGGCAAGCCGATGAAGGATCATCTGCGGTTCTCGGTCGTCTTCTGGCACACGCTGCGCGGGGTCGGAGCCGACATGTTCGGCATGAACCGGTCGTGGCATCGCCCCTGGGAAGACGGGTCCGATTCGATCGAGATGGCGCTCAAACGCGTGGCTGTGCTCTTCGAGTTCTGCCAGAAGCTCGGCGCCCCGTTCTATACGTTCCACGATCGGGATGTCGCTCCGGAGGGGCGGACCCTGCGCGAGACGAACCGGAACCTCGATCGAGTCGTCAAGGAATTGAAGAAGCATCAAGCCGACACCGGGGTCGGTTTGTTGTGGGGCACCGCCTGCCTGTTCGCCCACCCGCGCTACATGCACGGAGCGGCGACCAGTTGCAATGCCGACGTGTTTGCCCACGCCGCGGCCCAGGTCAAGAAGGCCATCGAGGTCACCCACGAGCTCGACGGCGCAGGCTACGTCTTCTGGGGGGGGCGGGAGGGCTACTCGACGCTCCTGAACACCGACATGAAGCGCGAGCTCGATCACCTCGGCGCCTTCCTGCGCATGGCGGTGGACTGGAAGAAGACGATCGGGTTCAAGGGCCAGTTCTACATCGAGCCCAAACCGAAGGAACCGACCAAACACCAGTACGACTCGGACGCCGCGGCCTGCCTGAACTTCCTGCGCGAGTACGGCCTGATGGGCCATCTCAAACTGAACATCGAGACCAACCATGCCACCCTCGCGGGCCACACGATGCAGCACGACCTCGAGGTCGCAGGGGCGGCCGGCGCCCTCGGGAGCATTGACGCCAACACCGGGGATTTGCTGCTTGGATGGGATACCGATCAGTTCCCCACGGACATCTATCTGACCACGCAGATCATGCTCACCCTTCTCAAGTATGGCGGTCTGACAACCGGCGGTACCAACTTCGACGCCAAGTGCCGCCGCGAGAGCTTCGAGCCGGTGGACCTGTTCCACGCGCACATCGGAGGCATGGACGCCTTCGCGCGCGGCCTGAAGATCGCGGCGGCCATCCGCGAGGATGGCCGGCTGGCCGAATTCGTCCGGCAACGCTACAGCTCGTGGGACCGCGACATCGGGCGGCAGATCGAACGGGGCAAGGTCGGACTCAAGGAGCTGGAAGCCTACGTGCTCGGGAAAGGCCGCCTCGATCCCAACGCAAGCGGACGCCAGGAGTTCCTCGAGAACCTGATCAACGAGTTCGTCTGAGAGGCCGGCATGATCACCCGGCGAGGCGCTCCGATTTTTTGAGCGCATCCGTGCTTGCCAAACGGGGGGATCTCCCTAGATTCTCCCCCTTCTTTGATCGACAACATGACAGGTATTTCTTGGTGTTTGCTGGCGCAACAACCGGCGCAAGACCCGAAGGCGGGCATGCTCCAGATGCTGGGCATGATCGCCATCATGGGTTTCATGTTCTATTTCGCCCTCTGGCGGCCGCAGCAGAAGAAGGCCAAGGAACACGAGGCGCTGGTCAAGGCCCTGAAGCCCGGTGACAAGGTGGTCACCAGCAGCGGCATCTGCGGCGTCATCGTCAGCGTCAAAGACAAGACCGCCTCGCTGC
>CAYPUR010000002.1:46329-49697 GCA_964413865.1 uncultured Verrucomicrobiota bacterium
ATCGCACAGGTCATCGAGCGCAGCACAAGCAACGATCAAAACTAGCCTTCCCTTCCCGAGAGTCTCCCCCCTGCCATGAGTCGCAACGTCTGGAAAACCTCCCTGGCACTCACGATCCTTGCGATCGCCTGGGCCTTCTACTCCCTTTACCCACCCACCCCGCGCGACTTGATCCGGGTCTTCGAGAAGCATGCGGAATACGTGGACACCAACTTCACGGCCATCGCCGAGCAGGCGCGCGCTCTGCAGCAGGCAAACCCGGACCACGCCTTCCGCAACCTGCAAATGGCGGTGGGCACCAACGATCTGATCCGCTTCTTCCCGTCCCTGGCCGACGAGGAAGCGGCGGATCAGAACCGCCAGATTCTGAATCAGATCCAGCGCAGGGCCGCCGGCAAGATCAAGCTCGGCCTCGACCTGCAGGGCGGCACGTCGTTCCTGGTGGCCATGGACACCAACCGCTTCGAGAACGTGGTCGACAAACGCCACGCCCTCGAACAGGCGATGGAGGTCCTGCGCAAGCGTGTCGACCGCTTCGGCGTGGCCGAACCGCAGCTCCAACCCCAGGGCGAAAACCGGATCCTGATCCAGATCCCCGGCCTGTCCGAGGCTGACAAGGAAAGCGCCAAGAGCACCCTCCAGCGGGCCGCGTTCCTCGAATTCCGCATGGTCCACCCCCAAAGCGCCGAGTTGGTCCAGCAGGAGATCGTCGAGCCCGGCTACGAGATCAAGGAGGAGCGGACCCGCCGTCGCCCCGGCCAGGAGCCGCAGCCAACCCGCAGATACCTGCTCCGGAAGGCGCCCGAGCGGGGCCTCACCGGCAAGCATGTGGACCGATCGGGCGTCTATCTGGATCCGGTCACCGGCTCCCCAAAAATCAACCTGCTCTTCAAGTCCGAAGGCGCGTCTCTCTTCGCCGACATCACCCGCGAGCACGTCGGCCATCAGATGGCCATCGTCCTCGATGGCGAACTCTACTCCGCCCCGGTCATCCGCACCGAGATTCTGGGCGGCTCGTGCGAGATCTCCGGCGACTTCGACCTGCGCGAGGCCAATGAACTCGCCAACGTCCTCCAGAATCCCCTCGAAGCGCCGGTCCATATCGAGGAGGAGCGGACCGTGGATCCGTCTCTGGGACAGGACTCGATCGACAGCGGATTCCGCGCCTCGATCATCGCGGCAACCGGCACGTTCGTGTTCATGATCATCTTCTACTTCGCCTCCGGCCTGGTCGCCAACCTGGCCCTGGCTCTGAACGTCTTTCTCCTGATGGGGGCCATGTGCGCCATGGACAGCACCCTGACAATGCCGGGCATCGCCGGCATCGCCCTGGCTGTCGGCATGGCGGTCGACGCCAACGTGCTGATCTACGAGCGCATGCGGGAGGAAATCGCGGCCGGCAAGTCGATCCGGGGAGTCATCTCCGCCGGCTATCACAAGGCGTTTGGAACGATTCTCGATTCGAACGTCACCACGCTGATCGCCTCGGTCATCCTCATCTACATGGGCACCGGCCCGGTCAAGGGCTTCGGCGTCACGCTCACCATCGGCATCGTCGCAAGCTTCTTCACCGCCCTGGTGGTCACGCGCCTGATCTACGATTATCTCCTCTCCAAAGGGTGGATCCGCACGGTGCGCATGCTGCCCCTCATCCGCATCCGGCATCTGCCGTTCATGAATTGGGGCAAGTTCACCGTCGCCACCTCCCTGATCCTCATCATTGCCGGCATCGGCTACGGCATCGCACGCGGGCACAAGAGCCTGGGCGTGGATTTCGTCGGAGGCGATGTGGTCCAGTTCCGGTTCACCCAGCGCGTTCCGGTGGACGATCTGCGCCGGGTGATGGACCAGGCCGGGCTAGGCGACTCGACCATCCAGTACCAGCAGCAAATCGGCGCGCCCGAGACGCTCCAGATCATGGCGGGCGTCGGCACGGGCTCGAGAATGGAAGAGGCCCTGCAAGGGGCATTCCCGCAGGCCGGGATGACCGCCGTGGGCACGGACAGCGTCGGGCCGAGCGTCGGCGCCCAAATCCAGCGCTCCGCCATCATCGCCACGCTGCTGGCCATGTTCGGCATTCTTGTCTATGTCGCCTTCCGCTACGAATTCTCGTTCGCGGTCGCGTCGGTGCTTGCGCTCTTGCACGACGTGCTGCTCACGATGGGCATCTACTTCCTGAGCGGACGCCAACTGACGGCGCCGATGGTGGCGGCGATCCTGACGATCATCGGCTACTCGACAAACGACAAGATCGTAATCATGGACCGCATCCGCGAGGACCTCAAACTGGGGATCCGCGGCTCGTTCCGCGAGTTGATCGACATCGCCCTCAACCAGACGCTGAGCCGGACGATCATCACGGGCACCGCCGTGCTGCTGGCGACCCTGGCGCTCTACTTATTTGGGGGCAACGTGATCAACGACCTCGCGTTCGCCTTCCTGATCGGCATTCTGAGCGGCACCTATTCGAGCATGATGATTGCCTGCCCGATCGTTCTCTGGTGGCACAAAGGGCAGCGCCCCAAGATCGGCGCCGAGGCCGTGGCCATCGACCAGACGGCGGTTGCGGCGTCGCAGGGCCGAGTCAAGCCGGCCTGAGGGCCGCCGCGGTTTTGTGCATGCCTTCGAAGGCTCCAGCCTGGCCGCAGTGATGCTCGCGGTCGTCGAAATTCAATGGTGGCATTGGGTCAGCTTCGTCCTGGTCATCATCCTCTTTCTTGCCCTCGACCTCGGGGTCTTCCACCGCAAAGCCCACGTCGTCGGATTCCGCGAGGCGCTGGCCTGGACCTCGGTCTGGTTCTGCATGGCCATGACCTTCGCCCTCACGCTGGTGCCCGTGCGCGGACGGGGCGAAGCCACCGATTTTCTCCAGGGCTATCTGATCGAACTGTCGCTCTCGATGGACAACGTGTTCGTCATCGCCGTCATCTTTCGCTACTTCCGCGTCCCCAGCCAATACCAGCACCGCGTTCTTTTCTGGGGCATCCTCGGCGCGTTGATCATGCGCGGCCTCATGATCTGGCTGGGCGCCGAGCTGATCCATAGCTACGAATGGGTCCTCTACATCTTCGGCCTGTTCCTCGTCCTCACCGGCCTCAAGATGATCACGGCCGATGACACCGAGGAAGTCCACCCCGAACGCAATCCCGTCCTGCGCCTGGTCCGCCGCTTCTTCCCATTCACCACCGAATACGATGGGCAGCGCTTCTTCACCCGTCACCACGGCCACCGCGCCCTGACGCCGCTGGCGCTCGTGCTCATCATGGTCGAGACGACGGACCTCGTGTTTGCCCTCGATTCGATCCCCGCCATCTTCGGCGTCACCACCGTCCCGTTCATCGTCTTCACGTCCAACGCCTTCGCCATCC
>CAYPUR010000002.1:49707-60812 GCA_964413865.1 uncultured Verrucomicrobiota bacterium
CTCCCTCTACTTCGTCCTGGCCGGCGCCGTCACCTCTTTCCGCTATCTCAAGATCGGCCTCGCGGTCGTCCTCGTGTTCATCGGCTTCAAAATGCTCATCGTCGACTGGGTCAAGATCCCGAGTCGATGGTCCCTGGCCATCGTCGCAGGCGTCATCATCGGTTCCATCCTCGTCTCGATCCTCGCCGAGCGGCGGGACCGCGCCGCCAAACGCCTGTCCGAGCCTCCGCCGCCCCGTGACTCATGAGTTCTGGCCTATGCCCGCCGCGCCCGCCCCAGAATCGCCCGCCCACCGGTTATGAGGCATCGCTGGCTCCTGGCCGCGGCTGAGCCTCAACGCGCCCATGCAATTGCCGCGGCACTCGGCGCCTCCCCGCTTCTGGCCCAGTGTCTCATTAACCGCGGCCAGATCGACGCAGACCAAGCCACATCCTTCCTGGCCCCCCGCCTCCGGCATCTGGCCGATCCGGACCATCTGCCCAACATGCCCGCCGCGGTCGATCGCCTCTGGCAAGCCAGGCAAAGCGACGAGCCCGTGGTCATCTTCGGCGATTACGATGTCGATGGAGTCACCGCGACGGCGCTCCTGCTCGAAGTGCTGCAGCCGCTGGGCTGGCGCGTGGCCTCCTACCTGCCCCATCGGCTCGATGAGGGATACGGCCTCACAATCGAAGCGGTCGACCGCTGCCTGGAACGTTCCCCCGCGCGGCTCCTGCTGGCCGTCGACTGCGGTTCCACCACCTACGACACCATCGCCCGCCTCAAAACACGCGGCGTCGATGTCATCGTCCTCGACCACCACCAGGTCTCGTCTCCCCCGCCGCCCGCCGTGGCGCTCGTCAATCCCCAGCTCGCCCCGCCCGGACCGGGCAACCTCCAGCAGCTCTGCTCGGTCGGCCTCGCGTTCAAACTCGCCCATGCCCTGGTCAAGCGCGGGCGCGCCCTCGGCTGCCCGCTCGCCGAAAAGTTTGACGTGCGGCCCCTCCTCGATCTGGTCGCCCTCGGCACCATCGCGGACATGGTGCCGCTCACAGGCGAGAACCGTGTGCTTGCCTCGGTTGGCCTCGCCCGCATCAATGCACTGCAACGGCCCGGCCTGCTCGCTCTCAAAGAGGTGGCGCATGTCCCGGGCGCCATCGGCGCATGGGAGGTCGGGTTTCAGCTCGCGCCCCGCTTGAACGCCGCGGGCCGGCTCGAGAACGCCACGGCGGCCCTGGACCTCCTGCTCGCCCGCGACCCGGCGAGCGCGGAGGCCGCTGCCCGCCTCCTGGACGCCCAGAATCGCGAGCGCCAACAAATCGAACGCACCATCGCCGAGGAGGTGGTGGCGGCCGTCCGCGCCCGGTTCCAACCGGACACCGACTGCGTCATCGTCGAGGGCAACCTGCTCTGGCACGTCGGGGTCGTCGGCATTGTCGCCGCGCGCGTGCTCCACGAATTCTATCGCCCGACCCTGATCCTGGGCGGCGACGGCTACGCGTGGCGCGGATCCGGACGCAGCATCGAGGGGTTCGACCTGGCAGCGGCTTTGCGGGCGTGTGACGACCTCCTCCTGCGGCATGGCGGGCACGCCATGGCCGCCGGACTCACCATCCGGCCCGAGAACCTCCCCGCCCTGCGGGAACGCCTCAACGGCCTCGCCCGCCAGGCGCTCGACCTCCACGATTTGCGCCCGCCGCTCCGCCTGGACGCCGTCACGCCGCTGCGCGAACTCACCCTCGAACGCGTGGACGAACTCCAGCGACTCGAGCCGCGCGGGTGCGCCAATCCCCCCGTTCAAATCGTCGTCCCGCGCGTTTCGTTGCGCCGCCCTCCCGCGTGCATTGGGCGCGGTCAGCGCCACCTCAAGCTCTGGGTCACGGACGGCGCAGACACGGGCGAAGCGATCTGGTGGGGCGGCGCCCACCAGCCGTGCCCCGAGGGCGCGTTCGACCTGGCCTGCGCGCCCCAGGTGAACTCGTACGACGGACGCCGCACGGTTCAACTCAGAGTGCTCGACTGGCGCCCGGCGGAGCCCACGGAGTGCCTCTCGATCAGGTAATCGCGGAAGCCCTCGTAGTCCGCTCCGAGCCGGTCGTAATCCTCCCGGCACTGTTCCAAAGCGGCCAGCGCGGGAGGCACCTCCGGCGCAAAACCCAGCAACGCCACAATCTCATCCGGGAATTTCGCCGGATGCGCCGTCTCGAGAAGCACCGCCGGCGAGCCGCCCAACGGCTCGACGGCCAGGTAATCCTCGAGCCCGCGCCACCCGACCGCCCCGTGCGGTTCCAGCAGCAGACGATGCCGCTCCCACGCCGCGCGAATGGCCTCCCGCGTCTGCGCGTCCGAGACCGATGTCGAGTAGAGGTCGCGCCGCATCCGGTCCAGGTCAGGCCGGCGATGAATCGCGCCCGTCTCGTCCATCCGCCCCTCGTACGCCGCCACCAGGCGCGCCAGGTTGCTCGGGTGCCCGACATTCATGGCGTTGGATAGGCAGGCGTGCGACGGTTCGATCTTCTTGTAGGTCCCCGTCGCCAAAAACCTCGGGAACGCATCGTTGCCATTGACCGGCACCACCAGGCGCTTGAGCGCAAGCCCCATCCCGCGGGCGACCACCGCGCCCATCATGTCGCCGAAATTCCCGCTGGGCACCGCGAACACCACCGGCTCGCCGCACTCGGCCACGCGCGACGCCGCATGGAAATAGTAGACGCTCTGCGGCAGCAGCCGCCCGATGTTGATCGAGTTGGCCGATGTCAGCCGAATCGCATCGAGCACCGGATCCGCGAACGCCCGCTTCACCATCGCCTGGCAATCGTCGAACTTCCCCCCGACAGCCACCGTGCGGATGTTCCCGCGCAGGGTGGTCATCTGCCGGCGCTGGCGCTCGCTGACTTCACCGACGGGAAACAGCACAATCACACGGATTCCGGGAACGTCATGAAAAGCGCTCGCAACCGCGGATCCCGTATCCCCGCTTGTCGCCGTCAGAATGGTCAACTCGCCCCCCTCCTCCCGAACGAACCGCCCGATCACCCGCGCCATCCACCGGGCGGCGAAATCCTTGAACGACGCGCTCGGGCCGCGGTCCAGACGCATCACATGGATGCGGTCGCACACCGGTTCGAGAGGGACGTCAAAATCGTACGCTTCGCGGCACACGGACTCGAGCGCCTCCGCGTCGAGCACGCCGCCCATGCAGCGCCGCAGCACCTCCCAGGCAATCCGCCAATACGGCAGGCCGGCGAACGCCGCAATCTCCTCAGGGCTCAGCGATGGAAACCGCCTCGGCCAGTACAAGCCGCGGTCCGGGGCCTGCCCGCGAAGCAGCGCCTCGCGCAGGCCGACCGGGGGCGACTGCTCGTTGGTGCTGTCGAGAATCATCGGCTCCATCGTTTCGCCCCCGCGCCGCACACACGCGCTCACGTGAAACTCTCGACCCGGAACATGACCGGCGGCGCCTTCACACGCGCAAGCCGTCCGATCTGCGCCAGAGCCCTCGCCATCGCCCTGTTCGGGGCCTCATGGATCATCAGAATCAACGGCACAACGCCGCCCTCGTGGCCTTCGGGCTGAAACACCGAGGAAATGCCGATTCGGTTTCGCCCCAGGATCGCCGCCACACGGCCCAAAACGCCGGGCCGATCCACGACCCGCAACCGCACGTAATAGCGGGAGACCGCCTCGGACAGGGCCAGCACCCGCCCGTTCTTCGCATGAGCCACGAACGGCGGAACTCGACGCCGGCTCTCGTGCGTGAGATCCAGCGCCGCATCGGCCAGATCGCTCAGCACCGCGCTCGCCGTGGGATCCTGGCCCGCCCCGCGTCCGTAGAACAGCGTGTCGCCAACCACGTCGCCCTGCACAAACACGGCGTTAAACGCGTGATTCACGCCGGCCAGGACATGGCTGTTCGGCACCAGCGCCGGGTACACCGCCACCAGCACCGGCCCGGCCTGCGCCCGCCCCCCGCCCCGGCCGGCCGGCGAGTCCATCTGCTTGACGACGCCCAACAGCTTGATTGTGTATCCCAACTGGCCGGCAAACTGGATGTCCATCTGCGACACGTTGCGAATCCCTTCGACGTGGATGTCCTTTGGCTTGACCCAGAACCCGTGCGCCAGCGACGCCAGGATGCCCACCTTGTGCATCGAATCGTGCCCATCAATGTCCAGCGAGGGTTCCGCCTCCGCGTACCCCAGCTGCTGCGCCTCGGCCAGCACATCCGCAAACTCGGCGCCTTCGAGCTTCATGCGGGTCAGGATGTAATTGCACGTGCCATTGACGATGCCGTAAAGGCGCAGGATGCGATTGCCGATGAATCCCTCGCGCAGCGATTTGATGATCGGAATGCCGCCAGCCACGCTGGCTTCGTAATAGACGTTGGCGCCCGATCGCCCCGCCGCGGCGAACAACTCCTCCCCATGCGCCGAAAGCAGCGCCTTGTTCGCCGTCACGACCGGCTTGCCCAGCCGCAGGGCTTCGAGGATCATCTCCCGCGCCACCGTCGTGCCCCCGGCAAGCTCGACCACAATGTCCACCTCCGGGTCATTCACCACCGCGCGCCAGTCCAGCGTCAGCAGCGCGCGCGGGATGTCGACCTTGCGCGGTTCGTCGAAAGCTTTCACCGCGATCTTGCGCAGATGCACGCGCACCCCCGCCCTCGAACTGAGCAGCCCGCCGTTCCGTTCGAGTGCCTGAAACACACCGCCGCCGACGGTCCCGCCGCCAATCATGCCCACATTCACTTGCTGCATAAAGCGGGTGAGATTGGGCGAGACCCGCTCGGACGACAACCCCCTTTTTCCGAGTCGTTCGTGACGACCAGCCAGCCCGCGGTGGTCCGCATTGCGGGGTCATCCGCTTTGCGGTGGCCAGAAGTTTATAGAACATGCGGGCTAGCGCGTGTCCAGGCTGTCAGAGCGGCGGCGCCAGCGGCCGGTCCGCCAGCAGGCTCGCCCGCGCGCGCTGCCGATCCAGATCGTCCAACTGGCGCGTCGCCTCGCGGAGCAGCAACGCCGGCGGGAGGGATCCGACGCGCTTGGCCAAGGGAGATCGACCGGCCTGCGCGCGGCGGCTGAGATACTCGTCGAGCACGGCCCGGTAGCTCTCGATCAGCGGCACGACCTCGCGCGCCGCGCTGCGCTGAATCGCCTGCAGTCGGCTGACCCGGACCCGGAGAACGGCGCGATGCGCGGCAAACTCCGTCTTGCCCATGAACTCCTGAAGCGACAGCACGGTCGCGCGCCGCGGGGCGCGCGGACGTTCCTGGACCTCGACGCGAACGCGGAGGATGTCGGTCAGCTTGTCGAGACTGACGGCCCGGGACCATGCGTTGGGCTGATCGCCCAGCACGAACCCCTGCATGCTCACCGTCCACCACTTCTCGACATCCAGCAGCCGGCCGAACTGCCCCGAGAAGGCCTGGAGAAATGCCGTCTGCCAGTTCAGCGACCGGTTCAGGGAAAAAACAAACGCCTGGAGACAGCGGCGCCCGTGGGGCAAGGCCTGGAGATGCCGCACCAGCAACTGCGCACAGTGGCGATACGTCGTCCCGCGCTCGCCTGACAAAAGATCCGGCGTCGGCTGACTCAGTTCGGCGAATGTGAGAGGAACCCGATCGAAAAACCAAGCCCGCATTTCCCCCAGATTCTCGGCGCCCACCCGAGTCCGCGGCGTCGCGTCAAGCTGCCCCACCGAGGCTCCCAGCCGCGCGCGCAGTGGAGTCGATGCCACGACCGGGTCCGGACCGATCGCCTGGGTTGAACTGGCGGACAAACCCTCGACCAGCCAGATCGGAATCTCCGCGGTCCGCACTCCCGCCTGGCGATTGGCCATCTCCGTCAACACCGCAAGCACAATCGCGCGCACCAGGGCGTCCGGCTCGATCTCCTCCGGCAACTCGAGCGCGTACTGCCAGCCGTCCGCATACCGCGTCGACACAAACCCCGGCGTTGCGCCGGTGCGGAGCCGGGGCTTGATCCGGACATGCACCTTGCCGCGCCAGCGATCCGGCAGATCCAACTCCCGCAGCACGCCGGTCTTGATGCGCTCGCAGGAAACCGCCAGGGGATCGGGCGCCAGGGTCACCCGGTTCGAACTGACCGAGGTGGTCAGTTGATTCAGGGTGGGCATGGTGGCGTACGGACTGTGTATCACAAACTGGCCGGAGCGGCTGTGCGCGGTCGCGGCCCGCACCTGCCCCAACACCGCCCCCAACACCGCCAGCCCAGCCCACCGGCACATCCAGGCCCGGCTTGCGCCGAACACACCGAGCGAGCGGACGCGACGGGAGCGGACCCTTCGCCCGACCTCACAGGCGGCTTGCCATGCCTCGACGCCCCGATCGCAGCCCGGCGACTCAGGTTGAACTCGACGGCTTATCAGACTTCGTCTCCTTCTTTGCAGTGGAAGGCGCATCTTTCTTGGGGGCCGCAACCTCGGACTCCTTCCTTGCGGCCTGTTTGTATCCTTCACTCCGATAGTCGGTGATGTAGAAGCCGCTGCCCTTGAAAATCAGCCCGGCGCCGCCGCTCAGAACGCGCTTGACCCGCCCCTTGCCCCATGTCTTTCGACCGCACGTCTCTTTGAGACACGTCTTGAGGGGCGAATCGGACATCGACTGGAAATGGTCGAACTCGTGACCGCACTTCTCACACATGTAATGATATGTTGGCATAGAACCGCCCGGCAAATGCGCCGGGCACTTCCCTTTACCAAAAACTACAGAGTTTGCAACTCTGCGCACGGGGCATTCACAACTTCCTTTCTAACCTATGCCACCTATTGTGTGAATTATGCACATTTCAGGCGCCAGTGGTGTTGGCGCGGCCCCCCACGGCCTAGCGCGCATTTCTCACCAGGTTTTGGACAGCACGAAACGGATGTCCTCGAAAGAGGAATCCATGCGCGCTAGAAGAGCAAAACCGCGCTCGAGTGGAGAGAGGGAACCGGGCAACCGAGTGTCACCATGCCAGCTTGGCTTCGGAGACGCTCCGACCCTTGTTTTCCCCTGTCCGGGCGCGGTTTTGCCAGAGCTCGGATTTCGTCGTCATCTCTCCGGTGGTGGGAAATCCGAGCTGGGCACCGTCACGCGATTGGAATTGACCCTGGCCGGCTTCGCCTGGGCGGGATCGATGACGAGCGCAGGACCGGTGGTCGAGTGGACCCGGCTGCAACCCTTCCCCACCGCGGCTCAAGCCCGGACGCTGATGTATGACGGCGAGGCGGTGGTGGCCGTGTGCGACGGCGGCGTCATTCTCCACCATGCACCGGCCGGGAATTGGCAGCGCGCGGCGACACCCACCACCAACGAACTCCGGTCCGGACTGTTCGCGACGGACCGGTTTGTTGCGGCTGGCGACGGTGGGACCATCGCGACCTCAGACGATGGCCTGGTGTGGCAAACGCAGGTCACCGGCACCGGCGCCAACCTGGTGGCGGTGGTGGCCGCGGGATCCAACCTCTTTGCCCTCGGTGAGGGCGGGGCTTTGCTGCGGTCCACGGACGGACTGGCGTGGTCGCTCCAGCCAACGCCGACTTCCCAGACACTCCGTGCCGCTGCCTATGGGGCAGAGACGTAAGTGGGAACCTACGGCAGCGCCGATCCGCCGATGTGGTTCGACCTGGCATCGGGACCGGGCGGCGCGACGGGGTTTTGCCGCGCAGTGATGGAACCGATACAGTGAGCGTCGAACTGCTGAAGCGCAGCGGACGCACAACCAGCGATCTCACTTCATGCGGGGCCTTGCCGCCCGATGCCCTGGTCATCGATTGGCCGAAACGGCGGACAACGAAGCCGGGGCGCCGGCTCGATCGCCCCCGTCGGAGGGTTTGGCCCGCAGAAAGACCTCGAAGAACGCATAGATCTGCTCGTTCGATTCCCGCGTGGGCGCGTGCGTCGCGCGGTTCGTCATACCAACCCGGTTGGTCACGCCAAGGAGGCGATGGACGGCAACGGTGTGATTGAGCGCGCGCCAGCGCTGGGGCGGGTCCTCGGATCCGCCGGAAACCAGGAATGGCCGGGGCGCGATCAACGCATGCACCTCGTGCAGATCCCGGCCCTGCGCCACCAGTCGCGCATAGGCGCCTGTCCGCGGATTCGCCTCGGTCGGGACGCCAGGCTGGCGCGTCCGGGTCGCATCGCGGCCCAGGTACCATGGCTCCCAATAGTTCACATTGGGCCGGCTCTCGTCCCAGACGATGCCCGGATCGCTCACCGCAACGGCGGCGAACCGATCCCACAATGCGCCTGCAAACAAAGCCCATTTGCCCCCGTAACTGTGGCCCACAATCCCAATCCGCCCGGGATCGACCTGGGCCAGACTCGCGAGCGCACGCCAGGCATTGGCCGCCACGTAGGCATGATAGGAAAGCGGCTGGCATTGCGCCGCCCCCAATTCCGGCTTCCACGCATTGCCCCCGGGCGTCCCCAGGCTCAGAGTCACAAATCCGCGCCGGGCAAGTTCGAGGCCAAAGTCCCGCAGCGATTGTTTGGGATTCAACCCGACGCTTGTCTCAGGTTCGTAGTACACCACGAGCACGGCCGGGAATGGCCCGCGTCCCGCCGGCAACAGCAGCCAGCCTTCGCCGGTCTGGCCGGCCGCGATCTCGATCCGCACACGGCGCTGTTCAAGACTCTCCCGCGTCTCGGTGCCGAGCACATCCAGCCGCGGGCGCTCGAGCAACGGCGGCCACGGCCCCATGATCGCGTGCCAGGACTCGATCAGTTCGGCACGCCGCTCCGCCCAGTCGGCAGCGGTTTGCACTTCACGTCCGTTGTCGAAGCGGAACAGTGACCGCAAACTCGCCTCTTCACCCCCAGGGCGATCAGGCGGGGTGAACGCGGACTTGACCTTCTGCCAAGATCCGTCCTCAGCCGGTTCGGCGGCGCGCGGCAACACAGTGCAGACAATACGCCGGTAACGCGTCAACGGCGGAGACCCACGATCCGTGACGGCGACGATCCAATGGACCGTTTCCGGCGAGGTCACCGGAGGCGCCTCGAATCCCAGCAAAGGCCCCTCCGCCAGCACGCTGATCGCGCCACGATACGTCCCAGGTTCGGGATAAACCGCCCATTCGAATGTGAGCGCATCGCCGTCTGGATCGCTCGATGCCGCGGCGCTCAGGCGGATGCTCTCCCCACTGCGGATAATCGGGCGCAAGGGACTGTCGACACGCGCACGAGGCGGGTGGTTGGCCTCTGCACGTGGTCGGACGCACCAGTCCAGTCGCGCGCGAAAGTCGTTCTGCAAAGCCTCAGCCCAACGTCCGAGCGTGTTGTCGCGGTTGGTTGCACCCCGCCAGGCGTCCTGTTGGTTCGCCCAGGAATATGGCTTTCCGCTGAACTGCTCGTTCGGACCATAGCGGCCCGCCCAACTGCCCCAATGCGGGCGCTCCGGATCGTTCATCCCCGTGGGAAAAAGGTAGAGGAAGGTCATCGTGTCACCTTCCTTCTGGCGGGGCCCAGTGTTCGCCGGGTAGAGCGCACCCAGCGGTCCGTGGCCCGCCAGGGCGTCACGGGCAAGGTCGAACCCGCCCGCCGTTGCGGTCAGGGCGGCGAATCGGTGGTACCAACGGCGACCGGAGATCTCGGGCGCAAACGTGTTGACCCAAAGCGGAAAAGGCGGTTCGAGCCGGGCGGTATGCCCGCCGAACGCATCGTACGACGAAAGCCGCAAACGAGACTTGAATGCCGCGTACCCGCCCGGCCCGCGTTCCCGCAGGACTCGATCCAAAGCGCGCCGCAGATTGTTCGTGGCGCTGCCCCGGTCGCTGCCCCAGTCCGAGTACCACAGCGGACGCGGATCCGCGGAATCAGCCGCGGCAAGGATCAAGCGAACCCCCTCCTCCGTGTCGTCATATCCCGGCACGGCCCTCGCCCAAAGGGCCTCCGGGGTCGGGTAGCGCGGGTCATGCCGCGCGAGATTCGTGTGACACTGGCGGTAGGCGCCGAGCAAGCGGCGGACGATGCCCAGGCCGGTCCGCTCTTCGTTGCGGTTCTCGCCGGCGCGCGCCTCCGGGCGGTTGGCAATGATGCCTTCAACATCCCACTCGTTGGCGCAGAGCAGGAATCGGACGAGCGATTGCTCGTCGTCCGGATCGCCGCCGGCATCCGTCTCGATCAGCAGGCCCAGACGAGTGTCTGGCGTCGCTTCGAGCGCAGGCGGGACGGAAAGGCCGGCTGCGGTCTCAGCCCCCAGACACAGGGCGGCCCACGCGCACAGACAGGCGCACAGACAGGCGCACGCCAGGGAGACGCAAGAGTGGGGCGGCTTGGCTCCGCGCGGAAGTCGAGCCGCGGACCGCACGAACAACGAGTTCATCTGGCGCCCACCGCCGTCTCGCGCCACAAGGCGGCGAGCCCCTGCTCGATTCCACTCTTCCCTTCCACGGGCCCTTCGAGCACGCGCACCAAGCCCTCCTGCAAAAGGCGCGCGCTCGTGGCGTACGCCTTCCGGGCGGCGGCCTCGGACGCCTCCGGCAACCGCGGCACCTGGCCTTTCTTGACCAACTCGACGCGCTCGTGCGCCGCCAAGGCGCAGGCCAGCGCCAAACGCGCGTGCGCCGCCTCGTACCGGTCGCCCAGGCCGGCCTCGCATGCGCTTCGGTAAAACTGAGCCAACCGCGCGCCCGAGCGCCCGATCTCCCGGCACACGGCGCAGTCGTGTCCGGGCGGCAACGCGGCCAGTGGCGGCGGGAAGGGCGACTCGGCGGCCCGCGATTCGATCTTCGCTCCGCCCAACGCAATCTGGACCTTCGCCACTTCAGGCGTCGAATCGTAAGGCAAGAACACCGTGGCCGCATCGTGACGCTCCCAGCGCCGGCCATTGACCTCGACCGAGGCGATTTCGCCCTGGCCGGACGCTGAGACATAGACCTGTTTGCGTCCGAATCGGATCGGGAAAAACTGATCGATGCCGGAGAGGCCGTCCGGGAGGCGCGGAACCAGCGTGAGGCCCTCGGCGCTGTAGCGATACTCGAAGAGGCCCCTCACAAAGGCCGCGGGCGGGCCAAAGGCATCGTAGGTGAGATTGATCGGGAGCGCGGGCTGGTAGACGTCGCTGCCGCACTTGGTGAGCGGATTGTCCATCCGGAAACCGTCCGCGAAATGCATCAACTGG
>CAYPUR010000003.1:0-53926 GCA_964413865.1 uncultured Verrucomicrobiota bacterium
GCCGGGTGCCCTCACCCGGCGTCAAGCCCCTGCACGCAAAATGAGAACTGCTGGGATTTGTTTTGACCGGCGGGCGGGGCGATTGATAGCAATTGAATCATGCGACACACCATTTCCGTGTTGGTCGAGAACAAGTTTGGCGTGCTGACGCGCGTGGCCGGTCTGTTTAGCGGACGCGGCTTCAACATCGACACGCTCAACGTTGCACCGACACAGGATTCGACCATGTCTCGCATGACGATCGTCACGCGGGGAAACGACGCGACGGTGGACCAGATCGTCAAGCAGCTCGAAAAGCTGGTCGAGACCGTCAAGGTGCAGGACTTCCGGGAAGGCGAATTCGTCGATCGCGAGCTGGCCATGATCAAGGTGGGCGTCGACTCGAAGACGCGCGCCGAGGTCATGCAGATCACCGACATCTTCAGGGCCAAGATCATCGACGTCCAGCCCAAGACGCTCACCATCGAGATCACGGGCGACGAGAGCAAGGTCGAGAAGTTCATCGAGCTGATGAAGGCCTTCGGCATCCTCGAACTGACGCGGACGGGCAAGGTGGCTTTGCCCCGGAAATGAGGCGGGATGGCGGGGCCGCGGGTACGGCTTTCTATTTGACGCCTAGCGCCTCCTCCGGCGAACATCGGGTCTGGTTGGTTCGAATCCTGGCAACCGACACCCGGGTGGGAACAGGCGGATCGACAAAGAGACAGAGACACAACCCGGTGTGGCTAAGCGAATGTCACACCACCATCACGGCATATCGACCATGGCAACTATTGATTTCGGCGGCACACGGGAACAGGTCATCACGCGCAAGGAATTCCCGATGGCCAAGGCGCGCAAGGTCCTCAAGAACGAGGTCATCGCCATCATCGGGTACGGCGTCCAGGGCCCGGCCCAATCGCTCAACCTGCGCGACAACGGCTTCAATGTCATCGTCGGCCAGGCCAGCCAGTTCAAGCGCGACTGGGACCGCGCCATCCAGGACGGATGGAAACCGGGCAAGACGCTCTTCGAGATCGACGAGGCGGTCCGCCGGGCCACGATTGTCCAGTTCCTGGTCTCCGACGCCGCCCAGCGCGCCGTCTGGCCCGTCATCAAGGCCAACCTCAAACCGGGCGACGCCCTCTATTTCTCACACGGATTCTCGATTGCCTACAGGAAGCAGACCGGCGTCGTGCCTCCCGCCGACGTCGACGTCATCATGGTCGCCCCGAAGGGATCCGGCACCTCGGTGCGCCGCAACTTCCTGACCGGCGCCGGCATCAACTCGAGCTTCGCCGTCGAGCAGGACGCCACTGGGCGCGCCGAGGAGCGCTGCCTGGCGATCGGGATCGGGATCGGATCGGGCTACCTCTTCCCCACCACGTTCGAACACGAGGTCTACAGCGACCTGACCGGCGAGCGCGGCGTGCTCATGGGCGCCCTGGCCGGCATCATGGAAGCCCAGTACGATGTGCTGCGCGCCAACGGCCACACGCCGAGCGAGGCCTTCAACGAAACGGTCGAGGAACTGACCCAGAGCCTGATCCGGCTGGTCGACGAAAACGGCATGGACTGGATGTACTCGAACTGCTCGGCCACCGCCCAGCGGGGCGCGCTCGATTGGAAGCCGCGGTTCAGAAAGGCGGTCCTGCCGGTGTTCAAGGAGCTTTATCAGCGTGTCAAGACCGGCAAGGAATGCGCCCGAGTGCTCAAGGCGTGCGGCGCCCCCAATTACCAGGCCCAACTGCAGAAGGAACTGCGCGCCATTCGCGATTCCGAGATGTGGCAGGCCGGCGCCGCCGTGCGCGCTCTCCGGCCCAAGGAATCCGCCCGCGCCATCGCCAAAGGCACCAAGGGCATCTCGGGCCGCGCAGCCAATTGACACCGGTACATTCCAACAAGACATTCCGTTGAGCGTTGAACGTTGAACGTTGAACGTTCTGAGTAAAACGTCGATGTTCCGGGGCGGTTGTTGCGCGGTTTGAATCGAGGGTTCAACGCTAAAACGGGGAGAGGAAACGCTCAACGCTCAACGTTCAACGCTCAACGTTCAGAGCATGACGGCGATGTTCCGGGGCGGTTGTTGCGCCGTTTGAATCGAGGGTTCAACGCTGAAAAGGGGGAGAGGAAACGCTCAACGCTCAACCTTCAGAGTATGGCGGCGCGCGGTGCGAAGGCTGGCGGCGAAGATGCGGATCAGTTCTTCCGTTTCGACAAGGACGTCGTCGAGCGCGGGAGGCGAGTCCACCAGAGGAACGCGCTGGGTGAGTCGCAGCCAGCGGCGAGATTCCTTCAGTTCTTTCAGACAGATGCTCAGTTTGTGGATGAAATCGTTGCGTGATTCAGCGGCTTGGGCTTCACCATGGTTCGGCAAGGCCGAAGTGCCAGAACGTAGCAACTGGCTGGCGACGTGATTTCCGGCTCGCGTTTGCGGCAGCCTCTCCGCCAGGCGTATGACCTGCGCCGCATAATCCAACAGCCGCTCTTCCAGGTCGTATTCCTTCGATGTCATTTCTTCCTCCTTGCCGTGAACATGCCCAACCTCCGCTCCATTTTCAACCCAACCTTTGAGCGCTGAGCGTTAAACGTTGAGCGTTGAACGTTGAGCGCTGAGCGTTGAACGTTGAACGTTGAGCGTTCTCGATGGATCTCGGTGCGAAGGCCGGCGCTGAAGCGCACGCACTTCAGATGGCTGAAAACTTTGATCCCGGCGACTGCCTCCGCCCCTCCCAACACCCGCATCGGCCCTGGCCGCCGCTTCCGGACAACGACAAGCCTCGCCGAAATTCCGCAAAATTCTCCGGCCGCTTCGCGGCTAAGAGAAAAGGGTAAAAGAGACAAAGAGCAAAGGATAACAACACAAGGAATCACTCAGCGAACCAACCCACTCACCACCACACACCGAAACCCGAGGCACTGGTCGCGACCGTCGGGACGAACGTAGCCGCGAAACGAACACGACAGGGGCGAGGGATCGCCATCGACCCACGACCCGCCCCGCAACACGCGGAACTCCTTTCGCTTCTCGTCAGACCAGTTCGAGCACCACTCCCAGACATTGCCGCTCAGGTCCATGGCGCCGCAGTCCGCCTTGCCGCTCGGAAACAGACCCACCGCGCTCGTGTGCCCAAGGCCGGTCTGGCCGCAGTTGCAGTGCTGGGCGAAGTCGCCATCGTGCTCCGTGCCGCCCCAGGCAAAGTAGCGAGAACGGTCTTGTTTCTCCCCATCCCACTGAGCCGCCAGTTGCCACTCGTTCTCGTGGGGGAGACGGATTTCGAGGCTCCATTTCTCAGAGAGCCAACGGCAGAAGGCCACCGCCTCATACCAGCACACGCCAACGCGCGGATGGTTCGGTGTCTGAAAAACGGGGTCGTAATCCTCCGGCCCCTGCGCGTGCTGAGCCTCCCACCATTCCAGCATCTCGGGTTCTTCCGCGGACGTCCAGGCCTTGGGGTGATGATAGCCATCCGGGGCCTTCACGAACGCCTCGAACTGCGCCACCGTGATCGGGTACTTGGCGATGAAGAACGCCCGCTTCTCCCCGTCCCGGACAAAGCCACGACCGAAATCCAGCGGCTTGTCGGCGGCTTGCTCGCCTCTGGGTCCGCACCAGACGATGTTGGGCAGACCGTTGTCTTGCCCCACCCCTGGCGGCTGGTCCTCGAGCCATCCCCGAGCCGAAGCGGCTTCGGAGCGTTGGCCGATTTGTAGATCCCGCTGGCGGACAAGTCCATCCAATCGTTCGCGGATGACCTTGAGCTCCGCCTGGCCCTTGGCGGAGCGCTTGACGTCGTTAAGGCCGATCTCGCGAACGATCTGGCTGGCGAGCGAGGCCCGGCGCACGGAGGCAGAGTGCGAGGGTGCCGGCTCCGTGCAGAGCGAGACAGCGAGGCTACGAGCCAGGAGTGGCGAGTTGTTTTCATGGGCCTGGTAACCAGCGGCCAATCGGACCACCTCTTCCCAGTAGCCGCCGTCGTCGGTGATCAATCCAGCCGCGGACTCGAAGTCGAAGTGCTCGGCATCACAAACGTGCACGGCGGCCATGAACTCTTGGAGTTTGAAGGCCATGCCGAACTGGTGCCGGCCCTGAGCCACGAGCAGTCCCGCTCGGTGCTCGATGAGGTGAATCACGTCTTTGGCCCAGTCCTCGCGTCTCTTAGCCGGCCACTTGTCGTGGGGTGGCAGTCCCGCCAGCGCATCGGCCAGGTCTTGTTCCGGAATGTAGATCGACGTTCCCTGGCGGTCGTCCGGAAGGCCTTTGAAGTCGCCCCGGTGGGCTCTGAACGCGAGTCTGCTCAGTTCGTTCTTGAACGCGAGATCGCTCGTTTCGGCCTCCTTGAGCAAGTCTGGCAGGCCCTGCTTTGCCGGGCCTTGGGCGTCCCGTTCCTTGGTGGCCTCCCAGGCGAAGAGCAGCTCCTGGACGAAGAGCGCAAAGAGTTTAGCCCGTTTTTCGGGCAACTCGGCCCGGAGATGCAACTGGGCCATCAACGAGAGGAGATAGGGCGTGCGGGCCATCTCGTGTAGTTCCTCACGCTCGATGACCGCTTGGGTGAGGGAGTTCACGCGCTGAGAGGGAACATCGCGCCCCCGCGCCAGCAGTTCGGCATAGAAGCGCCCGATGAACTCTCGAATTTTCTCGTCGTCCAGTCGTTCGATCTCAGCCTTCTGAAACCCGGGCACTTGCCACGCCTCATCCTGGTAAGAGACAGTGCGGCAAGTGACCACAAACCGGGTGCGTTCGAACGGCGGCGCGGTAAAGGCGGCCACCGTGTCGACCACGAACCGCTTCAATTCGTCCGGCACTTCGTCCAAGCCATCCAGGAAGACGATCGCCTGGCCGGCCTCGAGGGCTGCCTTTAAGGCTTGAGCCGCGCTTGGCCGGATGAGGGGAGGGAGTTGGCTCTCGATGAAATGCCACACGCGGTCGCCATCGACTCGGGCGAGGTTCGACTCGGGCGACTGGGCCAATTGATCGGCGAACTTCCGCAACTCGACGAAGACGGGAACCAGATGATTGAGGTCGCGGGGCCAGGCGAACTTCAACAGCTTGTCGCCACGGCGATAGCTGACTTCCAGGTGCTTCAGCCAGCCGGCAGCAGGTTCGAGGGCGTGCTGGGCCAGACAGAGGGCGAGGTGTTTCAGGAACGTCGACTTGCCCGAACCGGGCAAGCCCAGCACAGCGAGGCGCTTCTCAGTCGCCAACCGTTTGAGCATTGGCTCGGCGTCCGGCTCCAGTCTGCCACCACCCACCAAAAGATGGGGTTTGGCGTCGAGCGGGATGTAGACTTTCGCCAACCGAGGCGGCAGGCAGGGCTTGCCTGAGGAATCGGCGGTCGGCAGACAGCGCAGGCTGGCCTCCCCAATTTCGCAAAACAAGTGAGCCAGGTGGCGGCGGTAACCCTCGAGGGCCTGCGGAGAGGGTCGTGTCAAAGCTGCGGGAGACTTGGCTTGCCGTCGCCGATTCGGCTTGCGCACGCCCCCGGTTGCCTGGGGCGGCGGCGATCCCAGGAGCCAGGGGTGGCCGCGGTAGAACCGGGTGGGTTCGTTCTTGTCGGGCACCTCGATCTGGGTGGTGCCGTATTCTTCCGCCGACGCTGTTGGGAGAGCCTGCCAGGTTTGAGGGCAGATCATCGTTCCCCCGGGCGCGGCGCCAGCCCGGAGGCGGGCGGCCAGATCGGCACCGGTGGCGGCAAAGGACTTTCCATCGTCGAGGAAAGTAATCTCGCCGGAGGCGATACCGAATCGGAATAGAAAAGCCTGGTGCTCTTCGCGTCTGAGGTTCAGCCGGCGGCACTCCTCGTGCACCGCAACGGCGAAGCGATGCGCCTGGACCGCCTGTCGGACGGGAAAGCAGAAGCCGTCCCCGTGGTCCTGTTTCAGGTCGAGGACCGCCTCCCGGATGCGCGCCGCGCGCGCGCCGACACGCAGGACCTCAAACAACCATTCGCGAATCGATCGCTCGGCGTCGAGCGCGTCGGGCAAAAGACCCCGCAACTTCCGCTGCCGTCCGGTCGAGTCGGTGAGGTCATAGTTGATGATGAAGCCGGTGAACCGCGACGGCAGGGCGGCGGGGCTGACCGCACGAGCCGCTCTCGCCGGCTTCGGAGGGCGGCGCGAAGACAGGCCGCTGGATTTGTCATTCCGCTTCATAGCGTGAGTGTGGGTGCGAGTGCGGATTGGCCGATGGGCGGGTTTGGTCGGGTGAGACTGCTCGGGTCTAGCGAGGCGCGCCTCAGACAAAAGCCAGTCCTCGTTTTCATGAGTAGTTCCCGTGTTTTCCGGCCCCTCTCTCCCGCGCCTCGCTCCTTAGAATCCTTGACCCTTGAACGCAGCACAAAAACTTGACTTGTGTTTAACACGTTTCACCGGTCAAGGATTCTCGAGATTCGGCGGCGGCTGGGCTTGGGGCTGGGTCCGTCGGCGATCGCGCAGGTCAGCTTTGAGCCGATAATGCCGCAACTCCGTTTCCAGTTGGATCAGCCGGTGCAGGATGACCGTGGTTTGCTCGACCGCCACATGAGTGTTGGTGAACTGCGTCTCCTCGCGCAGTTTGGCCTTCTGCTCGGCCCGCACCTCGGAAACGAGAATGAGGATCGTCATGACGATGGCCTGGAGACTGACAAACATCGTAAGGCCATCGATGGTGGGCAGATCTTTCAACAGTTTGGGGCCATTGAATCCCAGCCAAACGGCCCAGAGGAGGAGGTTAGCCAGGGTGAACCAGAGCGAAGTCGAGACCTGTCTCGCCCAGTCGCAGAGGACCTGCCAGAGCGTTTTTTGGCATTCCGCCTGGGCGTCGCGGTCCTCCGGCCGGACGAGGCCGTCGCGTCGCACCGTCTTGGCCAGATGATCGGTGTGCCAGCGGAGCCGGTCGGCTACCTGGCGCAGGACCGCGAGGGCGGCGTCGGGGAATTGGCGCAACGTGTCCAGGAACGGCTCTCGAGGTACCACCAGGAGGCTGCAACCTTTGGGTGTAAAGGCTGTGGCCGTGCGCGTGCCGTTCTCGGCCAGGCAGGCCAATTCGCCGAAGAACTCGCCGGGTTCCCGTGTGTCCACCACCGCGTCCCTGGTGTTCTTCATCAACTTGTCGCGCAGGGGGTCTTTCGGCACGCTGGGGTGTGTGGGGATGATCAATTCCACACTGCCTTCGAGCACGATGAAAAACTCCTCACCCACGGAGTTGCGCTCGAAGATACTCGTCGCGGCCCCGAAGTCCCGGATGAAGACCTCCCGCGCGAGATGATCGAGGGCGGCCGTTGGAAGCTCACGAAAGAGGGTCGAGTCCTTGAGGTGGCGTTTGATCTCCGCCGGTGGAACAGGGATGCTCATCGGGAAGATTCTGAAAGAGCAATCGGACATAGGCAAGTCGCCAGTGTGGGCTGGAGAAACAGCATTGCGTCGGCCCATCGCCGATGCGGCGTGGAGGTTGGCGCAGTTATCACCAGATGCAGCGGGCGAGTATCAGGGTCCAACACCAGGATTTGACTCCGCCGGTCGAGGCTTTACCATACCGCCCGTGTGTCGAGGGTGTCGCGGCTCGCAGCCAACCGACACCCAGCGCATTCAACAAATCGTTCCGTTGAACGTTGAACGTTGAGCGTTGTACGTTCGGTTCCATCTGACTTGTGCATTGTGACTATGGCTATTCGAGGGGCGCATCGCGCGCCAGGTTCTTTCGTTCTATGAGCCGCGTTCTCGCGACGGGTGTCGGGGCGCTCAGCCTCGCCTCGAGCCTGGCCGCGTCCGACGCGCCGGACGCCGGGCCGCTGGCGTCCGAGTGGACAGGCCCGCACGGGGGCCTGCCGCCGTTCGACCAGGTGCAGGCGGCGCATTTCAAACCGGCCTTCGAGACCGCGATCGGGGCCTATCGGGCCGAGATTCGACAGATTGCCGGCCAGGCCGCTCCGGCCGGTTTCGACAACACGATTGCGGCGATCGAGAAGGCGGGGCGCACCCTGGACCGGGTCGAGGCCGTTTACGGCGTCTGGGGCTCGACGATGAGCACGCCGGAGTTCCGGTCCATCGAGCAGGAGCTCGAGCCGAAGCTGGCGGCGTTGCGCGATGAGGTCTATCAGAACGAGGCGCTCTTCAAGCGCATCGAGGCCGTCTACCAGTCGCCCGACAAGGCCCGGCTGACGCCCGAACAGCAGCGCCTTGTCTGGCTGCACCACACGGAGTTCGTCCGAGCCGGCGCGCGGCTCGACGCCGCCGGCAAGGCGCGCGTCGCGGCCATCAACCAGCGCCTTGCGACCCTGTACACCACGTTCAGTCAGAATCTCCTCGCCGACGAGGAAGGGTACGCCACGGTGATCGCGGATGCGGCCGGCCTGGCCGGGCTGCCGGAGTCGTTCCGCGCGGCGGCGGCGGCCGAGGCGGAGGCGCGCGGGCAGAAGGGCCAGTGGGTGATCGCAAACACCCGATCGAGCGTCGAGCCGTTCCTGACCTACTCGACGCAGCGCGAGCTGCGCGAGCAGGTTTGGCGCAACTTCGTCAGCCGGGGCGATCATCCCGGCGCGCACGACAACAAGCCCTTGATCTCAGAAATCCTCGGGCTCCGGGCCGAGCGGGCGCGGCTGCTTGGCTACGCGACCCACGCCCATTGGCGGCTCGAGAACTCGATGGCCCGGACCCCCGAGCGGGCGATGGAGCTGATGGAAGCGGTCTGGAAGCCGGCGCTGGCCCGGGTGCGCGAGGAGGTCGCCGACATGCAGGCGATCGCCGATGCCGAATCCGCGGAAATCCGGATTGCGCCTTGGGACTACCGCTTCTACGCCGAGAAGGTTCGCAAGGCCAAGTACGACCTCGACGAGAACGAGGTGAAACCGTACCTGCAGCTCGGCAAGCTCCGCGAGGCCATGTTCTGGGCGGGCGGCCAGATCTATGGGCTGGTTTTCACGCCCGCGCCCGACGTCCCGGTGTATCATGGCGAGGTTCGTGTCTGGGAGGTTCGAGGCGCCGACGGACGCCACGTCGGGCTGTTCTATTTCGATCCGTATGCGCGGACGGGGAAGCGGTCGGGGGCCTGGATGAACGCGTATCGGAGCCAGGAACGGTTCGAGCGTCCGATCACGACGCTGGTCTCGAACAACTCGAATTTCATGAAAGGAGGGGCGGGCGAGCCTGTTCTGGTGTCCTGGGAGGATGCCAAGACCCTTTTCCACGAGTTCGGTCACGCGCTGCACGGCCTGTGTTCGGATGTGACCTACCCGTCGCTGTCGGGCACGCGCGTGCCGCGCGATTACGTCGAGCTGCCGTCGCAGATCAACGAGCGCTGGCTGGCGACGCCCGAGGTGCTCAACCGGTTCGCGCTCCACTCGAAGACCGGAGAGCCGATGCCGGCGGCGCTGGCCGGGCGCATCCAGAAGGCCTCGAAGTTCAACCAGGGGTTCGCCACGACCGAGTTCCTGGCCAGCGGCCTGATCGACATGAAACTGCACCTGGCCGGCGAGCGGGCGATCGACCCGGCGGCATTCGAGCGCGATGAACTCGAGCAGCTCGGCATGCCTTCCGAGATCGTCATGCGCCATCGCATGCCCCAATTCGCCCATATCTTCGCCGGCGAAGGCTACTCCGCCGGCTACTACAGCTATCTCTGGGCCGACACGCTGACCGCCGATGCGGCGGAGGCGTTCCTCGAAGCCGGCGGCCTCTACGACAAGTCCGTCGCCGCGCGATTCAAACGCCACGTGCTCTCCGCGGGCAACACGGTCGAGCCGGCCGAGGCTTACCGGCAGTTCCGCGGGCGCGACGCCGGCATCGCGGCGCTCATGCGCGATCGGGGATTTCCGGTGCCTGCCGGGGCGAAGTGACGCGCCGGGCCTTCGATCGCATTATGAAACGCACTGACCACAAGACGGAACTCGCGGACCAGGCGCACCGCGATGCACCGGAAGACGCGGACGCCGTTCCAGACACCGCCACCGCCGAAAGCCGGCAGGGGGTCAAGTCCGTCCGAAGCCCCTCGAACCACGTTCCGCGCCTGCTCGAGAAGACGCGCGCGTTCCGCAATGCGGACGAGGTGCGCGGCCTGGGCCTTTATCCGTATTTCCGGACTATATCCTCGGCGCAGGACACCGAGGTCATCATCGGCGGGCGCAAGGTGCTGATGCTGGGATCCAACAGCTACCTGGGATTGACCAACCACCCGAAGATCAAGGAAGCCGCCAAGGCGGCGGTCGACAAGTACGGGGGCGGTTGTGCCGGGTCGCGGTTCCTCAATGGGACGCTGGACATCCATCTCGAACTCGAGGAGGCGCTGGCGCGGCTGGTGCAAAAGGAGGAGGTGCTGCTCTACAGCACCGGGTTCCAGGTCAACCTCGGGGTCATCAGCTCGCTGGTTGGCAAAGGGGAGTATGTGCTCGCCGACAAGAGCGATCACGCGAGCATCGTGGAAGGCTGCCTCCTGTGCCAGGGCAAGTTTGTCCGCTTCGCTCACAAGGACATGGCGGCGCTCGAGAACCGGCTTCAGATGATCGAGCGCGAGGCCGGCAAGCTGATTGTGGTCGACGGCGTGTTCAGCATGGAGGGCGACATCATCCAGCTTCCCGAGCTGTGCAAGGTGGCGAGGGAGTACGGGACCGTGATCATGGTGGACGACGCCCATGCCATCGGCGTGCTCGGGGATCGGGGGGCGGGCACGGCGAACCACTTCGGTCTGACCGACGAGGTGCACCTCATCATGGGGACGTTCAGCAAATCGCTCGCCAGCCTGGGCGGGTTCATCGCCTCCGACAAGGCCACGATCGATTACCTCAAACACCACTCGAAGCCGCTGATCTTCAGCGCCAGCATGAGCCCGGCAAACGTCGCCGCCGTGCTCGCCGCCCTCAAGATCATGACCGGCGAGCCGGAGCGCATCCAGCGGCTCTGGCACAACACCGACCGCATGAAGCAGGGCCTGCTGGCGCTCGGTTTTGACCTTGGGGCATCGCAGACGCCGATCCTGCCGGTGTACGTGCGGGATCTGCTGACGACATTCAAGTTCTGCAGACAGCTCGAAGAGCAGGGCGTGTTCGTCAACCCGGTCGTGTCGCCCGGCGTGCCGCCAGGCCAGGAACTGCTGCGCATCAGCCTCATGGCCACCCACACCGACAACCAGATCGATTTCGCCCTCGAAATGATGGGCCGGGTTGGACGCGAGCTCGGTGTGATTTGAGCCGCTGCCCATGAAAGTGCTGCTGACTGGCGGCAACGGTTTCGTCGGCAGCCATATCCTGGATGCGCTCTGCGCCCGGGACATTCCCGCGGTCCTCCTGGCGCGGCCAACCAGCAATCTGTGGTTCATCCGGGATCATCTGCCACGCGTCGAAGTGCGCCGCGGATCCGTGACCGATCCGGCCAGCCTGCGCGAGGCCCTGTCCGGCATCACACATGTCATCCACTGCGCCGGAACGACCAAGGCGCTGCGCCTCTCGGACTTCGATGCCGTCAACCGGGTCGGCACCGCCCACCTCGTGGACGCCCTCGACGCCCAAGCCGGCCAAATCCGGCGCCTCGTTCTGGTCTCGAGCCTGGCGGCCTGCGGCCCGGGCACCGCCCAAGCCCCCGCGCGCGAGACTGACACGCCGCACCCGGTTTCCGAATACGGACGCAGCAAGCTGGCAGCGGAACGCGAGGTGACGGAACGTTGCCGCGTCGGGTGCACCATTCTGCGTCCGCCGGCCGTGTATGGCCCTCGGGATGGAGAGTTCCTGCGGCTGTATCGGACCGTGCAGCGCGGCTGGGCGCCTGCGATCGCGGGAGGGGGGCAGCCGCTGAGTCTGGTGTACGGTCCGGATCTGGCGTTGGCGGCGGTCGCTTGCCTGGATCACCCCGCGGCGGCAGGAAAGGTCTTTCACGTCGCCGGCGCCGAGGTGGCGACGGGAATGCAGGTGACCGACTTGATCGCGCGCGCATTGGGGTGCCGCGTGAAGCAGGTGCCCATTCCGGGCTGCCTCGTGCGTTTGGTTTGCGCCGCCGCCACTATGGGGGCGCGGCTCTCGGGACGGGCCAGCCTGCTGGCGCATGACAAGCACCGGGAGCTCCTGGCCGCGGGATGGGTGTGCGACGCGGGCCGTCTGCATCGGGAGTTGGGGGTGCGCTGTCCCACGCCGCTGTCCGCGGGCGCGGTCTCGACGCTGGCCTGGTATCGCGAACACCGGTGGCTGGCCTGGGATTCTTGAAACCCTACGTTTTCATCGACTATGCGACCCAAGGGTACATCGCCCTTGTGGGTGTTCTGATTCTGCTGTTTCACAACCAGACCGTGCCATGCTGGCCGTGCCTCGTGGCGGTTCACGCGGCCTGCCTGGTCCTGGTGCATCTCCTCATCCAGTCGCACGCCCGGTGGCGGTCCAACCGGTTCCTTGACTTCCTGCGGCATTTCTATCCGGTCCTGCTCTACACTGGATTCTATCGGGAGACGGGGATGCTCAACCACATGTTCGCGGGCGACTACCTGGATGTCCACTTCATCCGCCTCGAGGAAAGTCTCTTCGGCCTGCAGCCCTGCCTCTGGCTGATGGACACCTTCCCCTGCCTCGCGGTGAGCGAAGTGCTCTATGCCTCCTACTTCTCCTATTACATTATGATCTTCGGCGTGGGGCTTGCCCTCTTCGTCCGCCAGCGCCGGCAGTTCCACCACTATGTGTCCGTGGTGTCGTTTGTCTTCTACCTTTGCTACCTGACCTACATCTGCCTTCCGGTCATGGGGCCGCGCGCCTTCTTCCGCGAGATCGACGGGTTCCGGCTGCCCGATGCGATCCAGGCATCCGCGGGCCCGTTGGCGTACCCGGACGCCGTGACGCACGGCGTCTTCTTCAACATCATGGCCTGGATCTACCGGAACTTCGAGAGCCCCGGCGCCGCCTTCCCGAGCAGCCACGTCGCGATCGCTCTCTGCACGGTCTGGTTCTCATTCCGCTACCTGCCGCGCATTCGATGGCTGCATCTGGTTGTGGGGCTCCTCCTGTGTCTTTCAACCGTCTATTGCCGCTATCACTACGTGGTCGATGTCGTCGCCGGCGCCCTCACCGTCGCCATCCTCCTCCCCCTGGCCAATCGCCTCTACCATCGGTTTCAAGCGCGCGAGGAAGCGATCGGCGAGTGAGGCCCGCGGATGGGGGCCTCCAGCGCGCCCGTCTCGATCGCTGCATGCGTTTGAACCCGGGCCTCGCGCCCGCCTACTTCAGCACGGCGCGGACGTCGCGCAGAACCGCCTCGGGATTGGGGAACTGGCCGGTGGCCTTCTTCGAGTAGACGTTGCGTCCGTTCACACTCACCTCGAAGACGCCGCCCGAGGAGGGGACGAGCTTGAGCGACCCGATCTTGAACTTGAGACCCAGCAGTTGCGCCGCCAGACCGACGGCATGGGGTTCGTAGTTTCAGGCCGCGCAGTACTCGATGACGATTTCCGGTTGCATTGTGTATGGGCCAAACATGGCCGACAAAACTCGACTCACTGACTGCCGATTCTGATCGTGGCTGAGTCTAGACGCGAGAACCGTCCGGGTCAAGGCGGCCCTCCCTGCTCCCAGCAGTTCTCACTTTGCTTGGAGGGCCCCGACGCCGGGTGAGGGCACCCGGCCTACAGCATCGAAGAATGCAGCGGTTGCAGGCCGGGTCGGGCCTGCCTGTCGCCAGGCAGGCCCGACCCGGCGCTCTGAGCGTTCTCAAAATGAGAAATGCCGCCCTGCACCCGCGCGGCTGGCGGTTGGCCTTTTCACCTTGATCGCCTCATGGAGAGGCAACATCCTTCGCATCTCTGAGATGCGAGGCGAACACATGAAGCCGTCCCGCCAGGCAGTCGTCACCGTGGCTTCCGGGCAGCACGCCGAGATTCTGGACCGAACGTTCACCAGTTTTGGCCAGAATCCTTTTCTCGAGCTGCACGCCTTCATCCTGGGCGAACGCCTGCCCCAGCGGCAGTTGCCGGGCATTGTCTACCATCTTCGCGAGCCGGATCCGACGTACCAGCACTTTCTGCGGGAGATCTATTACCGCCGCTTTGCGCTCATCGATGAGCTGGAGTGCGATTACGCGCTGATCGTGGACAACCATGACGTCCTGTGCCTGCAGCCAATCCCCGAGCTTCCGGCTCTGCTGCGTGGGGCAGCCGTCGGGGCCTGTGTGGAGCATGCCGGGGGCAAGTACATCGCGGGTCAGGGATACACCAGTTCCTACGTCAACGCGGGAGTGACATTCTGGAACATTCAGGCGTCGCGGCGCATTCGCGCGGACGTCGTCGCGCGCGGTCGGGCGCGTTTTCGGAGCATCGAAGACCAGCTCACTCTCAACGAAGTGGTCCACACGCGCTACTATGACGACCTGATCCTGCTTCCGTGCCAGTACAACTACCGGCCTTGCCTGGCTCCAACACGGGTTCGCGGGTGGCCCACGGTAGATCACCTCGATGGCGTTCGCATCTATCACAATGTCTACTCGCTCGATGCCGCGCGGAAGCTCATCCCGGTGGCCGCCAGGGCCGCGCTCGAGACCTTGGCGCCCGACGGGCAGGCGCTGACCCCCTTCCAGCGGTTCAAGCGGCGGGTGCGGCACCGGCTCTTCTACCGGCACCGGGTCGGGTGATCGCGCCGCCGATTCGGCCCGTCGGGCGCAGCGCGGCCAAGCCGCAACCGAAGCGATCGAATCCTCGCGCACGTCTGGCTCCAACGCTCACCCTGGTCGCCACGCTGCGATAGCGCTCACGCGCAGGGGATGGTGTGGCGGGAACAAGAACTCAGCCCCAGAATTCACTCGCAGCTTGCGAGCAACTTAAACGATTGCAGAGCAGCGTGCGGGTCTCAGACCGTCCCAATCCACAGCCTTAAAGGCGGCGCTTGTTCACAGGCTTGAACGCGGCGCGATTGCGGAAAGAGAAGGCGCGGTTCCAGTCCGAGAACTTGAAGGCTTCGAGCATGCGCGCCGGCGCGGGGGCTCGCTCGATCAAGGCCCGCTTGAATCGCGCGCCGGCGGAGGGCGGCACGCACTCGTGGGGAGCGGTCCCCGGCTTGCCCCGGGCGGCGCATCCCTGCCACATGTTGGAATAGTCGCTCTGTTGCGGCACCTGTTGGAACAGCGTGCCTTCCGCATCCTTCCGGGCTTGCACGAACAGCAGGACCGGGTACGGGTTGATCAGGGGAGTGCGGGCCTTGATCGAGGCGGGATCGCTCACCTCGTACCACCGGCGACGCGGGCCGTATTCCATGGCGATGAGACGCTCGACGCTGAATCCGTTGTCCGCCGCGAAGATGCGGAAGAAGAGTTCCGGACTGTATTGGTAGAAGCCGTGGCCGAAGTAGTTGTTGGCTGTGGTGTGGAGAATCACCCGGCCGCCCACCCTCACCAGCTCCATGCAGTTGCGGATCGCCACGAGGAAGTTGAAGACGTGTTCGAGCGTTCCGCCGTCGTACACGACATCGAATTGCCCTTTGAGTTCAGACGCGATGGGCTGATTCAGGTCGTGGACGGTCGTCGCCCCCTCGAAATCCGAGGCGTCGAGAGACTCGATCCGATGGGCGCCAAGCAGGCGAAAGAACGGCTCGGCGTAGCGTTCCCCTTGCTGTCCCGTGAACAACTCGGGGTGCCGGGCCGGATCGATGCCGTATTCCAGGAGCAACTGGCGCGATTCTCTGTTTCCGGGGAGGTAGCTTTGCCGGCCGAGCGTGATGGTGTTGGTGAACGGAATGCCCGACTTCATCCCCGCCACGAGTAGCCGTGCCGCTTCTGTGTCGATGGCCATAAGTTGATTTGATTGTTGGGAACGCGCCGATCCTCGAGCAAGCACAAAGGCCCGGCGCCGGCGCGGTGTGAAGGCCCGCGCGACCGGGCCTGGACGCAGGCCGCACGATTACTGCGTGTGTCCGCCCTGTGCGGATCGCTTCCGATAGGCGAGAAACGACTGTTCGCCGAAATCGAACCGCACATACTGGTAGGTCTTGAGCCCCAGATCCACCGGTTCGAGGTCGGCGCAGCGCGATTCCACCCAGGCCCGCCATTCGGCATTCGACATGCGCGTCTGGTGCAGTTCGACGCCGTCGACCACACTGGGAGTCGAACTGGTCGAGGCGATAAAGAGGCCGCCCTCGGTCAGATGCGATCGAATGTTGGCGAACAGCGGCTCGAGGTCGTCCCTATGGATATGTTCCAGGACCTCCCACGCCGTGATCAGATCGCACTGGAGTCTCTCGCCATCGCGCAGCACCTCGAACGGCTTGGCGATATCGCAGGTGAAGAGGTTCCTGTTGGCGAGCCTGGCCCAGTTGGCGCGGCGGTGCTTCAGGGAATAGTCCGAACCTTCCAAACCCACGGCGATCCAGCCCAGCGCGGCGAAGTCGGCAACCAACTGCCCGCCCGAACAGCCCAGATCCATCATCGCCAGCCTGCCTCGCCCGCTCCGCCGGCGGAAGTGCTCATGCATCAACAGCACGAACTTCCGATTGGTGCTGTTGTTGTACCGCGTCCCATGCGGCACCGCGTGGTCCGGGCTGTCGAACGCCACCGGATGCTTTGTCTCCACCTTCAGCACCGCGTCACGAACCGGTCCGCACCCCCGCCTGAGGAAAGGGCGATAGAGCGGAAACAACACCCAGTGCGCCCCCACGTAAACGCGCGCGTAGAGCGCCAGCCCCACCCGCCGCCATTCGCCCTTGGCCAGCAGCCGGAGAGCTAGAGCGACGTTTTTTAGAAAGTACCTTATATAGAACATGATCCAGAGCTGCCCAATGGGGTACAAGGCCCGCAAGCGCAAAAACTTAAGGGGTTGCGCTGCCGACGCAAGACGAATGTACGATGGGGCTCTTCCACACGCGCGGCTCGGCGCTCTGTGCCGCCCTGAATGCGTGTGCATTCGCTCACTCTTTCAGAACGGAGCACAGGTTGTCCGCCGTCAATCGACTTTCACCACGCCGGCCAGCTCGGACACGGCCGTCTCGATGCGCTGGCGCTCCGGCCCGCGGAACCGATGGAACGGTTCGGCCATGAAATCGCTGCAGAGTCCCAGGCACGACGCGGCGCACTTGATCCCTTTGATGATGGCCGACGGGTGTTTGCCGACGCGGTAGAGGCGGTTCGACACTTCAAGCACGCGCTCTTGCAGGCCGCGTTCGCGGGGGAGATCGCCCCGGCGCGCCGCTTCGTACAGCGCCACATAGAGCCTGGGGAAGAGATTCGCGCCGCCGCTCACTCCGCCGTGTCCGCCCATCAGCACCGACGGCCCGAGCAATTCCTCCGGCCCGATCATCAACGTCCAGTCCGGCCTGGCCGGCAGCATGCGCAGGGCGCGGTTGAAATAGATCAGATCTCCCGAACTGTCCTTCATCCCCAGGATGTGCGGCTGGTCCATCGCCCACCGGACCGTCTCGAGATCGAGCGCGACCTTGGTGAGCGCCGGCATGTTGTAGAGGTAAAGGGGCAACGGGAGTTCGGGCAGCAGATGATCCACGTACTCCCGCAATTCGGGCTGGCCTTCCGGCATGTAATAGGGCGGCGCCAGCACCACCGCGCTGGCCCCGTGCTCGGCTGCCGCCCGCGCCATCCCTGCCGCCTCGACGAAGGCCGTGTCGGTGATCCCGACCAGGACGGGCGCCCGCCCGGCCACCTGGCGGCAGACCCGCCCGATCAGGTCGGTCCGGAGGCGGTAACCGAGGCTGGGGCCCTCGCCGGTCGTGCCCAGGATGAAGAGGCCGTGCACCCCGCCGCCCAGCAGGTGCTCGATCAGCCGTTCCAAACCGGCGACATCGAGCGCGTCACGATTCTCGAGGGGCGTGATCATCGGCGGGATGATTCCGCGAAGCGGACGGGGCAGCGTGGTCGAATTCACGCGGTGTCTATGGGCCACTGCGGCCAATTAGTCGAGCACGACCCGATGCACCGTGTGTTCGACCGGTCCGGCTCACCCTTCCCGGTCGCGGGCGTACCAATCGATCTTTCGCGTGGCGTACATCACCGCCCCGAGGGCCAGGAACAGCGCCACCGTGCCGAACAGCAGCGAGTACTCCTGTTGCCGCAGGATGATGAAGAGATAGCCATAAATGACCGACAAACCCAGGGCCGTCAGCCAGGCCCGCCGCGCCCCGCGCAGCACAAAGGCGCTGTAGGCCGCGATCAGAGCCGTCGCCGCCCCCGCCCCCGCCGCGTACGCCCAGGTGAAAGGGACGATCTCGCTCAGGGAGAGGAGCGCCAGGTAAAAGAGGCAAAGGGCCGCCCCGACCAGCGTGTATTGGAAAGGATGCACCGGCACAAGGGCGCGCACTTCGAAGAGGAAGAACGCCGTGAACACAAGGGCGAGGAACAGAATGCCGTACTTGATCGAGCGTTCGACGTAGCGATAACTGTCCACCACGGGAAGCACGCTCACCCCGAACAAAGAGCTGGAAAGCACCTCGCCCGAAAGCAGGTCGCCCTCGTGATCGGACCACTGCTGCGGATAGCCGCGCCCGTAGTAGCTCACCAGCCAATCCGCCTCGAACCCGCTCGCGCTGACCTTGCGCTCCGCCGGCAGGAACGCGCCGTCGAAACTCGGATCCGGAAAAGGCGACGTCAGCCGCACGCGGTTCGACATCCCGAACGGGGCGAAGCGCAGGCTCCCGCTGCCATTGAGATTGAGCGAAAACTCGAAGGCGATCGACTCGGCATCGAACGGCATCCCGGGCACACGCGCCCGGATCGTCGGCCCGAGACTCCCCGCCCTGCCGCCCGGGGCCAGGGTCAGCGTCTCCTCGCCCCATTTCACCCGCAACGCCTCGTTGGCCCCCCGCAGATCGGTGATCCCCATCACGACCGCGGCCTCGTCCCACAAAATGTCCTCCCCGGCCACCTTCCAGTCCGCAAACGACGGCTTGGCAAAGCGTCCCTTCACATCGAGGGCCGATCGGTACACCACCGCCTCGTAGATGCCCCGATGCAGGCGGTCCGGACGCAGATCGCCCGTGACCGAGAGGTCGATCGGCAGGAAATGCGCGCGGGCGACAACGGTCTCCGTGACCTCGTGCCGTTCCGCCCGGCCGTCGACGATCTGCTCCTTCCAGGCCTTCACGTGCCTCTGGTAAGGCACCACCAGAACCGGCCCCGCAACCACCTGTGGATTGCCCCAGGTCGATGTGATGTTGGCGATCGCTTCGCGGTGCCGCGCGCGCCGTTCGGAAAGAACGCCGCGAATCAGCGTCAGCGGCACCAATCCCAGCAGGATCAGACACCCGATCGCCGCCATCTTGAAGAGAATGCGGGTGCGGGCGGCCGGGCCGGGGGATCGTTCCGAGAATGCAGGCGAAGGGGAGGACGAGTTCATGATGGGCCTTTCTTGAGTTGAGACATGGCTGCACCGAGGATCCACTGGATCGACTGGCAACTGCGAGCGTTCATGGCGATGACGGCGACGCAATGGGAATACGCCAGCTTCACATACTTTGCAATACAAAGTTCAACGCAGTGTTCGTGTCCCGGGAGCGCATCCGGCGCCCGGCGCCGCCCTCACGACCCGCGCGCCGAAATCCTCGCCTCGGGCCACCAGGAAGAGCGCGAAGGCGAGCACCGAGGTCAGGATGGGGTCTCGGCTATTCCCTAAAACAGCACTGCGGTCCGCACATCGCCGCTCCTTCGTGTTCTTCAATTCTTCGTGGTGAAAACCCAGTCATTCCCGAACACCTGAAGGCGGCGGTCGGGGGCACAAACGCGCCATTGCGCGCGGGCCCGGGCTCGGTCATGCTGCGGTCCATGCACGAGCCTGGACAACTGGACGAGCTGATGATCTGCCGCCTGGATGCGGGGCGCCGGGAGCTGACGCCGTGCACGGTCGTGATTTTCGGGGCGAGCGGCGATCTGACGGCGCGCAAACTGATCCCGGCGTTGTACCATCTGCATCGGGACAGGCAATTGCCGGAACCGTTTCGCGTGGTCGGCTTCGCCCGAAGAGAGAAGACGGATGATTCGTGGCGGGCCGAACTGGGGGAGGCGATGGCGCAGTTTTCCAGAACCAAGCCGGTGGATGCGGCGGAATGGGAGACGTTTGGGCGGAGGCTTTCGTATTGCCGGGGGGATGTGGACGACCTGGCGGCCTACAAAAGGCTGGCCGAACACCTCGGCGCCTTCGGTGATCCGCGGCTGAGCCGCAATCTCCTTTTTTATCTTGCGGTTTCGCCGAGCCAATTCGGGGGCGTGGTTGGGCGGTTGGGAGAGGTCGGGCTGCTGCAGCGGGATCCGGAGCCGTCGTTTTGGCAGCGGGTGGTGGTCGAGAAGCCTTTTGGCCACGACCTGGCCTCGGCGCGGGGCCTCAACGCGGATCTGACGGGCTCGGTGCACGAGAAGAGCATCTTTCGCATCGATCATTACCTCGGCAAGGAGACGGTGCAGAACATCCTGATGTTCCGGTTTTCGAACGCGATCTTCGAGCAGATCTGGTCGCGGCAGTCCGTGGATCACGTGCAGATCACGGTGAGCGAGACGCACGGCGTGGGGGAGCGGGGCGGGTATTACGAGGAGGCCGGGGCGTTGCGTGACATGGTGCAGAATCACCTGCTGCAAGTGCTGGCGCTCGTGGCGATGGAGCCGCCGGTGTCGCTCGCGGCCGAATCGGTTCGCGATGAAAAGGTGAAACTGCTCGAGTCGATCCGGCCCATCCCGCCTGCGTCCGTGGCGCGGCAGGTGGTTCGGGGGCAGTACATGGCCGGGCCCGGCAGCGACAGCAGCAGCGAGCCGGTCCCGGGTTACCGTCAGGAATTGAAGGTCAAGCCGGACTCGAGCGTGGAGACATACGTGGCGCTCAAGCTCGCGATCGACAACTGGCGCTGGTCGGGTGTGCCCTTTTATCTGCGGACCGGCAAGCGCCTCCCGCTGGGCGCCAGCGAGGTGCGCGTCGAATTCCGGCGGACGCCGACCGTTCTTTTTGCGGCGCAGTGCGGGCCGACGCTCGACGCGAACGCGCTCACGCTGCGGCTGCAGCCCGACGAGGGGATTTCGCTTCGCTTCAACGGGAAGGTGCCGGGGGCCAGCACGGCGCTGCGGCCGGTGCGCATGCACTTCTCGTACGACGTCACCTTTGGCGCCTACACACCGGAGGCGTACGAACGGCTGCTTCTCGAGGCGCTGGGCGGGGACGCCACGCTGTTCATACGACGGGACGAGGTCGAGACAGCCTGGGGTATCGTGGACGCGATCCGCGAAGGATGGGCGGGGCAACCGCTCACCGCCCGGGAGTTCTACGCCGCCGGAAGCTGGGGGCCAGTGGCGGCCGACGCGTTGCTGGCGTCCGACGGGCGCGTGTGGCGCAATCCCTACCCGATCGTGTGAGACACCGGTCTTCAGTCGATGAACACCATCGAGTTGCTGCCCTTTCCTGACGCCGCCTCGCTGGCCGCTGCGGCCGGTCGGAGATGGGCGGCCGAGGTGACGGCCGGGGCGACCCACGGCAAGGCCTTCTCGGTGGCCCTGTCCGGGGGGCGAATTGCCGCTCCGCTGTATGCGGCTGCGGTTGCAGCCTCGAGAGGCGGGGGCGATCTCTGGCGCGAGGTCGAGTTCTTTTTCGCCGACGAACGCTGGGTGCCGCTGGACGATCCGGAGAGCAACTATCGCCTCGCCCGCGAGCATCTGTTCGATCCGCTCGGGATCGCCGATCGGCGCATTCATCCGTTCTCCGTCAGTGCGGACACCGAGTTCGCGGTGGCTCAGGCCCAGGCGGAAGTCCTGCGCGCCACAACGATGAGCCAAAGCGGGGATCCCATGTTCGATCTGGTGCTGCTCGGCATGGGCGAAGACGGGCATGTCGCGTCGCTCTTTCCCGACGCGCCCCCGGCGGTGATCGAGAGCCGGGCCGTGTACCTGGCTGTGACCGGCCCGAAGCCGCCCCCGCGGCGGGTGACCCTCAGTTATGCCGTCCTGGCCGCCGCGCGCCGCGTCTGGGTTCTGGCGTCCGGGCCGGGGAAACGGGCGGCGCTCGAAGCCTCGCTGGCCCCCGGGGGAAGGACGCCGTTGGCGCGCGTGCTGCAGTCACGCAAGCAGACGGTGATCCTGACCGATGTCGCGTTCATTGACCGAGGACGCGCAGGATGATCTCGACCGGGCTGTCCTCGCGGGGCAGGGCTTTGCCACGGACCTGGTGGATCTCGTCGTCGCTGCGATCGGGCCAGGGATTGTTCACCAGGGCGGAGGCGTCGGTGATGAGGGAGACGATCGATCCGCCGCGCTGCGCGGCGAAGTCGCCGTTGACCAGAAACGATCCGTTGTAGAGCCAGCCGCGCGATCCGCCCGAGCGGGCCGGGGACTCGATCTTGACGAAGTCCGCGAGCGGGCGCCGCACCTCCTTGCGTCCGCGCTGCCATCCGACCTCGATGCCGATGCGGTCTCCTGGGAGGGGGCTGCGGGGGTCGTCGTGCAGGAAGTTCGTGTTTGCGGGCTTGACGCCGAGCAGGAGCATGGCGAGGTGGATGTCGCGGGGCGCAGCCTCGGTGCGGAAGATGCTCTCGTGCACCTTGCCGGTGGTCGTCACCACCGCGTACTCGATGAGGCCGGCGCGTTGGTTGACGGCGGCGGGAAACCGCGCCGTGCGCGCGGTCCGATCGAGCGTAACGAGTCCGATCCGGTGAATGCCGGAGCCGAAATCAACGGAACAGGCTTCAGGTGCATGGAGACTGAGGATTCCCTTCCCAGGAACGCGTTGCGCCCATGAACCCGTCATGGCGGGGGACGAGACGTCCCCCCTCCTGAAAGGTTCCTGGGAAGCGGTTGCATCGCCGGGCGCGCTGGCGGCCTGGGGCGGGAGTGCGCCCAGCAGGAGCGCCAGGAAGATGCCGCGCGGGCCGGATCCGGGGCGGCGGCGCCCGGGCGAGGCCGGTGGTGCGGTCATTGGAGGGCGGCGCGGCTGCGGGCCAGGGCGATCAGGGCAAAGCCCGTGCCATACGGCTGGTGATAATCGTAGAAGGGGTAATCCCACCAGGACCCGTCCTTTTCCTGAAGCGGGAGCAGGATCGCCGCCAATCGCGCGTGGTGTGCCCGGGCGCGTTCGGGTTCGAGTTCGTCGGCGCACAGGGCGGCGTAGAAATGGCCGTAGTAATAAAAATAGCCGGCCACCTGGAACCACGATTCGTGGGGGACGGGGCGCTTGCGTCCGATGGAGAGCCAGCCGATGCGGTCGTTGAAGCGTTCGAGCCACGTATCGAGGACGGTGTCGGTGATGTTGGTCTCGCCCCACCAGCGGAGGGCGATGTTGCAGGCCTGGGAGCGGCCCAGGCTGCCGGCCGGGCGATTGATGCCGCGCATGGGCCGCCACTTCAGATCCTCCGAGTAGGCATAGCTGAAGTCGGGCTTCTGCTGGCGTTTGAGGGACGCCACACCACGATCGACGAGGCCCTGTGGAATCTCGATTCCGATCTGTTTGGCTTCCCGGAACGCCACGAGGACGGTGGCAGTCACGAAGCTGGTGGAATCGGCGGCCGGCTGCTGCGCGCCCACCCGGAAGTCGTAATAGCCCCAGCCGCCGTCGACCGATTCGTAGCGGCGCAGCAGACCGATCTGGCCGCGGATGACATCGGCGATGAGTTGCCGGCGGTCGGAATCGGGGGATGCATGGCGGTGCATGGCTGCCAGGGCCTGGATGCCGTAGGCGTGGCCCCACACATTGTAGAGCGCCACGGCATCGGCACGGCGCAGGCGGGGCAGGTTGTCGAGCAGCCAGGCCTCGCCGAGTTCGAGCGCCGCACGCACGGTCGGGTCGCGGTCCGCTGCGCCCGTTTCGATCAGGGCCTGCACGGCCAGCGCGGTCACGCCGGACCGAAACGCCTCATGCGCACCCGGCACGGGCGCGAAGATGTTGAGGTTTTTTGTGCGGCGGGCCGATCCCCACGAGCCGTTCTTGTTCTGGCTCTCGAGCAGGAACCGGACACCGCGGTCCACGGCGCGGTCCATGACTGCGGCGCTGGGCGGCGCGTTGGTGTCGGCGCGGGCGCGGGCAAGGGCGAAGCCGCAGAGCGCCAAACAGAGCAGCAGCCCGAGGGCCCCTAGCCTGCATTTCTCACCAGTGGGGCGGTCGCGGCATTCCTGACGGTTCGTGGGTGAGATTTCCGGGTCCATGGAACGCGACCTGATTTCGGTGTCGAGGTTCAAGGGAAGCATCGCATCGGCGTCTACTCGGGCTTCGAGAGCAGAATCGTGTCTCCTTCGGCAAGGCCTTCGACGATCTCGATGTTCTTGCCGTCCGATTCGCCGGTGCGGACCGAGCGTTTCTCGGCCTTGCCGTTGGCGACGCGGACAAAGACATGTTTGCCGTCCCCTTCGCCGAACACAGCCTGAACGGGCGCGACCAGGGCGTTGGCTGAGGTCGAGTCGGTGAGCGTGACCTTGCAGTTCATGCCCGGCTGCAATTCCGCCGGGCCGCCGGGAGCGAGGCTGAGGGTTGCGCCGAAGCCCCCGGTCACGAGGGGGACACGGTCCACGGACTCGATCCTGACGGGCACTATGCGATTCGGGAGGGCGACAGGCGCGGCCTCGCCCGTCATGCCGATCCTGGTCTTGCCAAGGTCGGCCTCGGGCACGACGGCCTTGATCTGAAAGCGGTCGGGGTTGACCACGGTCATGAAGATCTCGTAGGGGGCGAGCTTCCCACCGCGCACGAGCTTCTTGGTCACCACCGGCCCGGTGGTCCATTTGCCGGCTTCGCAGGCCCCGTGCATGACGACGCCGTCCGCGGGCGCCCGGACATCCAGGGCCGCCAGATCCGTCTTGAGATCGTCGAGCCGCTTCTGGGCCTTCTTCTGATCGCGGGCCAGTTTCTCGACCTCGAGCTGTTTTCGTGTGAGGGCCTTCGGAAGCGTCTCCTCGGCGAGTGCGAGCGCCAGTTCCTGGTCTCGCTTCTGGGACAGCAGGTTCTCGGTCTCGCGCGGAATAGCGGTCTCGAGCTCGCGCTCGGTGGTGGCCCGGAGATTATCGAGGCTGAACCTGGCTGTCTCGACCTCGAACTCCTGGCGTTTGAGGATGATCTCCTCCGTCTGCTCGGTGAGATCGTCGGCCTCGTACATCTGGCGGAGCTGCTTGAGTTCCTCGGCGGCGTTGGCGAGGCGTTGTTCGGCGCTCTTGACGTTGAAGTTGGCCGACCTGATCCGCCGCTCTCGCCCCTGCGTCTCGAAATACTCCTGGTCCTCGTCCACGACACGGCGGCTGCGGCGGGCGGCGGCGAGCCGTTGCGGCGTTGTGTCCTTGAGGCTGGCGAGTTCGGCGCGAGCCAGTTCGAGGGCGATCGCCGCGCCCGGCGCGTCCTGTTCGAGGTCGGCGATCTGCTCGCGCAGCTTGTCGGTGTCGAGTCGCACAAGCGCATCGCCGGCCCTCACGGGCGCTCCATGAGACACCGCCTCCACAACCGTCAGATCCGCCCACGCCTTCGGTTCGAGGCGGACGGGATGCATTTCGACGGCTTCGAGCACTGCGTCGAACTGGACGACGCGTTTGATCGAGCCGCGCCCGGTGACATGCGAAGCCGGTTCCTTCGGCGCAGCGGGCGCCGCGGCGGCGGGCGCGGCGTCCGGCTTGCACGAACCAGCGGGCGCCGCGGCCGCAGGGACGACCGCGGCCGTTGATCGACCGGGGGATGTTGATTTGCAGCCCACGGATGCCAGGGATACGACAACGATCAGGGCCGCAACGGAGCAAGGCGATGAACGGGGAGAACGCATATTACCAGGTGTAAGGCGAGAAGTGTAACGCGAGAACACGGCCCGCTTCTAGAGCAGACGCGGCAAAGACACAAGTCCGGGTTGAGGCGCTCGCCGGGCCGGAGCATCTGGAGGTTGTCGATGGAAATCGAGTCTGCGCCGCGTGGGGGCCTGCCTGCCGCGCCGCTGCGCATTGCGGCGCAGGCAGGGCACGCGGCCTACACCGGCAATCTCCATCCGTTGTCGGCCCGGTGCCCTCACCGGGCGACAGAACACCGACAACAACCAGATGCCCCGCGACCGCAGCAGTTCTCATTTTGCGTGCAGGGGCTTGACGCCGGGTGAGGGCACCCGGCCTACAGCATCGAAGAATGCAGCGGTTGTAGGCCGGGTCCCCCGACCCGGCGCCCTGAGCGCTCTCAAAACGAGAACCGCTGCCGCGACCGGGGTGTTGAGATGCGGGCGATGGCGTGGTATTGACTGGGCGCATGGGACTTGGGACAGAGACAGCGCAGACGGAGCGCCGGGCGATCGCTGGCCGGCAGGGGCGCGGCCCGATGCCGTCGCGGCGTCCCCGCGTGTGGCGGTTGGCGTGGCGAACCGCGGGCGCGGTTGGCGCGGGTCTGCTCCTGTTTGGCGGGGTCTGCTTGTACGGCTGGCGGTTCGGCTTCACTCCACTGCCTGAACCGGTGCCGGGAGGCGCGTGGACGCCGCTTCGGCCGGCCCAGCCCGCCGAATTGACGCGCAGCGGCTATTGGTACTGGGTGGACGAGTTCAACCGGGGGACCGTCGTCAACCGCAGAAGCGACATCATCCACGGCTGGACGCTCTTCGACTGGGCTCAAACCGGCCATTTGACGGAGACCAACCGCGCCGGGCTTGCCGCGTTCTTTGGAGGCAACCCGGCGCTCGAGGCCTGTTTCCGCGGCGCGTTGGCCGCGGGAAAAACGGACGCTAACCTGTGGGAACGCCGGCGTGTGGGCCGCGACCTGGCCGGACACACCCGGCTTGTCAACCACGCCGCCTGGAAGGCCCTCGAAGCCGAGCAAGCGGGGCGGACCGCCGCGGCGCTCGGGCGCCTGCTCGAGGGCTGGCAAGTGTGCGCGAACTCCGGCGCCGAAGGCTTGACGCGGCCCGAGTTGGGAACGCTCGCGGGGGCGTGGCGCCGACTGGCGCTCGAAGGTCCGGGGCTCGATCCATCCGAGGGGCTGCAACTGATCGCAGGACTGGCGGCCGTGCGGGAGGCGCTCCCCCGGATCGATGTCGAGTTCCTGCGCGCCGTGCATTCCAGGCAGGAGGTGTTCGGGCGTGCGGCCTCTGAGGGTCTGCTGCCGCGCGCGGCCGGACGCCGGTTCTGGGCGGCATTCAGCCGGATGACAGGAGAGACGCTGGAGATCCTGGGGAACCTTGCCAGCCGGATCATGGGGGGGAGCCGCAACATTCCCGCCAACGACGGGCGCGGCATCCGCCACCTGGCCGAACCGTGCGGCGAATTGCTCCGGCACATGCAGATGCGGGTCGGACGCCCGGCGGATCTCGACCAGGTCCGCGACGCCTATGTCAGCCGGGTCCTGGCGGCCTTGCGTGGGGCGGCGGACGATGAGGCGATGGAACAGGCCGCGGCCCTGCAAAGCGCGTTCGCGGCCCGTTCGTTTCCGAGCCGCTTTTTCGACCGCCCGGCGGCGTGGCGTTCGATCGCGGAGTTTCCCCCGGTGCGTCCGCTGGTCGAGGAGGCGCGCGCGGCCCGGACAACGCTCGAATCGTGTCGCCTGGTGCTCGCCTTGCGGCTCTACCGCGATCGTCACGGCGAGTGGCCGGAGCGCATCGAGGCGCTGGCGCCGGAATGGCTGCCGGAGATACCCAACGATCCGTTCACGGGGGAATCGTTCGCGTATCAGCGCGAAGGGAACGGCTGGCTGGTCCGGGCGGTCCACCCGGACGCGCGGGCGCCGGAACCGGCCGAGGACGGCATCTTGTTCCATTCCGCCGAGCCGGCGGAGGCTCGTCTGCTGCGTCTAATCACGGGCCAGGGCACGCGGATCACGGGCGTCATGGACGTGCAAATGCTCCAGCGCTACGGGCTGGTGCCCAAGGGCCTGTCGGGGTTTCTCAGCCAAGTTCGCACAAACCAGCCCCTCGCCCAGGCCCTCTCGGCTGTCATCCCGGCCGTGTCCGATCTGCGCGCGCTGATCCGCCTCCAGGATACCAGGGGCGCATCGCGCTAGCCCGGATTCCTCACCACTTTTTGCCCCAGCCCGGATTTCGTTGTCATCTTCCCGGTGATGAGAAATCCGGGCTAATGCGCCTTGCTGCCAGCGAGCCATCCGGGCTAGGCTGCCCCGATGCGCAATCCGATCATTGCGGCCCTTGACGTGCCGACTGCGGAGCGGGCGTTGGCTCTGGCGGAGCAGTTGGCTCCTGTGGTTGGCGCGTTGAAGGTCGGCAAGGAGCTTTTCACGAGCGAAGGGCCAGGGCTGGTCCGTCGACTGCGCGCAACAGGCGCAGCCGTGTTTCTCGACCTGAAGTTCCATGACATCCCAAACACCGTGGCCAGGGCCGTCGAGGCAGCGGTCCGGTGCGGCGTCCAGATGCTGACCATCCACACCAGCGGCGGCACGGCCATGATGCGGGCGGCGGAGCAGGCGGCTCGGACGACGGCCGACGCCCTCGGAGGCGAGGCGCCGCTCGTGCTCGGGGTGACTGTGCTGACCAGCCTTGACGATGCGGCTCTCGAGGAGTTGGGAATCGGGGGAGGAACGGCCGGGCAGGTCGGGCGCCTGGCCCGGTTGGCGGTGAACTCCGGTCTGCGCGGGTTGGTCTGTTCGCCGCTCGAGCTGCGGATGTTGCGAGCCGCACTCCCGAACCACGTGCAACTGGTCACGCCCGGCATCCGCCCGGCGGGCGCCGGTCACGACGATCAGAAGCGGACGATGACTCCCCAGGAAGCCCTCAAGGCAGGCGCGAACTGGCTGGTCATCGGACGCCCGATCTGCGCCGCGCCCGATCCGCGCGCGGCGGCCGAGCGCATTCTCGCGGGCCTGGCACACTAGCCCGCATAGCAGTCACCTTTGCGAAGTCTGACCGCGATGTGCACAGTCGGGGTGTGAAATAAGCGGGCTAGGCGGCCGGTCTTTTGCGTTGCTAGGGCGGGATGTCTTTCTCTACCTTCGCCCCAGCAAGTTTCCTGCTGCTTCAGCTTCGATGAGACGCTATGAAACCGCGAAGACAAACCGCCTCGACGCGAATGGCGAGGGCTCAAAAGGCCTCGAGGGCAGCCAAGAACCGGCCGGCCACGGCCAGTCGGCCCGCGCGGCGCGATCGGCCTCGGGCGGTTTTGACGAAGCCCAAAGGCCCCGTCGAGGCCGTGCGGCCCACACCAGCCGCGAAGAAGAGAGCGCCAAAGAAGACAGTCAAGACAGTCCTCAAGCAGCCGCCGGTGAAGAAGGCGGCCGCAAAGAAGACAGCCGGCGCGGCGCCAAACCGGCCCCGAACTGTTGCGGCGAAACCGAAACGCGCGGTCAGGACGGTGCGGCCCAAGACCACCGTGCGGAGGGTCACCCGTGCAGCACAACCGAAGGAGGCGGCTGCGCCGGTTGTCGGACCGGCGGGTCCTGCGACAAAGGCAAGCGGCCCGATGCCGAGGCCGTGGCGCATCCCGCCGATCCTGCTTGAAGGCGACGAGATGCCGGCGCCGCTCATCAGCGGTCCCGGACGCCGTTTCGCGCTGGGACCAACGCCGCCGATGCCGCCATCGCCGGCATTGGCGCTGGGGGCCGATGCGGGGCGGCTTCCTGCTGCGTATGGGACGCGGCGGCTGTGGCTGGCGGCGCGCGATCCCCAATGGCTTTATGCCAATTGGGATCTCAGTTCCGAGGAGATGCAGGAACGCGAAGGACGCGCGGTGTCGGGGCACCTGACCCTGCGCATCCACGAGAACGCGGTGGGCCCTGCGCCGGTGCTCGAGATTCCGCTGGCACGAGGTGTGCGCTCCTGGTTTGTGCGCGTCGGGCGGGGCGGAGTGGAGTACATCGCGGAACTGGGGTGTGCGGAGCCTGGTCTTGGCTGGCAAACCGTCCTCACATCGAACCCCGTCACGGCTCCACCCGACGGCCCCGCGACGGCGGCCGAGACGGAGTTTGCGACGATCCCGATCGATGTTCCGTTCGCGGCGGTCGTCGAGCAGGCGGCCGAGGCTGCGCGCCAGGAGGAGTCGCTGGCGCAGGCTCTGGACGCGTTGCGGGACCAGGGCTTTGCCGATCTTCCGAGCGCCAAGGAGGTGCGCGCGCCCGTCTGGACCGAGGCCCAGGAACGGGCTCTGGCGGAAGTCCTGCGCGTGGATGCGCAGCGGCGCGTCTGGGTGAGTTCTCTCGACGTGACCGGCCTGATCGCGGAGCGGTTGGGTCCGGCGGCTGAGAAGGAGCGCGGCGGCGAGATCGAGCGGCCAAGTTCCCCGGCCGGGGGCTTCGCGGCGGGCGAGGCGGGCGGGATTTCGAGTCCGTCCGGCGAAGGGCGTGCCATCGAGCGGGAGCGGGGTTTCTGGTTCAACGTGAATGCGGAGCTGGTTGTTTACGGAGCCACCGAGCCCGATGCGCAGGTCACGATTGCGGGCCGGGCGATCAAGCTGCGGCCCGACGGCAGTTTCAGCCTGCGGTTCGCCTTGCCGGACGGCGAGTATGAGCTGCCGGTGGTGGCGCGGTCGGGATCTGGCGATGATGGGCGGAGCGCGAAGCTGCAGTTCCGGCGCCACACCGAGTACCGCGGGGCCGTCGGGGCCCATCCGCGGGATCCCCGGCTGGCTCCTCCGCATCCCGAGAGCATCGCGTCGGCCGGGACGCGTCAGCCCGGCTGACCGCTGGCCGCTATCTCACTATGCCTGGCTATCTCGCGCTCATCCTGCACGCCCATCTGCCGTTCGTCCGGCATCCGGAGCACGAACGCTTTCTCGAAGAGAGCTGGCTGCACGAGGCGATCACCGAGACCTACCTGCCGCTGGCGGATCTGATCGAGCGCTGGCGCGAGGACCGGCTCAACGTGCGCCTGACGCTGACGCTGACGCCGACGCTCTGTTCGATGCTGAGCGATCCGCTGCTGCAATCCCGGTACGAACGGCGGTTGTCGGCGCTGATCGAGCTGGCCGAGAAGGAAGTCCATCGGACGTGCTGGGACGCCGGGTGTCGTCCTTTGGCCGAGGCCTATGTCGATCGGTTCACCCGCCTGCGAGCCCAGTGGCACGCATGCGACCGGAATCTGCTCGGGGTGTTTCGCGCGCTGCAGAACCAGAATCGCATCGAGATCGTCACCAGCGCGGCGACGCATGCCGTGCTGCCCCTGCTCAGGGATCAACCCGCGGCGATGCGCGGACAGATCCTCACGGCCAGGGATCACTATCGAGCCTGTTTCGGACGCGATGCGGTCGGATTCTGGCTGCCGGAATGCGCTTATGCGCCGGGGGTCGAGGGGTTTTTGCGGGAGGCGAACCTGCGGTGGTTTGTGGTCGACACCCATGGGCTGACGAATGCCACGCCGCGTCCGCGCTACGGCACCTATGCTCCGGTGTTCACCCCGGAGGGGCTCGCCGTTTTTGGGCGCGACATCGAGTCGGCGCGCCAGGTCTGGAGCCGCAATGAGGGCTACCCGGGCGACCCGCGGTATCGCGATTTCTATCGCGACATCGGTTTCGATCTCGATTTCGACTATGTGCGGCCTTACCTGCCTTCGCCGGATCATCGCGGTTTCACCGGGATCAAGTATCAGAGCATCACGGGAGGGAAAGGCGGGAAACGCTGCTACAGTCCAGCCGATGCCCAGCGGGCCGTGACCGCCCAAGCCGCCCACTTCCTCGAAGCGCGCGGGCGTCAACTGGCGCGTCTGGCGGAGGTCATGGAACAGCCGCCGATTCTGACGGCCCCCTACGATGCCGAGTTGTTTGGGCACTGGTGGCACGAGGGTCTGGCGTTTCTCGATGCCGTGGTGCGAGGCGCATCGGACCGGGGCTCGGACTTCACGTTTGTGACGCCGACGGATTACTTGCGTCGGCACGCGACCCATCAGGTGACGCGTCCGAGCCCCTCGACCTGGGGCGAGGGAGGCCACTTGCGCGTCTGGCTGAACGAGAAGAACGAGTGGATCCAGCCCCATTTGCGCGTCGCGGAGCAGCGACTGACCGCCCTGGTCCGGCGCTATCCCGAGCCGGGCGAATTGGTGGACCGCGCCTTGCGGCAGGCGGCCCGCGAGCTGGTGCTGGCGCAGGCGAGCGATTGGCCCTTCATTTTGCACGCGGGCACCAGCCCGGACTACGCGCAGCGGCGCGTGACCGCGCATCTGGGTCGGTTTCAGGATCTGTATGACATGCTGATGGCGGGGGCCATCAACGAAGCCGGCTTGAGGGAGATGGAGTCGGTTGACAACCTCTTTCCTAATCTTGACTGGCGGTCCTGGCGGTGAGACGGAGCCCGGCGGGCGCAGAGGGCGCGCAGGCTTCGCCGCCGGTGAAACATTTTGACCACAGTCGCGTGGCCGATTAATGATACTCAGACAACGAACGGGCGAATAAAGGCGTAATCGGATGAATCTGGCGTGGATGGTTTTTGCGAAATCGGAAGTCAATCTGGCGTATGTCTGGGAGAAGGCGTCGATCGAGGCTCGGATCATCATCATCATCTTGTTGATCTTCTCGATCTTCGCCTGGTCCATCATGGCGACCAAGGCGGTCGAAATGCGCCGTGCCCGGCGGCTGAATCAGTATTTCGACGCCGAGTTCCAGGCGCAGAAGACGGTCTTCGCCATCTATGATCGGCGCGTTCAGGTGGATGGATGTCCGCTCTTTTCCGTCTATCAGGCGGGATGTCAGGAGTTGGACGCGCGCCTGCGGGGCGCCGAGGGGACGCCCCGGGGAGAGCACATCTCGCTGACGTCGATGGAACATATCAAGCGGACGCTCGAACGCTCGGTGGCGCAGCAGGCACTGCGGCTTGAATCGGGCTTGATTCTGCTGGCGATCGCGGTCAGCGGCTCGCCGTTCATGGGCCTGCTGGGGACGGTGTGGGGGGTGATGGGCGCCTTTGGCGGCATTGCGCAGGCCGCGGCCACGGGCGGCGATGCCGGCCTGACGGCGATGGCGCCGGGCGTTGCAGGGGCGCTGATAACGACTGTCGCGGGCTTGCTCGTTGCGATCCCGTCGATGTTCGGCTATAACTGGCTCGTGCACAATCTGAGGGTCCTGACCGTCGAATTAGACAACTTTGCGCAGCAGTTGGTGTCGAACATGGAGATCGAATACCTGAGTGACAATGACCTCCGATGAATCCAGCGATCTGACGCAGCAGACGATTGACCCCGGCAAGAACCAGCCGGGCGTGCTCTGCGGTCATTGCGACCACGTCAATCACGGGGGGCGCACCGAATGTGAAGTCTGCGGTTCGCAGCTCTACGTCAAGTGCGCGCAGTGCGGGGTGCAAGCCCCGCGCGTCTACACCCGCTGCCCCAAGTGCCGGCATCGGCTCAAGGGCCACATCGCCCTATCAAGACGGTCCAGGGACAAGCTGCGGCGCGTGCCCTCTTCGTCGGACAAAGCGAACCGACAGCTCATCTGGGCGGCTGCGCTGGTGGTGGTGCTGATCGTCATCGCAACGTTCTTTGTGATGCGTTACAAGGGGTGAGGATGTCTGGAGGCGCGTGACATGCGGCGGTTTTCCCAACGCAATACGTTGGTGACGCTGAGCGACATCAACATCACGCCGTTGCTCGACCTCGCGTTCGTGCTCCTGATCATCTTCATGATCACCACCCCCCTGCTCGTCCAGGAGCACAGCATGGACATCCGACTGCCCGACGGCGGGGGCTCGAGCGTCCGCGTGGAGCGGAAGGATCTCAGGACGGTGGAGATCAGCCGGGACGGGCGCTACATGCTCGACAGGCGGGAGATTGCTTTGGACGACATCGAGCGACAGTTGGTGGCCACGTTCGCCACCAATCGCCAGATGGTCGTCAACATCCGGGCCGACGAGGAAGCCAGGATTAAGCAACTCTATCCCGTCATCGATCGCTGCACGCGCAACGGCATCACGCGGTTGAGCCTGGGCACGGAGGAGGCGGGACGACCATGAATCGACTGCGATACCAGTGCTTCTGCGCGTCGACGGCCTTGCACGGCTTGCTGCTGGTGCTCTTCGTGGCTGGGTCCGGTTTCAAGGCGATGCACCGCGAGCCGGAATCGGTGGTGCTGCCGCTCCTGGACATCATCTCGATGCGGCTTGTGGACGCGGCCGTGGTCGGGGGCGGCGACCCGAGGGGCGGGGCGGCGCCCGAGCGCCAGCCTGTGCAGACGCCCCCCTCACGCCCTGACCCCGTGAAACCGGAGCCCGTGGCGCCTCCAAAAGAGAAGGAGACCGCCAAGCCCGCTCCTGTCGTCAAGAAATCGGAACCCAAGCCGACGAAGGTGGAGACGCAGAAGGCACCCGAGCCGGACCCGAAGGATTTCAGCGAGAAGGCGCCGACCAAGCCGAAACGCAAGATCGAGGTGAGCAAGAGCCTCGTGACGCGCAGGCCGCAGGATGACGCCGCCGCACGCAAGAGAGCGGCCGAGCGGGCGGAGGCCGAGGCGGAGGCCGAAGCCGCCCGCCAGGACGAGCGCGCCCGCCAGGCCCGCAGCGGACAGGTCAGGGGCGCTCTCTCCAAGCTGCAGGGCAATCTCTCCGATCGCAGCGTGGTTGCGGTTCCGTATGGTCCGGGGGGCGGGGGCGAGACATACGCGGGCTACGGGCTGTACGTCCGCATGGTTTACGAGCGCGCCTGGCGTCCGCCGGTGGGGGTGCCCGAGCGCAGCAGCGTGGTGACGGCCCGCATCGTGATCGCCCGTGACGGGAGCGTGGTGTCCGCCGAGATTGTGGAACGGTCCAAGGTGCCGGCGCTGGACCAATCGGTGACGTCCGTGCTGGGTCGGGTGACGACGATCGGGGAGCCATTCCCCGAGGGCTCGAAAGACGAGCGAAAGACCTTTCTGATCGAGTTTGATTGGAAGGCAAGACAAGGCATGGGATGAGCAAAAGCATATACTCCTTAGGGTTTGCGTTGGTGCTGGCCGGATGCTGCGCCGGGGTCGGGACTCGGGCTGGCGAGGCCGAGCGGATCCGGATTTCCGCGGAGGCGTGGTCGACCACGCCGCCCATTCCGATTGCGATGAACGGGTACTCGGGCGAAGTCGATCGTGTGCTGCGGTTCGATCTGGAGATTGCGGGCTTCAAGTTCGTCGGCGAGAGCGATTCGAGCTGCCAGTACGTCCTGAAGGGCGGCAACTCGGGCCAGGTTGAAGGGCGGCTCACGGACGCCTTGAAACGGGCGACGTTGTTTGCCAAGGCCTACAGTGGAGGCAGCGTGCGCAGTCAGGCGCACGCCCTGGCGGATGATGTGGTGCTTGCCGTGACGGGCAAGCCGGGCATCGCCCGCACGAAGATCGCCTTCAAAGTCAGCCACGGCCAGACCAGCGAGATCTACGTGGCGGACTACGACGGCCACGGCGCGGTGGCGGCCACCCAGGACAAGAGCATCGCGGCGGCGCCGACCTGGCGTCCGGGCCACCGCATGCTCGTCTACACCACCTACAAGCTGAACAACCCCGACATCGTCTCGCACGACCTGGACTCGCAGGAGCGGCGGGTGGTGGCCCGGTACTCGGGCTCGAACATCAGCCCGGCGGTGTCGCCGGACGGGCGGCGGGTGGCCATGGTCTTGAGCAAGGCGGGCAGCCCGGATGTGTACGTGGCCAACATCGACGGGACGGGGCTCAAGCAACTGACCCGGACCCGCGAGGACGAATCCTCCCCGTGTTGGTCGCCGGATGGGCGGACGATCTGTTTTGCCACGCGCATCGATGGCCGGCGCACGCTGGCGCAGGTGCCCTCGGATGGGGGCGCGATCCAGCGGATTGCGACCTCGGGGGTTGTGAACCCGACCGAACCGGACTGGTCGCCGGACGGCAAGACCATAGCATTCACGGCGCAGATGGGGGGATTCGAGATCTGCCTGGTCAAGGCCGGTGGCGGCGAGGCCAAGCTGTTGACATCGGGCGAGGATCCCTGCTGGGCGGCCAATTCCCGGACACTGGTTTTCACCAAGCGCGGCAGTGGGGGAAAGCGGTTCTTATCTTTGCTTGACGTCCCCACCAAACAGTCCAAGGATGTCCTTCAAAATATCGGTATTTCCTCCCAGCCAAGCTGGGCCAGGTAGACATGATTTGTCGGTCTAACGCATTTATGAAACGCTCGGCTTTCCTGAATCTGCTCCTGATCGGTCTGTTTGTTGTGGCCGGTGGCGTCGGCTGCAAGAAGACCAAGAAACCGGTGACTCCTCTGGCGTCGATGGGATCGATGGTGCCCGAGAGCAGCGCCGAGCGGCGCGGCCCGATCACGCCGCCGACCGTGACGGAGGGGGCCAATGTGGGGGGGGCGGAGCCGACGGTTGCCACGCCGCTCACCGACCCTTCGACCGGCTTCACGGCGCAGGCGGACATCAACACGATCGAAGGGATGATCCCGGACGCCGGCCACTTCGCCGGGCAGACGATCTACTTCGAGTTCGACAGCTCGGTCGTGCGAACCTCGCAGCATTCCCAATGCAATGCGGTCGGGGACGATCTCAAGACGAGGTCCGAGGCCAAGCTCATGATCGACGGCCACTGCGACGAGCGTGGCACCGAGGAGTATAACCGCGCGCTGGGTGAACGGCGCGCCCTGGCCGCACGCGAGTACCTGATCCGTTACGGGATCGCTGCCGAGCGCATCTTCACGCGCAGTTTCGGCGAAGACCGTCCGGCCGATCCGGGCCATACCGAGGCGGCCTGGACCGCAAACCGGCGGGCTGAGTTCATTCTGCTGCTTCCGCCCAAGTAATCGAATCGGGCTCGGCGCTCCGCATGGCGGGGGGAAGCGGTTTTCGGCGCTTTACACGCCGGGGGGTGTGAATTAGTTTCCTCCAGCGGGTTGACGCATATGAATAGCATTCTGGCAGTGTGGGGATTGAGTGGTGGCGAGATCGTTTTGTTGCTCGTCGTCATCCTCATCCTGTTCGGAGCGAAGAAGATTCCCGAATTCGCCAAGGGCCTGGGGGAGGGTATCAAAGAGTTCAGGAAGACTTCGAAAGACACACCCGACACGAAAGCATGATTTTTATGGTTCCTTTTCTCGCAGCATTTGGATTGGGCGGCACCGAGCTGATCCTGATTGTTCTAGCGGTGCTGATCCTGTTTGGGGCGAAGAAGATTCCCGACTTCGCGAAGGGTTTGGGCCAGGGCATCAAGGAATTCAAGAAAGCGTCGCGCGAGGTGCAGGAGGAGATCGAGCGCGCAGGCGAAGAGTTGAATCCCCCGCCCCCGCCCCGGCCTCCGCTTTCCTCCGGCTATACACCGCCTGCCGAGTCCGTTCATCCTGCCGAACCCGTAGCCTCTTCTTCCGGTTCGACGCCCTCCGCGCCTTCGTCCAATCCCTGATCGAGGGCGGCATCGTTGTCTCCTTATGGCCGACCCGATTGAAGAGCCGCGCCTTGAGGAAGTCGAAGAAGGCGGCGGCCCGGTCAAGTCGTTCCTCGAACATCTCGAGGATCTGCGCTGGGTCCTGATCAAGAGCGGTACCGCCGTGATGATTTGCATGGTGGTCTGCCTGCTCGCCGTCAACCAGTTGGTGACTGTTCTCAAGTTGCCGCTCGAACGCGCCCGCAAGCTCAACCGGCCAACCAAACAGCAGGTCGAACTCTATCTTGGCACCAACCGGTTGGCCACATTGCCCGCAACAGGTTCACCCTTCGATGCGTTGCCGCTGGCGTCCAACCGGGTCACCCGATTCGAAATCGGGCCGGTCATGGTGGGTGAACAGCAGGTGCTGGCGCTCCGTCCGATGACGAATTCCGCGGTGAGCGAAGCGGGCCGGGGGCCGGGGCTGATTTTCCTCGATCCGATGGCGCCTTTCTTCTCGTCGCTGTACATCGCCTTCTTTGGCGGCATGGTGATCGCCGCACCGCTTGTCGTCTATTATGTGGGGCAGTTCATCGTGCCGGCGCTCAAGCGCAAGGAGAAGAGGTACGGCTTTCGCGCTTTCGGAATCGGCGCCGGCCTTTTCGTCACCGGGGTCTGCTTCTGCTACTTCGTGCTCCTGCCGCTGGCGCTCCGGGCGGCGGAGGCCTACTCGCTCTGGATGGGGGTTCAGATGCCCGACTGGCGGGCTGAGGCCTACTTCAGCATGGCCACCAAATTCATGCTCGGCATGGGACTCGGCTTCGAGATGCCGGTGATTCTGCTCGCCCTCGTCAAGATCGGCGTTCTCGACTACGCCAAGCTGGCGGGGATGCGCCGCTACATGATCGTCATCAACCTGGTGCTCGGAGCCTTGCTGACGACTCCAGAGGTCCTCACCCAGGTGCTCATGGCGATCCCGCTCCAGTTCCTCTACGAGTGTTCGGTCTGGATTGCCTGGTACTGGGAACGGAAGGCGAAGCGCGCCCAGGCCGCCGCCGCCGGCTAGGAAGCCAGCGCGTTCATGGTCTTGACCGGAATGTCCCGGGCCTGGGGATCGACCAGCGCAGGCTGGCGCGCCGCGTCGAAGCGATAGCCGTCGTCGGGCGCGAGCGGCCACACGATGGGCGCGAGGCAGAGGACGGCGGCCTGGAATCCCTGCACGGTCGCGCCCAGATTGCCGGTGTGCGCCGAGTTGTCGGCCTCGTTCTCGATCACGAACGGATTCTCAAAGCCGCGCTGCATCAACGTCTGGAGGAAGCCGCGCCAATCCATGCTGTCGTTGCCGCCGAACCCCGGCAGCATCGGCTCGTAGTGATGCCGGTCCCAGTCGTGTGCGGGGATGGGCACGCCCGCTTTCTTGGCGAGCGCCGGATCGACGGTCTGCATGGGATAGAGCGCCCCCCAATGGACTCGCGCCGGGCTGCGCAGGGTGCGCGTGCCCTTGATGTGGACGCGGTGGATGCGGCTCATGTCGGACGCGTTGAGGACGTCGATGGGATCGATGTTCTGCCAGACGTCGTGGGACGGGTCGTAGGTCTCGCCGTGGGCGCGGCTCGGGACGAGGGCGTACATGAGCTTGCGCGCCGCGAGGGTGCCCGGGAGATTATTGTACGTCGTGGGACTGCTGGCCGGACGCCACCCTTCCATCGGACAGTTCTCGTACAGGAGCGTGACGCCGAGGCCCTCGGCGTAACGCACGATCGGATTGAAGACGCGGACGAACTCATCGAGGTTCTTCTCGAAGCCGCGGTCCTCCACACCCAGATCGTAGTTGTAGCCCACGAACGTGCCCACCTTCACGTTGTTGCGGTCGCCGCCGCACAGATGGGCGATGCGGATGAGTTTGAGCAGGTGGTTCTGATTCGCCAGCTTCTGGGCAGGGTCGCCGCCGATGAGGTTCTCGTAGGCGCCGACCGAGAAACGCATCCCTTCGCGCTGGCACGTCTCGATCAGGCGCTTGGCGTCGTCGGGTCCGAACGTTTCGTAGTCGAGGTGCGTCGCCACGTGATCGGTGCGCGTGCCGTCGCGCCGAAACACGCACAGTTCCATGCCCTGCGCGCCAATGCGTCTTGTGTGCGCGAGAACCTGATCAAACGTCAAGGACTTGAAGGCCGAGGTCATGACCCAGATGGGATTATTCATGGCGATAGGAATTCCATAATCGCGCCTCGCCGGCAAGCAAAGCTTCGGCGAAGCAGAAGGATGGACGGCTCACCCGCATATTGACACTCCGTCCGTGCACGGGGCGGTCAGACCCCGCAAGAGGACTCTATGCGGGTTGGAAAGGCAAAACTGCGCCAAGTCCGAGATTCAGACAGAGAAATGCAGCGCACTGTTCCCATGGCGGAACACCTTCAGAACCGATGCAAGGCTCTTGGTTGCCCTTCCGGGCTAAGGCTTGCTGGTGATGCGCCCCCACTCGATGCCCTGCGCGGCGGCGTACTTGGCGAGGGCCTTCTCGTGCATGATCAGGACCGCGCGCACGATGCTCGAGTCGTCTGCGCGCCCTGCCTCGCTGAGGTAGTCGGGAATGATGTCCACCTTCTTGTGCGCGTAGGTGAGGGCGAACACCGCGGCAGCCAGAGCGCTGTACGGCAGATCCTTGTAGGCGCCCTCGGCGAAATCCTCGATCGCGTTGGCGAGAAAATCGAGTTGGTCCACCAGATGCGGATACCCGGGAGCAGCAATCTGCGCGAACTCGGCTTTCCAAAGCGGCAGCCTCCGCAGCACATTCTCGACAACCGCCGGGGTGATCAGCCGCGCACCGTGAATCACATAGTCTGCAATCTCAGGCATGCGCCCGACCCTAGCAGGGCCCTCCGCCAAGTAAATCGCAAAGAAGGGGGGGGCGGCGCAGACCCGAAGACCTCCACGGTTGCGTGAGGCGATCTGGATGAACCCAAAGAACGCTGTCACAAGAGCGGTTCCCCGCCGCGACGAGATCAAAGAGCCGTTGGCGAAGGCTTCGGATGCATTTACGCTGTTCGCTGGCCGCTCGGGCTCCCGACAAACGCTTCCTGGCGAATGCGCCTATCGGTCTCGCGAGAGAGGCGGCTGCCATTGATCTTCGCTAACCCAAGGCTGAGGCGGGACAAGGGCGTGATTGGATTTGAGGTTATGTTTTGGCGCCCGGTTCGTCAGGTGGCGGACGGGCGCCAAAACCACGCCGCGGGAAGTGTGGCGGACACGATGCCGAAGGAACATCAGAGAGCCGCACGCCAGATGAACATGCCGCTCTGCCGAGCTGGTGACCTGGCCGTTCGCCGATCTGTGCCCGCCGGCGCCGCTTGTGGATTCATCAACCCCGTGCGAGAATTCCGCCATGACCAGAGAACAAGTCGAGTCGGCGGTGGCGAGTGGGGTCCCGTTTGCCTTGCTCATGGCCGACGGGAAGGAGTACTTGGTCCCTCATCGCGATTACATCTCATTGCCGCCTAAGGCATCTTACGTGATCGTCTACGACGATAACGGGCATTTCACGGTTTTACCGCTCCTCACCATGACGGGGCTTCAGTCCAGCATTGCCGGTGCCAGCGCCAAAGAGAAATAGGTTTGCCGCGAAGCCGAAGGGCTTGGCGTGAGGTCATGGCCTGTGTCGGGCAAACGGCCGCAACCCACTTCCGTGTTGCCCTGGATTCGCGTCATTCGTGGTTCATTTCTGGCTTGTTCGTCGACCACGGATTGCACGGATGGGCGAGGCGCCGGGGTTGTGGGCTGGAAAGGGTGCACCGGACGATGGGCGCTCCAGAGGTGTTCGCTTTGTTCTTCGGCTGGGCATTCGCCCGGCTACAGGTCGAGGGACTTGGCTTCCAGGCGGCGGAGTTCGTTTTCCCAGGCCCGGCGCTGCTCCTCGGTCACACCGGGATCGGGCAGAAGGCTGCGTCGAGTGCAATTGACCAGGGCCTGGAGGGTCTGGTAGCGCCGCGTCTCCTCGATGGCCGGCGGGAGGTTGTCCGCCACGCGTTCGAGCACTTCCTTGAACTTGAGCGTCCGGCCCGATTGGCGGGTCCGGGCCTTGAGTTCCGAGCGAAGCGAGGCGAACGCGGCAGCGGAGTAACTGCGCGTGACCGTCTCGAGTTCCGCCATTTGCGGCTTGGTCAGGTCGGCATTGAGCGCCGGTTTCACGGTCCAGCGGAGGAACTCCTCGCGGTCGGGGCCTTCCGGATCGAGAGTGGGGATGATGAGGTCGCCGACGCGTCCGGGCCGGCGCAGATCGGGCGAGAGGAGGTGGATGCGGGCGGTGACCAGGAGCCAGATGACGCGTCCGCGCAACTGGGGATCGGACATCATGGCCTGGATTTTGCCGGTGAGGCGCCGTTCGGTCTCGTGGGTGTGGGCGCCGACGCCGCCAAACTGGGTATCGGCCTCATCGATGAAGATGAGCACTTTCGACAGGGCGTTGAGGACGCGGCGGAGGCGTTCGAAGATGACGTCGGTCTGGCCGAACCACTGGCTGCGGATGTTCTTGAGCACCAGGACGACGATGTCGAGCTCGGCGGCGACGGCTTCGAAGATGAAGGTCTTGCCGCCGCCAATCGGGCCGCAGACCGCGGCCCCGGCAAGGGCCTCGGGTCCGGACAGGGCCAGGCGCGGGATCAGTTCCTTGGCGAGGAACTCCTTGAGGCGGCGGAATCCGACCACATCGGTGAGCCGATGGGACGGTTTCTTGAACTCGACGATGTCCTCGCCCAACTGACTTTGAATGAAGGACTCGACCTTGGCGACGACGTCGGTCTGGGTCAGGGGGCGTTCTTCATGCGACGCCCCTTTGAGCAACTGCATGACCGCCTGCAGCGAGAGCCCGGCCGTCCACTGCGCCAGGCCGGCCGCGGAGGTCCCGAGCTTGGCGCGGGCCTGTTCGGGCAGGGCGGCTTCGAACCAGGCGATGAAATGGGCGCGCACAGACGCGTCGGGGGCGGGGACCTCGACTTCGAGCAGTTGGGGCAGGCGCGCGATGCGGTGATGGAGCAGGCTGCGCGACTCGGCGATCAGCACCACGGAATCGCCACCCGTGAGGAAACCCGGATCGCTGAACCAGTCATGACAGATGCCGATGCGCTGGCGGTCGACGTCGGAGAGGCTGGCGATGGGCGCGTCGGGCATCAGGAGGTCGGCGCCCTCGATGAGGATGAGGAGGTTTTCGGCCAGGAGAGGTTTGCCGCCAAGGACGGTGCGCGAGCAGAGGCAGATCTGGCGCAGGAGTTCGAGGGCCAGGGTCGGGTTGTTGACGGCGCGTCGCAGCGTGTCGTCGTAGGTCTGAAGGACCAGGTCGAGGTCGGTGGCGGCCTTGCCCTTGGCCAGCATGCGCTGGACGGCCAGGGCGTTGCTGTCGTAGCCGCTGCGCCAGCGCAGCCAGGCATCGCGGACTTTCTCGGCATCGGCCTCGTGGTGGAATCGGATCGGCCCGTTCAACTCGTAGGTGATGACGACCAGGCCGGGAAGATCCCACTGGGCCGTGAGGAAGGGAATCAGCGGCACATAGGCGTCTGAACCGTCGGCGGCCGTGCAGAACAGATCGTAGATGTTGCCGGTGAGAACGACCGACCGGGCCTGCCCGGCATTGAGGATGCGCCCGGCCTGCCGCAGGAAGTCATGAGGGGGGGCGTTCATGCGAGCGGATGGGGATGAGGATCGGTTCGAGGCGCGTTGAGTCGGGTTTTCGATTCGCGCCAATAGGCCACATGCTGGTGGCGGTCGCATGGCGGGTCCGGTTCGAAAACCACGCGGCGGATTTCCTCGCGTTGGGCCGTGAAGCGCTCGAAGTCGCGGGAGGTCTTGCTATCGAAGACGGGGGTCGGTTTGTCATAGACAACAGTCGCTCCCGGGGCTTCGGCGTGGCCTTCCTTGCGCCAGTCCCAGCGTTGCGAGAGGCCCACGAGGCGGTCGCCGACGTAGATGGCCTCGTTCAATTCGTGAGTGACGATGATGAGCGTGTAGGGAGGGCGGTTGCCTTGCCGCACCGCCTTTTGATTCTCCTCGTAGAGGTTCAGCAGCATGTACTGGAGTTCCTCGCGCGTGGCCTCATCGAGCGCTCCAAAGGGCTCGTCGAGAAGAATGATCTCCGGTTTCATGATCATGGCCTGGGCCAACGCGACCCGCTGGCGCATGCCGCCGGACATCTCGTGCGGATAGAGGTCCATCGCGTCTCCGAGCTTCACCTTATCGAGCATCTCACCCGCGGCCCGCCACTGGTCGCGCCGCACGCGGCGCCAGCGCAGCCGGCGAAGGCACCGGAAGGCGAGGCTTGTCTGATCGAGCATCGGGCCGATGGCCACGTTTTGGCGGGCGGTCAGAAAGGGGAACAGCGAGTATTGCTGGTAGACAATGCCTCGATCCCGTCCGGGGGCATCGATGACCTTGCCTTCGTGCCCGCTCTCGGCCGAGAAGAGCCGCAGCTCGCCCGCGCGGGGCGGGTGGGTGCCGACGATGGCGCGCAGGAGGGTGGACTTGCCGCATCCGCTCGGTCCGACCATCGAGAGGAACTGGCCGCGCCGGAGCCGGAGGTTGACATCGAAGAGAACGGCTTTGGCGCCGAAGCCGTGGCTCACGCCGCGGCATTCGAGGGCGATGTCGCCCGCTGCGGGACTGGCATCACCTTCGGGGTTCATACCAAGGGCACAGCTTGCGTTGGAGCAGGTGCAACAGCGAGTCCATGCCGAAGCCAAATGCGGCGAGGATGGCGAGGTACGGATAGACGACGCTCATGTTGAGGAGCTTGGACTGGAGGCGGATGCGGTAGCCAAAGCCGACATCGCCCACGACCATTTCCGCGGCGATGAGGTAGACCATGGCCGGGCCGATCGAGAGCCGGACGGCGTCGATGAACCTGGGCAGCACCTGGCGGAAGATGATGGTCCAGACCACCTCCATGTGGGAGGCCCCCAGGGTGTAGGCTTTGTAGAGAAGTTCGTCCGGGAACTCCTTGACCGCCAGATTCACCGTGAGGGTCATGGTGGGCAGGACGCCGAATGCGATCATCGCCACGTACATGTTGTTGCCGGTCCCCACCAGGACGAAAAAAACGGCCAGCGCGGCGGTGGGAGGCACCTTCGCAAGCAGGGAGAGCGGCGGGTGCAGAAAACCCTCGATGGGAGTGAAACAGCCCATCGCGAGGCCGAGCAGGAGCGACGCCGCCACGCCGCCGCCCAGGCCCAGGAAGAGGCGTTGTCCGCTCGCGACGGCGTCGATCACCAGCCAGCGCTCTCCGCTGCGCCGGTTGACCTCGATGGCGCTTTGCAGGCCCTTCTGCAATTGGCTCCAGCGCGGAATGGTCGTGTCGTCCGGATTCCGCTGGTACTGCCGGTGGGCCAGGAAGGTGTAGCCGCCGAGCATGAGCAGGACCGAGAGCGCGCCCAGGAAGGCTGCCGTCGAGGATTTGATGGGGCGACGGATCATGGCGCGCCGTTTCCGGATGCCGGGCGCGCGGGGCCGATGTCGCTCGCGCCGGCGCTTCTGGTGTCGGTTCGGTTGATCACGCGATTGGCCAGGACCAGATGGACCTCATTGGCCAGAGACACGGTGCGCACGGCGTTACTTCTTCTCGGCCACGGCGCGGATGTAGTCGGGATCGAAGCGCAGGGCCACCGCGCCCGCTTCCGCGCGGCTGCCGTAGCCGATCTTCGGCGCCGTGGGGACAATCTCCTGTTTCGTGCAGAAATCGACCACGCGTTGGGTGACGGCCTTGAGTTCCGGGCCGGTGAAGAGGTCGAGAGCGGCCTTGGGCGTGGCATAGAAGCGCGTCTGCTGGACCACCTTTTTCATCGACGCCAGATCGAGGTGGCTGAATTTCTCGCCCAGGGCGATCAACGTGTCGTCGCACGTGGCGGGATCGGCGAGGCGCTGATTGACCTGATAGAATGCGTCGACGACCGCGCACGCGAATTCCCTGCCGCCCGGTTTGTCGAGCGAGGCCTGGGCCATGACAACCGAATCGATGATTTCGTTGGGGATCGAGGTCGAGTCAAAAAGCACATGGACGTCCTTGCGTTTGTTGAGCGTCTCGAGAACGAACGGGTTCCAGACGATGATCGCCTCGATCTCCCGCTGTTTTTGCTGGAGGGCGACCGCGGCGGCGCCGGGATCCATGTTGGTGAACTTGTAGTCCTCGGGGCGTTCGCCAAGGAGTTCGAGGTTGCGGTTGAAGCAGTACTCGGAAACGCTCTTGGCCAGGCCGAAGACCTTCCGGCCCCGCAGTTGCCTGATGTTCGCGATCGTCTTCGGAACGATCAGGGCATCCGCCCCGGCGCTGGTCGAGGTCGGCACAATCACGACGGACGGGCGTCCCAAGGCCGGATTCAACGCGTCGAGTGTCGTCATGCACACCGCGTCGCATTGGCCCGCGCCGTACATGGTCAGACACGGATCGTACTCGGCCTCCTTGAGGACAATGTCGACACCCCATTTGTCCTCGATCGGGCCGGTCTCTCCCTCGCGTCCATCGATGAGTTTGAACACGTGCGCGACGCCGAACGCGCTCCAGGACGGATACTCGCTCCAGGCGAGCGAGAAGGCGGGCGCGGGCAGGGCGGACGGGGCGCAGATCATGAGCGCCGCGCCAACAAGCCAGGCGGCGGGGGCGAGGGCGAATCGAGTGCTTTTCATGGGAATCGGGGCGGTTCGAGTGGGGGGGTGCATGCGAAGTTCATTCGGGCAGTGCCGAGGACTTTTCGGCGGCGGGTGGCGCGGCCTCTTTCTTCTCTTCGATGCCGAGCAGGGCGTCGAACTCGGTGCTGGCGGTGGTCCGGCGGGCGTAATCGAGGAACTCGGCCTCCTGCGCCTTGACGTCGGTGCCGGCCATCTCCTTCGAGACGCGGGCCTCGGCCCGGATCTCCTGGCGCATCTGGCGCAAGCGCTGCAGTTCCTCGGCCGAGCCGTCCTTGGCGATGCCGGCGAAGGTGTCGGCCAGGTCGCGCTCCTGCTTGGCGGTGATGATGTCGGCCACGGCGTCCGAGGCCTCGGCTTTGACCTTCTCGACATCCCGCAGGAGTTGCTGCAACTGAACCTTATGCTCGCCGATGGTCTTGCGGTATCCTTCGACGTCGCGCTCGTTCTCAGCGATGCGCTCCTGCTTTTCAGCGAGGGTCGACGAGAAGTCGTTGTAGGCGGCGAGACATTTCTTGTAGTCCTCGTCGATATGGATCGCCTCCTTGGATTTGCCCGACGCCTGGAGGCGCTCGACAGTCTGCTTGGCCTTGGCGAGCGCGCCGGCCTTGAGCCGTTCGAGTTGCTGGACATCCTCGCTGAGGCGCTTCACGGTGGCGATCTTGGTCTCCTGCTGTGCGATGAGGCCCGCCACCGCCTGTTTGTAGATCTGGATCTGGGAGATCTTCTCCCGGACAATCTGGTCGTACTTGGCCCGCACGACATGCGGATTGGCATCGATGACGCGACGGGCGGAGTCCATCTGCCCGGTCAACAAGTAACCGAGGGCTTTGAACCAGCGGACAAGAGCGCCGAACATAGACTTATCCTTTCGTTTCCGAGGTGGGGACCGCCATCGCGTGGCGGCTGCCGATTGGGGTTTCGTTTAACAGAGAAGCAACCTGTTCTTCAACCGTCTTCGCGACGGCGAGGCTCTGATCGAGCTCTTCGCGCAGCCTGGCCAACTCGCGCGACGATCCCTGGCCGGTGCCGAGGTTTTGCACCCCGACGAGCGTGTCGCTCAGTTGTTTCACGGTGGCCTGGATGTCCGCAATCAGCCGCTCACGCTGGTCGAGCAGAGGCTGCCGGGCGGCTGTGGAATTCAACTGCCGGGCGGTCTGCCACAGCTTGCCGGTCTGGGCAACGGCCTCGACACCCTGGCGGAAGACCTCCTGGACCCGCGCCCTGAGGTCGACGATAAGCGGGAGATGGGCGGAACTGGCGGCGGCCTCGGCTTCGTCGAACGCGCGCAACAAAGACCGGAGATCCCGCAGCGCGGTCTCGGGCCGGGGATCCTTGTCCGCTTCGGCCAACTGGCGGTCCAGGTCGTCCAGGGCGCGCTGGGCCGCCTGGCCCTCCTCGATCAGGACTTCATCGGTCACTTGACGCGCCAGGCGCTCGCCGCGAAGCGTCAACTGCGTCACAAACGACCCGGCCGCGATCAGCACGCCGGCCAGGCCGGCGAACAGGGCAAAGCCGGCTCTCCAGCCGAAGGACCACGCCGCCGTGAGCGCCGTCATCCCGGCGATGAACGGGCCGATGACCAGCGGATGACCGGCCAGGCGCAGGACGATGCGGTTTCGGATTTTTTGAGCGTCAGGCATCCCGAAATTGAACTTGATCAGTGCCAAATATGCATCGGGTTCAAGTCCGTGGACAGTCTTTTTGCCACGGCGTCGAGCCGTGCCGCGCCCGCGGGGCGCGCCGGCCTGCACCCACGGACAGCAGGTGACGCTGATGTCAGGCTGCATTAGTAGGGCAACTGGCCAACAACGAAGAGCACGGTCTGACCTTCGCCGCCGGCCACAGTGCTCGGGTCGGCCTGAGTGCGCAGGCGATCGGGATTGATCCCATGGGCGCGCAGGGCCTGGGCGACGGCCTCGGCTCGGGCCTGGGCGAGCCGCCTGTTGGCCTCGGCGTCGCCCTCGGCTCGAGTCTGTCCAATAATGCGGACATAGAACTCGGGGAACGATTCGAGCCGGCGGGCGAGGGCCTGCAGATCCCGCTCGCTCGCCTGACTGACGGTCGCGGAGCCGCGCGCGAAAACCACAGGCTCGGCCCGCAGCTCGCCCACAGGCTGCAACTGGCTCCATTGCTCAGGGCTCAGCGCCCGGATCGCCTGGTCGGACCGCACCTGCTCGTCGGCGGCCGCGCTGGGCCCAAGTCCGGGGATGACGTCCGCACCTTTGGCTGGATGGAACTGTTCGCGCTGCATGGTGGCGAGGATCTGATCGAAATACAGGGTGCTGTACTTGCCCCCCAGCGGATCGCTGGCCAGGGCACGGGTCTTGAGCAACACATCCATCACCCGCCCGATGATGTCTTCGAGGGAGTCGACGCCCGATCGGGACGGGGCCTGCGTCAGGCCGAAGTGCATGTAATTCTCGAGGGTGCTCTTCCACTGAATGCCCTGGACCACCCGCCTGGCCTGGGCCTCATCGAGGCTCTCGGCGCCTGTCTGGCGGGCATCCTCGCGGACCAGCCGCGGCAGGCCGTCGGGTTCCTGGCTGTACGCATAGGCGGCCCGGCAGTAGGCCTCGACGAAGGCCTTGACCCGGTCGGGTTGATCGCGCAGGAACTGCCGCTGGGCAACCAGCACATCGACGATGTATCCCTTGAGTTTCGAGCTATCGAGCAGGACGTGCACGCCGGGCTCCGCCAGCGCCTTGGTCACGTACGGCTCCCAGAGGGCGAAGGCCCTCTTCTCGCCGGGCTTGGCCGCGCGCAACTGGCTGTACACGGCCGGCGGGCCATCCGCCTCGATCCACCAGCGTTCGGGGAGTTGGGGCAGATTGAAGTGGGCCACGACCACGCGCGCGAGGAATTCGCTGGGCGAGTTGGGCGTGAGCACAATCCGGGCTTCGGGCGAGTTCAGATCCTGGAGGCTCTGCACCGAGCCGGCGCCCGCCACCAGGGCGTCGCTCCCCTTGGTCTCGTCCAAAACCAGCACGATCGTGCCCGGAAAATCCCCGAGACGCGCGCCGGCGACCAGAAGCGAATCGATCGTGAAGGCGGCGAGATGGGCTTTGCCGTCCTGCAGCGCCTTGAGGCGGGCGGAGAAGTCGCCTCGGTCCTCGCGCACCGTGTAGCGGATCTGGCGCGCCTTGAGCTGCTGCTTGAGCGCTTCCGAGCGCAGGAGGGCATAGCCGCTGAACGCGTCGGCGGCGACAACCAACTCCTCGCGGTATTGGCTGCTCGATCCGGTGTCGCCGTGCAGTTTCTCCCGCAGGTACGGGTGCACCAGGTATCGGTATGCCACGCCCAAGACGGCGAGAATCAGACACCATACCACCGCGGCAATCAGACATCCCCTGGCGCGCTTTTCGCTCATGGTCAACGGCCCTTGAACAGACGGCGGATAACGACGAAAACGAACGCGGCCACGAAAGCGAGAATGATCAGCCAGGATGGGCCGTCAGAATGGCCCCCACGAGGCGGCCGGCTCGGCCCGGGCGGCGCAGCCGGCGCGGGGGCAGCGGGTGGCGCCGGCGCGCTTGCGGCCGGCTGAAGGTCCTCGGCGGGCCGCGTGGACTCCGGTTGCGCGGTTTGGCGCGGTTTTTCCCCGATCGGATGGTTCCCGGAAGCCGAGAGGGCCTGCAAGGCCGCGGCGGCCACCTCGGGCGGCAGGGACGCCAACTCGACGAAGGCGTCGGCCTGGGCGGTGTCGGTGCGCGGCCGGCTCACCTCGGCCAGGACTTCCGCCACCGCCCGTTCGAGCGAAGCGGCGTCGTTGGCGCGGCGATAGGAGTGGGCTCTGCGGGCCAGGGTGTGGTCCTGCCGCATCGCCACACCGATCACATCCATCGTGATGCCGCGCGCGAGCACCTCCGGCGCATACCGGTCCACCAGGTTCTGGTCCTGCGCCTCGCCGTCGGTGACGACGAGGAGACGGTAGGTGCCGTACCCGAACTGCGCGGCCCGCTCCTGCAAGAGGCGGTCTGCTCCTTGCTTGATATGGCGCCCCAGCGGCGTGTTCCCGTACGGCTCGAGCCGGTCAATGGCGGACGTCAACTCGTCGTCGTTGCGCGGCCCCAGCCGGTAGACCCACGGATCCCGGACGTCGCGGGCGCTGAAGACGAGCAGACCGATGTGTGTGGTGGGTGGGATCTGGCGCAAGACGGTCTTGAGCGCCGTCTTGGCCGCGGCCATCTTGCTCCCGTCTCCCCCCGGCATTCGGTCCTTCATCGATCCGGACGCATCCAGGACAATGACCACGCTGTCGTGGGAGTCCTGAGCGCAGAGACGCGCCGTGCCCGGGCTCAAGGCGGCGAGGACCAGGATCGACAACCAACCCCAGGGCGTTTGGCTCATAGAAAACTCCGGTGTGAATGCGGACTGGTTCTTGTCTGAGGCGCGCCTCCCTAGAAGTCGAAGTCCGACTGCGTGGTGGCCTCGGCGGCGACGCGGACGATGCGGAACTCGACCCGCATGTTCTTCTTGGCCTCGTCCATGTTCGAGGGCTTGGCGACGAACGGCTCGCGGATGCCGACGCCAACGGGCTGGATCTGCGTCTTGTCAATCGTGAGGCCCTTGCTCTTGGCGTACTCGACAATCGAGTCGAGCACCGCCTCGGCCCGACTGCGGGACAGGTTCAAGGCCGCCTGCATGGTTTCACGCGGATTGCTGTCGGGCACGCCGTCGAAGGCGCCGCTCTCGATGAGCCGCGTCAGCTCGGCGGTGCTGCCCAGATCGAGCGCTTTCCCGTTGAGGGAATAGGAGTAGTTGCCCTGGCTGCCGACCCGCTTGAGCACGCCCCGCGCCAGGCCCGCTTTCACCAGGTCCAGCAGCGTCTTGGTCGGGTCGGCATGGCCGCGAACCGCCACGACTGCATTGCCGAAACGCGCCGCCGTTTCGACGACCCGCTGGAACTCGGCGCCGTACTGCACGGCACTGAACTCCGTCTGGTTCGGCTCGAAGTTGATCGTGAAGGAGAGGATCGTGCGTTCGTCCAGGGCGCCCCCGGCGCTCAGTTGCTCGATCTCGCTTCGCACCGCCTCGGCGCGGAACCGCTCGCCGCGCTCGATCTGCGTCTTGCTCAGGTAGCTCAGGAACAACGGCGACTTGTAATCGAGCCCCGAGGGGAAGAGCCCCATGCGCTCGCGCGCATAGCCCCGGCTGACCGCCAGGTCGAGAGCTGACTTCTGGAAGGCCTCGAATCCGGTGAGGTTGCCTTGCTCGAGGAAGAACGCCACGTTGCCGGGATAGCCGACGAACGTGCAGTCCGCCACCAATCCGTGGGCGTCATCGAGCACGGGAATGGTCTTCTGCCCGTAGATGTTCTGCGTGATCTGGAGCAGGGCCTTGTAGGGCGCGGATCCGGAGGTCTCGTACTGCTTCTTCAGATCGAGAACCTCCTCGCATGCCTTGAGATAGCCGGCGACAAACTTGCTGACCAGTTCCTTGTTCGCGTCGTAAAAGTCCTTCCGACACACATAGACGTCCGCGATCGAGCGCGAAAGCTGGGCGGTCGAGACCAGCACACGCGCCCCCTTCACCGTCGTTTCCGCGCCGGTGCCCACGCTTGTGAGGCCCCCGCAGAGGCCCACCATGTCGGGGGTGATCGCGAAACAGGCGTCAATGTCGTTGCGCTTGCGAAACAGCTCGGGCGGCGAGTCCGGCGAGGCGGACAGGTCCTTGGCCCAAATCACCCGGATATCGTTCCAGGTCAGTTGGGCAGATTTCAGGACGTCGTCGAGCATGCCGACGTGCGGGCCGCACTGCTGGAGGGCGACGGTCTTGCCTTTCAAGTCGCCGAGGGTCCGCAACGCCTCGCGCGCCACCAGGTGATCCCCGGCGGACCACGTCATCTGGAGAATGACCACGCCCTTGGTGCGGGGATCGGAGCCGATGACTTCCGACGCCAATCCCACCATGTGAAACGTCCCGCGCAGAAACGGTGTCTTGCCCGCCCGATAGTCCCGCACCTGCTGGACGAAATCGTCCGCCGGGGCCAGGCGCAGGTTGAGCCCCTGCTTCTGAAAGATCGTGCCGGGCTGCGTCGTGAGCCCTCCGTTGGCGTGGAATGTGGCAACGTCGCCTCCCCAGGTAATCACGGGAACCTGCAGCGGGGCCGTTTGAGTCACCGCACCCACGGGTCCCGGCCCGACAAGATCGGCGAAGCGTGTTTCCTGGGCCGCCAGCGGCCAGAGAGCCATAATCATGGCGACGGCCGAGATGCGGAAGAAGTGAGGCCAGCATTGCGTTTTCATGACAATCCTTTTGCGTTCGCGTCCTGTATCTCTCATCGCCGCGCACGGTTCCGTCAGCCGCGCGCGAAACATCCGTCTCTTCGACCACAAGCCTCCCCCCTCACGGGCCGGAAGCGCGGCGCCACAACTTTGAGCGGATGAAATCGGGAGAGTGGTAACCGGTTTCAACCGCGGGGGCGAGTATAGTTCGTGAGGGGCTTTATAACGCCGGGCCGCGGGTCCGCAAATGCAAAAGGCTTGACGGTCCGGCCCGATGTGATTGCATTCTGGCACATGAAGACGAACCTTTCGGCCCTGATCGCCGGTTTGTGCCTGATCGCCCTGACGGTCGGTTGTTATCACTCGGTGGACGGCCGCACACGGGCCGGCAAGCCGTTTGTGAAAGACCGGATCGAGAGCCGCTACGAGCGCCCGCTTGACCAGATCTTCGAAGCGGCCCGGGAGGTGCTGGCATTCAACGGCACCCTCACCGGCGAGAACAGGATCTCGAACAGCCTCGAAGCCAGAGTCGACAACAACAAGGTCTGGGTGAAGCTCGACGAAGTCGAACCCAACATCTGCCGCGTCATGGTCCAGGCGCGCAAGAGCGGTGGAGGCGGCAATGTCGCCCTGGCCAGCGAGATCGACAAGCAGATCGCCCTGCAGCTCCAGGCACGGTAGAGGCGCGGGCATTGGTTCTCGTCACGCCGACGGGGGTGGAGTCTGCCGCGGGGGCGGGCCTCCCATCTTCAGCCCCAGCCGTTTTTCATACGAGCCGAGCGCAACCGCTCGGCTCTCTTTCTTTGCACGCAGTTCGAGGCCGATCGTGGCCATCCGCCGCCGCGCCGCCTCCGCCGCCGCGCTCTCGGGTGAGCGCTCGATGATCCGCTCGAGCGTCTGCCGGGCCAGGGCGACATCGCCCCCTTCACGGGCCTGCAACTCCGCCAGCAGGTTGAGCCAGCGGGTGACCTGCGCCTCCGGCGCGCACGGCTGGGCGACCAACTGTTCGAGTTGCTCGGCGGCCAAATCGAGCCGCCCGAAATCGCACGCATAGACCACCGCCAGCTCCTCGCGCGCCTGGCTATCGAGCGGGAATCGCTCCAACTGCCGCACCAGGACCTCCGCCCGCCCGGCCGGATCGGGCGCCGGCGGTTTGAGTCCCTCGAAGTCCGGGCGCAACCCGAGGCGCTCCTCATGCCGGGTGAGTCTCAGCGGTTTGCGCTCGGCGGTGCCGGCCAGGAACTCCGCCGAGGCCAGGTGCGCCAGCCGCTGGTGCGCATGGTAGGCCTCCGGAGAGTCGGGAAAAAGACCGACAATCCGCTGGAACGTCTCACGGGCCGCAACCGGATCTTTCAGATACTTGAGCTGCCAGTCCGCCAGCCGCGTGAAGGCATAGGCCACGTTCTTAGAGGCATGCACCGGCTGGCTGGCAATCCGCTCGATGGTCTCCGTCGCAGCCGGGAGGTCATGGAGATTGTCCGCCTGGATTTCGGCCAGCATCATCAGGCCGCGGAAATGCGTCGGGAACACTTCGAGTTGTTTCTCGAGCTCCGCCACCGCCTCGATGTACCGTCCGGTCTTCTGGCGCGCCTCGGCGATCGAAAAGAACGGCTCCGGATCGGGCGGCACATCGCCGCCGTCATAGAGCTGGCCGAATTTGCGCCCGACCGACCCCGCAAGATGCGGGGCCCAGATAATGGCCAGGATGAGACCGCCCACGGCGGCCATCGGGATCCCGACGAAGGCCGCGCCGTAATCGAAGCGTCCCACAATCGGCCCGACCACCAGCCCCAAGAACAGAAGGTCGGCCAGCGTCAGCAGCCAGCGCTTGAGGAGGCCGGGGCGGTCGTCGCTCTTCTTCCACCAGGCGGTCAGCAGCCAGACCGCCAGGGCCGCCCCGCCCAGCGCCCCCACGATCCGCCCTGCGATGGCCCAGAAATCAGTCATGGCCCGGATTTCTCACGACCGGGAAGATGACAACGAAATCCGGGCTCTGGCAAAAC
>CAYPUR010000004.1:0-3766 GCA_964413865.1 uncultured Verrucomicrobiota bacterium
CAACGGCCTCAACAGGTCGATCTCGCGCCCGAGATGAGTGTCCAGTGTCGGTTCCCCATCCGGCACGAAGGTCAGGTAATCAACGGTGTCCCCTGCTCTTCGTGCCCTTTCCACCTTGGTCCGGACATCGCGCACGATCTCTTCCGGTTCGTAGAAGGCGCGCCGCCGCATCCGCATCGCAGTGGTGCGGCCCAACTGACAATACACACAGCTATAGGTGCACAGCTTGGGCGGGATGTTGTTGATCCCCACGCTGCGTCCCAAGCGCCTGGATGGAACTGGTCCGAAAGCGATCATGTCTGGCTCCGCATCACGACCGACAGGTTAGCCCAAGACCAGACGCGCGCCAACCGTTCCGACAGACCTCGCTTGCGGGCGGGCTCCGGTCTTGCGTAGCCTCGGCTTCATGCTCTTCTTGAGTGCTCTCGGGCCCGCCCCAACCGCCGCGGACACGCGAACCGAATGCAGGCGCCGGCCGCGCGGCATCGCGTTGGAAAGCGCGACCCCCGACCGCCCATGATTCGGCACGCGAGGCAGGCGGCAAAGCGCTGGGTCACCGGCAGCGCGGACATTCGCGCTGGCGAAGGACGCGCCGTGCTGGCCGCCGCAGTGCTATTTTTCGTGCTGCTCACCAGTCTGATGCTCTTGCGCCCCGTGCGCGAGGCCCTCGGCCTGGCCCGCGGCATCGCGAGCGTCCGGCAACTGTTCTTCGTGACCGTGCTCAGCACCTTGCCGCTGGTCCCGCTGTTCGGCTGGCTCGTCTCGAGATGCTCGCGCCGGAGGCTGATGCGCGTCTCACTGCATGGGTGCGCCGGAATCCTGATCGCGTTTTTCTTCGGACTGACGCTGCTTCCCGAGAGCCCGAGGCTGTTGGCGGCGGCCATCTACTACATCTTTCACTCGGTCTTCAATCTCTTCGTCATCTCACTCTTCTGGGCGTTCATGGTCGATCATTTCGACCTCGCCCAAAGCAAACGCCTCTTCCCCGCCATCGCCCTGGGCGGCAGCCTCGGGGCGATTGCCGGATCCCTGATCTCCTGGCGCCTGGTCGCGTATTTCGGCGTCAACGGCCTCTTCCTCCTGGCCGCCGCATTGCTGGAAGCGGCCGTTTGCCTCGCCGACCGTTTCACGCGGACACGCGCGGCGTCGCTGCCCGCCCCCACCGACATGACTCCCATTGGCGGATCCTGGTTTGCCGGGATCAATGCGGTCGCGCAATCCGCCTATCTGCGCGGGGTTGGCGTCTGGATCGTCCTCAGCGGCGCGGTCTCGACGTTTCTCTACTTCACGGGCCTACGCCTGGTGGGCGCTGCCAGCGACTCGACCGCCGCACAGACGGCCTGGTTCGCATACATCAACCTCTGGACGCAACTGGCCACGCTGTTGGCGCAGGGGCTTCTGGCCAGACGTCTCATGCGCGTCGCGGGAGTCGGGGGCGCTTTGGCGGTCCTGCCCCTCCTTGCCTCCGCCGGCTTCGCTGTGCTCGCCGCGGTGCCCGCGCTCGCCGCGTTCACGATCGTCAACGCCCTGTTCCGCGCGGCCCAGCAGGGGATTGCCGGCCCGGCCGAACAAACCCTGTTCACGGTTCTGCCGCAGCAACACAAGTACAAAGCCAAATCGTTTCTGGACACGTGCGGATACCGCGGAGGCGACGCCCTCGGCGCCTATCTCGAGCGATTCCTCGCCATCGCTGGGTCCGGTCTTCTCCCGCTGGCGGGCGCCGTCCTCGCGCTGTCGAGCCTCTGGCTGGTGCTCTCGGCGTTCCTGGGCCGCCGCCAGGCGCAACTCGCCCACCCCGACAGACGTATCCTTGATTCTGAACGCCGATTGTAAAATACTTCCTCCCGGGTGAATCTGAACAAAACACGCGATCTATGTCTTTCAAAGTCGTAGTTGTGGGCGGCGTCGCAGCCGGCCCGAAGGTGGCCGCGAAGATCATGCGGCTCAATCCCGAGGCTGAAGTCACCGTGGTGGAAAAGGGCAAGTTCCTTTCCTACGCGGGCTGCGGCCTGCCCTATTACATCTCGGGCATGGTCAAGGATCAAAAGGACCTGATGAGCACGCCGGTCGGGGTGGTCCGCGACACCGCCTTCTTCCAGAAGGTCAAGAACGTCCGGGTCCTCAACGAGACCGAGGCCCTCGAGATCGACCGCCCGCGCAAGCGCGTCCGCGCACTCTCAAAGGGCAAGAAGGAGGAGATCTGGTTGGACTACGACAAATTGGTCCTCGCCACAGGCGCAAAGCCGATCGTCCCTCCGATCCCAAACGTCAACCTGGGCAACATCTACACACTCCACGGCGTCCATGACGCCGAGGCGATCAAGTCCCTGCTCGGCGAAGCCAAGGCGCGCGACGTCGTAATCGTCGGCGGCGGCCTGATCGGCGTCGAAACCACCGAGGCCCTGGTCCACAGCGGCTGCCGCGTCACGCTCGTCGAGATGCTGCCCCAGGTCTTGCGCGTGCTCGATTGGGAAATGGCGCGGCTGGTGGAACAGCACATGGAGTCGCACGGGGTCAAAGTCATGACCAACACCCAGGTGACGGCATTCGAGGGCAAGGACCGGGTCACCGGCGTCATGACCACCCGGGGCCATATCCCCGCCGACATGGTGATTCTGGCGATCGGCGTTCGACCCAACGCCGACCTGGCCCGCGCAGCCGATCTGGCTGTCGGCCCAACCGGCGGCATCCGGGTCGATGACACCATGCGCACCTCCGACCCGGACATCTACGCGGCCGGCGATTGCGTCGAGACCACCGACCTCATGACAGGCAAGCCCTGTTTCCTCCCCCTGGGATCGACGGCCAACAAGCAGGGACGCGTCGCCGCAATCAATGTCTGCGGCGGAACGGATCGTTTCCCCGGCGTTCTCGGCAGCACCGTCTGCAAGGTGTTCGATTTCTGCGTGGCCCGCACCGGACTGACCGAGGCGTCCGCCCGCCAGCACGGCTGCGACACGGTCACGGTTCTGGTCCCGGACGCCGATCGCGCCCATTACATTCCCGGCGCGCAGCTCATCGTCATCAAATTGGTCGTGGACGCCCGCACCCGCAAGCTGCTCGGCGCCCAGGCCGTCGGGCCCGGTGTCGGCGACAAGCGCATGGACGTCGCAGCCATGGCTCTCACGGCCGGCATGACCGTGGACCAACTGTCCAAGGCCGACCTCTGCTACGCCCCGCCGTACGCCACCGCGCTCGATGCCATCATCACGGCCGCCAACGTCGCCCGCAACAAGCTCGACGGCCTCCTGGCCGGCATGAGCTCGCAAGAGGTCAAGCAGCGGCTCGACGCCAAGGAGGATTTTGTCTTTCTGGATGTCCGGAGTCCGGCCGAGCACGCCGAGACCCACCTCGCCGGCTCGACGCTGATCCCCTTGGGCACGTTACGCGCGCGCTTGAACGAACTGCCCAAAGACAAGGAGATCGTCGCGTTCTGCAAAGCCTCCCTGCGCGGCTACGAAGCAGCACGCATCCTGCAGGGAGCCGGATTCACGCGCGTCCGCGTCATGGACGGCGGGGTGGCCGCCTGGCCGTTCGAGAAATGCCGCTGAAACATACGTTCGATCGGCCAGATCACCCGGAACAGGCGGACCTTGTCGAAAATCAAATACCACGAACACGCCAAGTCACGATTCAACCATCAAGAACCATAATCAGACATGAACCCCTCATCCACCACCCCCGAGACACCTGCCGGAAACCGCATCCCGCTGATTGGCGAGACCGCACCCGCCTTCAAGGCCCACACAACCCACGGGCCGATCGA
>CAYPUR010000004.1:3776-37453 GCA_964413865.1 uncultured Verrucomicrobiota bacterium
CTACGCGGGCAAGTGGGTCATCTTCTTCAGTCACCCCGCGGATTTCACACCGGTCTGCACGACCGAATTCATGACCTTTGCCGCGATGATGCCCGAGTTCAAGGCCCTCAACTGTGAACTCCTCGGACTCTCGATCGACAGCCATTACGCGCATATCGCCTGGCTGCGCACCATCAAGGAGAAGATCAAGTACAAGACCATGGCCAACATCGAGGTCACGTTCCCGCTCATCTCCGACATGACGATGGAGGTGGCCAAGGCCTATGGCATGCTCCAGCCCGGCTCCAGCAATACCGAGGCGGTGCGCGCCGTCTTTATCATCGATCCCAAGGCCAAGATCCGCGCAGTCCTCTACTACCCGCAGTCCAATGGCCGCAATTTCCCGGAGATCAAGCGCCTGCTCATCGGCCTGCAAACGAGCGACAAATACAACGTCGCCACGCCCGCCGATTGGCAGCCCGGCGAGGACGTGATCGTTCCGCCGCCCGGTTCATGCGGCACGGCCAAACAGCGGGTCGAGAAGCCGGACCCCGACGCCTACGCGCTCGACTGGTTCATGACGTTCAAGAAGCTGCCGAAGGTCTGATTGCCGGCCGAAAACCCCGCCTCGGGACAAAGGCACAGTCTTCCAAGCTTCGGCAAGGCCGGCGGCGCCGGTTGGGCGCCGCCGCCCGTGTCATCGCATTCTGCAACGTCGTCTCCTGACCAACGTTGCAGCCTGCTCGGATCCTCGACGGCGGCCCCGTGGCGCAACCCTCGAGAAAGGCCGCATTCACCGGCCAATCGCCTTATTGCCCGCCCCCGCCCAAGCCTGGCACGGTCCGTGCGTTCACCTCGTGGCGCCGGTTGGACCAGATCAACGACGCTCGAAAACAACCGGCAGTGCGGATGAGACGCGATCAAAACATGAATGACCCCAACAGAGTCCTGGCCGGGCAACGCATTGGTTTGTTCGGTCGCGGGGGCAGCGGCAAGAGCACATGCGCCGTCCTCCTGGCTCAAGCGCTCGTTAAAGCCGGCTACGCCGTCTGCGTCGTGGATCCGAGTTACGCGGGAATCCGCGCCGCCGCCACAATGAAGACGATGCTCGACCAAATGCGCGCGGGATTCCTGCCGGCCACCGGCCACCTCTCGTCCCCGGTACACGTCGAGGCCACCCGCCGCGCGTACCGCGAGGCGCGCACCAAAGGCGCGCTCTGCGTGCTCAACAAGGCGCCCGATGCGGAGACGGAACATCTCATGAGAAAGCGCCTGACCGAACTGCAGGTCGACGCCGCCGCGTCGATCCGAGAAGAGCCGGAACTTCGACAGTCATGGCTGGAAGGCAAGCGCATCCAGAGTGCCGCAGCGGAAGCTGAAGCCGTCAAGATCGTGCGCGTCCTCGAACAGCGGTGCGCTGCAACCGGGAGACCCCAGCCCGGCGAACGCCAGCGCCCGAGCGACGCGCCCGTCTCGCAGGCGGTCTGAGACCGGCATGCACGGGAACGCACCAACCGCTGGCTCACCGGTCGCGCTCTTGTCCTGGGACGAGGTCGAGGCCAACCATGCGCGACTCGAAGAGCGAAACACGGTCCACCACCGTTTCGGCTACGATCCGGAAGCGAGCGTACGCTTCGTCCTCGAAAGAGCGCTCCCGCTGAGCGGGCGCGTGCTCGATGTCGGCACCGGCAAAGGTCGTTTCGTCATCGCCCTGGCCCGCAGGGTCGCCAATGTCACAACGCTCGATATCAGCCCGACTGAACAACGCCATGCCCAACTCGAAGCGGTCCATGCCGGAGTCGCGCATCGCATCCGCTTCCTCGTCGGCGACGCCGGCCGTCTCCCATGGGCTGCGGCCCGCTTTGACGCCGTGCTGTCCTGGAACGTCTTCCATCACCTCGATGATCCGGAGCGCGTGTTTGACGAAATGCTCCGGGTCTTGAAACCCGGCGGCAAGCTGGTGCTCGCCGATTTCTCGCCCAGCGGTTTTCGCGCCATGGACGCCATCCACCGCGCCGAGGGACGGCGCCATCCGCATCCGCCCAGCCGATTCACCCACTTTCATGCCCGCCTGCGAAGGGCCGGCTTCCAGGTCCGGCGCGCCTCCGGGCAGAATCAGGAGGTGCTGGTCGGGCTCGCGGGGTCACATCTTCATATTAGACAATTGCGCGCTTCATCCATCCGCTCCCGCCGGGCTCTGGGTCGCCAGAATGTCAAATATGAAGATGTGACCCCACGATTTCGTTAATGCCGACGCGCTCGATGCTATCCTTGCACCATGCAATGCGACCAGAAACAGCCTCCAACGCGGTGCCCCGCCTTTTCGTGGCGGGCCATGACCTCCGTCATGCTCACGGCCTCGTCGCTCGTCCTCCTCGCCAGCGGCGTCGTGTTGTTCGCCGCCCCGCCGGGACGCGTGGCGAACTGGAGCAATTGGCGCATCCTCGGGCTGACGAAGCACGACTGGTCCGGACTGCACGTCTGGTTTGCCACGGTCTTCGTGCTCGTCGCGCTTGTCCACCTGGTGTTCAACGTTCGCCCGCTGGTCAATTACTTCAGGAGCCGGCGGACGCGGCGCTTCGCATTGCGCTGGGAGTGGGCAGTGGCGCTGGCGCTCTGCGGCCTGGTCTTGGCCGGGACAAGGCTCGATTGGCCGCCCTTTTCGAGCCTGCTGGCTTTCAATGAGCGGGTCAAACAAAGCTGGGAAGATCCGCGTGCACAGGCGCCAATCCCTCACGCCGAGTTGCTCACGCTCGAAGCCCTCAGCAGCCAAAACGGTGTCCCCTACGAAACCGCGGTCGAACGCCTCGAAGCCAACGGCGCCACAGGTGCCCGGCCCGATATCGTGGTCGAGGATTTCGCCCGCATCAATGCCCTCACACCCCAGCGCGTTTTCGAGATCATCCAGGGCCCGCGCGCACGGGGGGGCGGCGGCGGCGGACGAGGCGGAACGTCAGGCGTCACTGGCACGGGCTCTCCCGAGGACCGCGGCTCGGGAGCGCGGGGTGGCGGCGGCGGTTTCGGACGCGGCGGGGGTGGCGGTGGCGGCGGTGGCGCAGGTCGCATGACGATCGAACAATACTGCGCCGACCAGCAGATCGACATCGAGAAAGCGATCAGTCTCCTGAAGGCCAAGGGAGTCCACGCCGCTCCGAACCAGACGCTGCGCGAAGTCGCCCAGGAAAACGGCCTCACGCGCCCATCCGATCTGATCGAGATGCTTCGCCCCCAGTGAAGACCTCGATGCCATCCAATCTGTAGGCCGTCGGTCCCCAGGCGGCGCGTGGACACCCGGCTGAAGAGCCAGGCCGCGGTGCGATCCTGCCAAAAAAAACCTGTAACTGTGCGTGCATTTGCGGCTCGATACCGATTGACATGATTCGTGGCCGAATTGGACCGTTTCTTCGCACGACCGCCAAGTGGCTGGTGCTTCTGGCGGTCGTTCTCTTCGTTGTCGCTCGCGTGAAGTTTGCGCGGGTTCCGGTTCTTGCCCACGAGGTCAAGGCCGGTCCGGTCGTCGCGGAAGTGATGGGCACGGGCACACTCGAAGCCAGGGTGAAAACAGTCATCAGTCCGCGCATTCAAGGGATTCTCTCCGAAGTCCTCGTTGATCAGAATGATTCGGTTCAGGCGGGTCAACTGCTGGCCCGGCTCGACGACGACGAACTGGAGCTGCAAGTCGACGTGGCCGAATCCGCCCTGGCCTCCGCCAGGGCGTCCGCTCAGCGGGTGCGGGCCGACGAGGCGCGCGCCGAGGCGGTTGTCCACCAGGCGCAGCTCGAGCATCAACGAATCGCCGGATTGCTTACGAACCGGATCAGTTCGCAGGCGGATTTCGACAAGGCGATCGAACTGCTGAATGTGGCCAGCGCCGATCTCCGCCGATCGCAGGCCGCGATTGTCGAGGCGGACAGCCAGGTTCTGACCGCGGAAAAGCAGCTTGCTTACCAGACGGAACTCCTGACCTACACCCGCATTGTCAGCCCTTACGACGGGCTGGTTGTCCGGCGCGACCGCGATCCCGGCGGCGTCATCGTCCCCGGCGGCTCTCTGATGCAAGTGATCTCGACCAACGAAATCTGGGTCTCAGCCTGGGTCGACGAAACCGCCATGACCGGCCTCGCCCCCGGACAGCCGGCGCGGGTGGTGTTTCGCTCCGAAGACGCCCGTTCCTATCCGGGCGAGGTGGCGCGTCTGGGCCTCGAGGCCGACCGCGAGACGCGGGAATTCGTTGTAGATGTGCGTGTGAACCGGCTTCCGAAGATCTGGGCGGTAGGGCAGCGTGCCGAGGTGTTCATCGAAACCGGACGCAAGAGCGGAGTGTTGACGGTGCCGCCTCAGTTTCTCCAGTGGCGCAACAACCGGCCAGGGGTGTTCGTGAGCGAGCGCGGCGCCGCGGTTTGGCGGGAGGTCAGCCCCGGTCTGCGCGGCCAGGCGAGCATCGAGATCGCCCAAGGTCTCTCGGAGGGCGAACAGGTGCTCGTCGCGCGCGATGCGAAGACGCAACTGCGTCCGGGCCAGCGCGTCCGGGCCAGCGGACCGACCCAATCGCAAGGGACGCCGTGAGGCCTTTCTTCCCGGCGCTCGAAATCCTTTTCTCCCGGTGAACCTCGCCACCAAAGACATCCGCCACAACTTCGGACGTTTCGCCCTCACAACAGTAGGTGTTGGCCTGTTGCTGATGATCGTGATGGGAATGGGCGGCATCTACAGGGGGTTGATTCGCGAAGCCACGCTGCTGGTCGAAAGAATCGGAGCCGATTTCTGGGTGGTGCAAGGCAGCACGCGCGGCCCCTTCGCGGAGATTTCACGCGTGCCCCCCATTCTCGAAGACCGGGTGCGCGGGGTGCCGGGCGTGGCCAGCGCGCGCCGCTTCGTTTCGCACACGATCCAGCGCGAATATCGCGGGCGCCCCCTTCGCATCGTTGTGCAGGGGCTGGCCTGGCCGGACGATCGGGGGGCATGGCTGCCGTTGATGGCGGGCCGCTCGCTGGGCCAGGCGCACTTCGAACTGGTGGCCGACCGTTCGCTCGGCCTGCCGCTGGGCGAACGGGTGAAGTTGGGCAAGGATGTCTACGAGGTCGTGGGTTTAACGAGCGGCATGGTCGGATCGGGCGGCGACGGCCTGGGCTTCTTCACCGTCAGCGACGCCCAGCGGATTCAGTTCGATCTCCCCGGCGACGCGATTCGACTGGACCGCCAAAGCCGTCGCGCCCGGGCGGAGGCGATGGATATGGGCCGGGTGCAACCCCTGTTGCTCGAACGCAGTGCGGGCATGTCCAGCGGGATACCGGCGCTGGGACCGCCCATGGTCAGCGCCGTGCTGGTCACGATCGAGCCCGGGGCGGACCCCGGCGCCGTGGCCGCCACGATTGGCAGTTGGCCCGATGTGACTGTCTATTCAAAACAGCAGCAAAAGGACCTTCTCCTGAGCGGCATGGTGGACAAGGCCAGACGCCAGTTGGGCCTGTTTCGCGCCCTGCTCATCATCATCTCCACCATCATCATGGCCCTGATCATCTACACCCTCACCCTCGACAAGGTCCATGACATCGCCATGCTCAAACTCATCGGCGCGCGGAACAGCGTCATTGTCGGCCTCATCCTCCAGCAGGCGTTGCTGATCGGGGGGCTCGGCTACGCCCTGGCCTACTGGCTTGGCACGTTTGCCTTCCCGCGCTTTCCCCGTTTGGTGACGATCGAGGCGCCCGATCTCCTGCAGCTCGCCGCAATTGTCCTGGGGATCTCCGTGCTTGCCAGCCTCCTGGGCATCTGGAAAGCCGTGCGCGTCGAGCCCAACAAGGTCCTGTCATGACGCAGACCGCCGCGCAACCGACCGCTGCCCTCGAAGCCCTGAACCTCACAAAGGTCTATGGCAGCGGCAACACCGAGGTCATCGCCATGAACGATGTGACCCTGCGAGTCGCCCGCGGCGAAATCGTCGCCTTGCTCGGCCCCAGCGGCGCCGGCAAATCGACCCTGCTGACCGCGCTCGGCCTGATCAACCCGCCCAACTCGGGTCGGATCGTCATCGGAGGCACGCCGGTCATGGATGGACCTCGCGCCCTTGTGGACCTGCCCGCTTTCAGACGCCGGCACTTGGGCTTTGTCTTCCAAAAGGCCAATCTCATCCCGTTCCTCAACGCCGCCGAGAACGTCCAGGTCGCCCTGGAAATTAATGACGTCCCGCCCCGCGCAGCCAGACAGCGCGCCATGGAACTGCTCGATTACCTCGGTGTCGCCGACCGCGCCGACAACCTCCCCGACGCCCTCTCCGGCGGCCAGCAACAGCGGGTCGCCGTCGCTCGCGCCCTGGCCAACCACCCCAGCCTCATCCTGGCGGATGAACCCACGGCCGCGCTCGATAGCCACCGCGGACGACAGGTCATGGAACTCTTCCGGAGAGTCGCCCATGAACGAGCGTCCGCAGTCCTCGTCGTCACGCACGATCACCGGTCCCTCGATGTCTTCGACCGCACGTGCGAGATGGAAGACGGCCGATTGCGCGGAGCGCTCCACGCCTCGACTGAGGCATCGTGACCGTCTGCCCACCCGGCTCCGAGTGGGAGATTCTCCCAAACAGGAATTTCCAATTTGGGGAATAATGCCCGAGCCCGCGCGCGGACAAAAACTGCGCGACCAGCCGCAGTTGCCTCAACTCGCCACGACCTCACCGGGTCGTTCTGGAGGCGTAACCGCCTGTTGGTCAATGGTAAAGACGATTGTCGCGTGTGGCCGGACTCAGACTCGAAACTCAGCGTTTTGCCCGTCATGGTCCTTTGGCATTCGACCTGCAGGGAACGGGGCGAGCCAGCAATGAACCTGGCCAAAGAGAAACAACGCAAAACACAACATCGCTATGCAAAAACAATCCATCTTCCGTCAATCGCTCCGGTCGAGCGGCGCACTCCTGGCCGCCCTGGCCGTGCTATTGATGCCCGCGCAAGCTCAGGTTGATCCCCAGGATCCGTCCGCCGACGACTTAACCACAATCGAGATCCAGTGCTCTCCAGCCGTCGTCAACCTGAACTCGAGGGCCGGCGGCAACTGGATGACCGTGCACACCGATCTGCCTTGGGACGCGGCGATTGCCAAGGAAGACGTCACACTCAACGGCCTCACAGCAGCCGTGATCAAGCCTGATGACTGCGGCGACCTCGTCGCCAAATTCCTGTTGAGCGACCTCAAGCCATTGATCACCGCGCCATCGACCGATCTGACGCTGACAGTGGTGATGATGGACGGCGTTGTCTACGAAGGTTTCGACACGGTGCGGGTGATCCAACCGCCCAAAACCACGCCGGGAAAGAACGCCCGCCAAAACAAACCCTCGGCCGAACAACCACGGCGGGTGGGCAAACCCCAGAAATAAGGCGCGCGCGCATCTCGCATCGTATCGACGCAACCAACCAGTACGCTGCACGAGGCTGAACAACCGTAGTGGCTGGTTCAGTCTCCACACCCGCCGGCCCCTTCGTCTGACTTGACGAAGGGGCCGGTTCGCTATTCTGCTGGGGCTTGGCGATCCGCTTCGCGCATCGCCCAGGCATGCGATCATCGAATCTGACCGGATTGGGCGTCTTGATTGTCGAGGACGATCCGCTGCTCAGGCGGCAGGTCGCCTCCACGCTCGAACAGCTCGGCGCCGATGTCACCTGCGCAGCAGACCTGCGCGCCGCCCGGCAGTTCGCCCGGGATCTCGATTTCGAGTTCGCCCTCCTGGACCTGAATCTCCCCGACGGGCTCAGCCTGGACCTGCTCCGCGAGAAGGTCTTCCCCGGCCATGTCGGCGTCGTCATCATGACCGCCTTCGCCAACGTCCCCAGCGCTGTCGAGGCGATGAAGCTCGGTGCCTTGGACTTCCTGGTCAAGCCGTTCAACCCCATCGAACTCCCTCTGGTCCTCGAACGGGCGCGCCGGGCGCGCCAATCGGCCCGGCGCGACGAATACAGGCGCGAACAAACGCGCGTGGGCGAGTTCTTCTTCGGCGCCTCACTCAGTGACTTGCGCGGTCAACTCGACAAAATCCTGGCCGCGGACCAGCGCGTCGAGGGGACGCCTGCTCCGGTCCTGATCCAGGGCGAGACGGGCACCGGCAAGACCACCATCGCCCGCTGGATTCACCACCAAGGCCCGCGCGCCACACTGCCTCTGGTCGAGGTCAATTGCTCCGCACTTCCGGAGGCCCTCGCCGAGTCCGAGCTTTTTGGCCACGAGCGCGGCGCTTTCACGGACGCCAAGTCGGCGCGGATGGGGCTGTTCGAGGCGGCGAACGGCGGGACGTTGTTTCTGGACGAGCTGCCGAGTCTCTCGCCCGCACTGCAGGCCAAAGTGCTGACTGCGATCGAGGACCACACCATTCGGCGGGTGGGGGCCAACAAGGGAATCGATGTGGACGTGCGGCTCGTGGCGGCGACCAGCCAGCCTCTCCAGGATTTGGTGGCTGCCCGGCAGTTTCGGGAGGACCTTTACCACCGCCTCGATTTGTTCCGGCTCCGCCTGCCGCCGTTGCGCGAGCGCGGCGAGGACATCCTCCGTCTGGCCGAAACCCTGGTGGACCAAATCCGCCGTCGGCACCGCGCGCCCAAACGGAGCATCTCGCCGGTCGGACAACAGCGGCTTCTTGCCTATCGGTGGCCGGGCAACGTGCGCGAGCTGGCGCACGAACTGGAACGTGCGATCGTTTTCGAGACCGGTGCAGCACTCGAGTTCGAGCATCTCTCGCCCGCGGACGGCCAGGCCCCCATGCCGGCGTCCCGGTCGGACGATTGGTTCAACGAGCGCTACGTGATTCCGTCGAGCGGATTCTCGATCGAGGACGCGATGATGCGGATTATCCGCCACACCCTGAATCAGACGGAGAACAATGTGTCGGCGGCAGCCCGGCTTCTGGGCGTGCCACGCGATTACCTGCGATATCGACTCGAAAAGCAACCGCAGCAAGAGCCACCCTCGACACACGGCGGGCCTGAGTGAGGGACCTGCGCATCAGGTTATGGTCAAACGTCTGACAAAACGATTGGGGCTATTCCCCAGCTCTTGCATTTTGTTGCCGCCCGGTGGGGATTATTGCGCAATCCAAGGGTAGTATGCCGATCGCTCGAAATGGCATCATACGCGCATTTTACGGCATTTGGGGCGGTTTTTGGCCCCTCCTAGCCGCTGGCACGGGTCCTGCGAAAGATTACATCACTGAATACGGGACCTGGACCCGCCTGAGTCCCAAATCTGAACAGATTACTGATCAACCGGAGATGAACGTTATGAAGACACGAGTTCGCCTCGCCCTCCTGACTGGCATCGGCCTGATGGCCTTTGCGAGTGCCAGTTGGGCCGCCGATACCGACCCGGGCAATGGCACACCCGGGGGCTACAACAGCCATCATGCCAATGCGGACGACCCCAACTGGTTCAGAAACACGGAGCCGTTGTCGAAGTCCCCAGTGCCGCAGCAAGTCCAAAACCAGCGCGGTGTCGTCCCACCCGAAGGGGAGAAGCGCGCCGACCCGCCCGGTCCGCGCCCCGCGGGTCCGCTCACCCCGGCCGACGTTGAGGGGTTGGTGCGGCAATTCCAACAGGACCGCGAGGCTTTCATGGCCAAACGCAAGGCCCTCGAACAACAGATGAAGGGACTTGCCGAACAGGACCGCCAGCGGTTGCGCGAGCAACTGAAGGATCAGATGGACCAATGGAAGCAGCAGCAGAGCAGACTCCGCGAACAACTGCGGGAGCAATGCGAAAGAATGCAGGAGCAACTGCGTGATCACAGCCGCCTCGTCGAACGCGCAGGCAATCGGGGCGGATCGCCAGGTCAAGGCAGCGGCGGTGGCGGCCCGCGCGGACGCTAACCGCTCTCCCCGGGGAGTCAGAGCCGCGACACTCCATGGATGAACCTCCGACTGAGCCGAGGCAAGAGCGCGGTCGCCGCGCTCTTGCTCTTTGCCTCGATGACTGATCGCCGCCTATGCGCCGCCGAGACACTCGAATTGCCCGAAGGATTCCCGCTGTGGCAGAAGTCCGTCCAATTCGAAGCGGGCGCCGGCTACAACGACAACGTGGCCCTGAGCAGCTCCGACCGGCAAAGAAGCCCGTTCGCGATGGCCAGCGTCGAGGCGATGGCGTTCCGGTTGCCCTGGAACGACTGGCAGTTGAGTCTGATGGCCGTGGGCACCGACGCCGAATACCTCGATCGATCGATCAGCATCGACCGCGAGCAGAATGCCGCCGTGTCCGGCGAATTCACGTATTTCATCGGGCGTGGCTGGAGGAGTGTTTCCACGTTGCAGTACGTGTTCATCAACGAGGTGATGGATGTCTCAACGACCTACGGCGCGTCCTACCCCCAGCAGGTCTTCGGTCACAGCCTCGCCTTCAAGCAGGGGGCGCGCAAGGATCTCGGACCGTGGTGGGCCGAGTTCGAGGTCTCAGGCTCGCGGGACTGGTTTCGCGAGCCCCTCGACGATTCCTGGCAGGCGGGGCCGCGACTCGCATTCGGACGCAGTTTCGGCGACCGTTCCGAAGTCTCGCTCAGTTACCAGGCCTCATCCCTGACGTACGACAGCCGCGAGGAAACGGACCAGGCGGGCAGGCCTCTTCCCGCCACGCATCTGCGCTACCTGCCGCAGACCGTCGAGCTGGCGTGGCAGCAATCCCTCGACGCGCCCCGCCGCTGGCGCAACCTCCTGCGCCTGAGCTTCGAATCGAACGAGGACAACGGCTCCGGCTACTACGATTATGACCAGTGCCGGATTGCCGAACAGGTGCGCTGCCGCGCAGAGAGCTGGGAACTCACCCTCCAAGCCGCGCTGGCCCGCTACGGTTTTCCCAATCAGCCGGTCAGCCTCACCGATCCGGGCCCCCGCCATCGCACCAGCGTGCGCGTCACCCTGCGGGCGGAAAAGACTCTGTCCAAACATTGGCGCGCCTACGCCGTCTACGACTACGAACGATCCTTCTCGAACCTGCGCGCGGATCGTTACGACGCCAATACCGTCAGCGGCGGTGTCATCTTCGCTTTCTGAATGACATCGACCCGGCACTGACATGGAACGTATCCGGCCCATCGCCCGGCGCCTCGGCCAGGCCAGGTGGCTCCCCATCGCAGTGATCGGGCTGACGCTGGCGCTCCTGGGCGGCATGACGTTCCTCGGCTGGCGGAAGGTGCGCGAGACAATCGGCCGCCAAATCATCCACCGCGACGCCGAGGTCCTGCGCGAAGTGGCCACCCTCGAACAAATCGGCGCGGACTCGCCCGAGGCCCTGGCCGAGCAACTCGAAGACACCACCGGCCAGCTCGCCCTCGCCCTCCGCCTCTCGCGGCTGCGCGAAAGCGTGTTGGCCACCCGGCTGTTCAGCCCCGACGGCGAGTTCGTCAGCGCGGTGCCCGTCCTGGTGCGGGAGACGCGTCTCACTGAAACGGAACGGGCTGTGCTGGCCCGACACCAACCGCTCAGCCGCTACGATCCCGCCGCGCGCCTCTCCGACCATTTCCTGGTCGCGCCTCAATCCGGAACACAAGGCGAGGACCGTTTCCCTCTGCTCTCGGTGCTCATCCCGCTCCAGGCGCCAGGCCAGACCAATCTCCTGGCTGTGGCCGAGTTGATCCAAGACGGGGCCGGCATCGCGCGCGAACTGTCGGCCTTGGACCGCCACCTCGCCCGCCAAGCCGCCCTGGTCTTCGCCGTGAGCGGCGCGATCGCGGCGCTGGCCCTGGGCTCGGCCTTCTGGCGCATGCAGAAGATCACCGCCCGCATCGAGCACCATGCCGCCGAACTCCGACGCGCCAACCAGGAACTCGCGCTCGTGGCAAAGACCTCCGCACTGGGCGCAGTCACAGCCCACGTCCTGCATGGCCTGAGCAGTCCCCTCACAGGCCTGCAACACTTCATGGCAGCGCATGCCGCGGACGGTGCCGAGTGGCAGGACGCCCTGCGCGGCACGGAGCGGATGCAGGCCCTTGTCGGCGAGTTCGCCCGGTTGCTCGGCGATCAGACCAACGGCGCGACGTACCTGTTGCCGCTCGATGAACTGGCCCAGATTGTCGCCGACAAGACCCGCAGTGCAGCCGAAGCTGCCGGAGTGGGTTTCCACTGTGAACTGACTGCCGAGGGCGCCCTCAGCAACCGGAACGCCAACCTCGTCCTCCTGATCCTCGAGAACCTCTTGCAGAATGCCGTGCAGGCTACACCCCGAGACAAGACCGTCCGCCTCGCCGTTGGCCCGTCCGATCACGGCGTGGCGTTCGAGGTGGCAGACCAAGGCCCCGGGCTCCCCGACGCCGTGCGCGATAATCTCTTTCTCCCGTGCCGTTCGACCAAGCCCGGCGGCAACGGCATCGGGCTGGCGCTGAGCCACCATCTGGCCCGTCACTTGGGAGCGGACCTCAAGCTGGTCCGCAGCAGCCAGACCGGCTGCGTCTTTGCGATCGTTTTGCCCCAGGACCTGTTGGTGCCCAACCTTGACACGGCGCGGCAACCGGCGCGGGGATCAGCCATGGCGCCTGCCTCATGACCGCACGGATAACCGTGCCGCAAAGAGCCAATATCCCCGGAGTTTTATGGACCTGAACACCCGTCAATCAGCCCGAACCAGGAAATCTTCTGCCGGGACAGATCTACAGGTATCCAGGCTCCGCCATTACCGCGAGATCGCCCGGCCCGTTCTGGCCGTGGGGATCCTCCTCGGCCTCGCCCTGCCCTCGTGTGCGGCCGCCCCGATCTCCTGGCGCTGGTCAAATCCAGCACCCCACGGGGCGGACATTGTGGACACCGCGTGGACGAGCGGTTTGGCCGTTCAGGTCGGCGAACGGGGCCAGATCTTCACCTCCACCGACTTCGAGTACTGGATACCACGCGATAGCCATGCCGGCCACCACCTGCGCGGCGTGACGTTTTTTGGCGGGCGCACCGTCATCTCCGGCGAGAGCGGCACAATCCTCTTCTCGGACGATCCAACCGAGTTCTTCCTCGTCGAGTTGGACACGGCGGATTGGCTTGAGAGCGTTGCCGCATCCTCGAGCCTCGTCGTAGCCGTGGGCGACAACGGCGCCCTCTACACCAGCACCAATGCCGTCTCCTGGACCCGCAGGAACACTGGTTCTCAGACCTGGCTCCGAAGCGTCGCCTGGGGATCGCCCGGATTCGTCGCCGTCGGAGAAAACGGTTTCATCCTCACAAGCGCCACAGGAGAGACATGGCGCCAGCGCAACAGCGGCGTCTCCCAACACCTGAATCGGGTTGTTTGGTCGGACGGGCGTTATTGGGTGGTGGGGGATGCAGGCCGGGTGCTCACCAGCGAGAATGGCAACGCCTGGTCCACGGCGGTCTCCGGCGCAACGAACTTCCTCTACGCTGCCGCCGGATGGTCCGGCTCGCAACTGGTCGCCGGCGAAAGCGAAGTGCGCCTTAAGGAGGGCGCTGCGTGGGCCGATGAGCTCGACTCGACCAAGGCCTTCCCACCCCCCGCGTGGAGCTACTACAGCGCGCTTGGGAGCGGGGATGCCTACTGGCTGGGCGGCGCCACCGGGCTATGGCTGCAAGGCTACAAAACCAATGCTGCGAGCGATACGCTTTGGTACGAGCCCGCCGCCTCCGTCCACCACTGGCTCTGGTCGCTACTGCGCACGCCCGATTTCTATCTCGCGGTCGGAGACCAGGGCACGGTGCTGTCCAGCGACAACGGCATCGATTGGGACGTCAGCCTCGTACCCGACTCGGTGACCAACACCGTCCTCCTCGGCGTCGGCGCCGACACCAACCGCTTCGTCGCCGTCGGGAGTGCCGGAGCGATTCTGCACAGCACAAACGGCGTCGTTTGGGAAGCGGTCGAACCACGACCCACGACCAACGATCTCCAGGGCATCACCGCCCATGGCAGCCTCCTCGTCGCTGCCGGCGCCAACGGCATCGTCCTCACCAGTCTCGATGCCGCGCACTGGACCAAACAGACAACGCCCACAACCCGGTTCCTGTCGTCCGTAGCGGCTTTTCCCGGCGGTTTGGTCGCCGTCGGCGATGGCGGCACAATCCTCACCAGTCTCGATGCCACCAACTGGATCTCGCGCTCCGTCGCGACGACCGACTGGCAGTGGCAGGTCCGCTGGCTCAACGATGCCCTGCTGCTCGCCGGAGAAAACGGCACGCTGCGCACCAGCACCGACGGTGTCCACTGGACGGCGCAAGCCAGCGGCACCACGGAGTGGCTCACCGATGCGGCTTATGTCGGGGAGGCCTGGTTCGTCGTCGGCACCGGCGGCACCGTCCTGACCAGCACCAACCTGACACATTGGTCCAACATCGGCACGTTGACCCGCAAGTCGCTCTTCGGCGCCGCCTCAGCCCAAGGCCAGCTCCTCACCGTGGGCGTCGAAGGCATCATCCTGCGAAGCCAGGTGGTCCCCCGGCGCACTCCGGTCGAGATTGTCGAGTTCGGACGCACCGCCGAGCACAACGTCTTCCTGTTTGCCGGCGCGCCTGATCAGAAGTTCCTCATCGAGTGCAGTCCGGACTTGTCGACGTGGACCCCATCGATCGAGATCGAGTTCACGGACGGCACCGGGACCGTTCTTTACATCGAGAGCATCGCCCCGGGCCGCGTCCAGGAGTTCTATCGCGCGCGGCTTCTGTTCTAGAATCCTTGACCGGTGAAACGTGTTGTAAACAAGTCAAGTTTCTGTGCTGCGTTGAAGGGGTCAAGGATTCTAAGGAGCGAGGCGCGGGAGAGAGGGGCGGGGAAACACGGGGGCTTTTCATGGCTATGAGGACTGGGATTCGGTCTGAGGCGCGCCTCGCTAGCCCTAGCCTGCATTTCTCACCACTTTTTGCCGCTGCGAAGCCGGAGTTCACAAGAGAAGTCAGCATGATTGGGGTTCTGTCTGAGGCGCGCCCCGTTACCCCCGTCGGCGCGTCAGCCGCCGCTCACCCCATCCTGCGGTGCAAGGATCGCGTAGTCCTGATCGAACAACTCGCGCAGGGTCCGCGGTTGCGGGGCACCCTCCGGCGGCGCCTCGGGCCGCGGAATAATCGCCAGGCTGATGATCCCTTGTTCCATGAGACGGGCATACTCCGGACGAAATGAGGAAACCACGACGGTCTTGACACCCCGCTTCCTAAGCGCATCGATGTCCGCATCGGCCAGGGGCGGGAAAGCGCAGAACAGGACCAGAGCGCCGACATCGGTGTGGGCCGCCAACGCCTCGGACAGCCGGTCTGGAGGGACGCTGCCGCCGGTGGCCATCATCAGCATCGGCGTCGCCACAAACCGCTCGGTGACCTGGCTCAGGCCCCCATGCTTCTTCAGCGTCTGTTGAAACGCCGCTAATTCGGCTTCCACGGACGGATTCTTGTCGGCCCCGGTATCGCGGGCGATGACCAGCACACGCCCCTTTGTCCCCAAGAGCCTCGCCGTTTCCTCAGCCGTCACCGCGCCCAGGGCCTGGTAGGTGCCCAACTCGATCTTTGGCGAGCCCCCGAAGAAAGCCGAACGCAGCGAAACGACAGCGGCACAGACAAGAAGGCCGGCAACCAGGATGCCTCGTGTTTGCTTCTTCGCCTGCATTGGTCAACTTCTCAGGGCTTCGGCTTCGCGGCGTTCACGACGCCATGAAACATGCGGGTTAATCGGAGGCAAAGGACCACATCCAACGGTCATCATACAGATTGTTGCCGCCCAGCCACGACATGCCCGTGGCCGACTGGCCGCCTGCCGTCCTGCCCGGAAAAAACTGAAGGCCGAGCGCGCTGACTCGAAGCGGCTCCCCGTGTCCGTCGGCGAACCCGGCAATGCAGCGCTTGAGGTGGCGTCCAACGGGGCGTTGCGGATCGTCGTCGTAATACCCTCGATTGGTCGGCACGCGCCAATACAGGGATTGCTGCTTCGACACCTCAACCCAATTGTCCGGATCGCGCTCGCGCGGGTTGGCAATCAGGCCTGAGTCGACAAAGGGCGCCTTCTTGACCGGGTTCTTCATCGCGGACAGCTTCGGGCACCATTCCGTTGACCACGCCGAAAGCTCGGGATGACTCAGCGAAACCCCCAGGCCGCCCGGACCGCCCGGAGTGCCCGCAACGCCTCCCCTGATGCTCGGACACACAGTCACATTGGTCCCCTGCAAGTAGGGACGCAAGATGTCCACCCACCAAGTCACTCCGCCCGGATAGAACGCCCCGGCCGGCGCCGTCTGAAACAGATACAGCGTCACCACTTCGTCGTTGTGATCATCGGCGTAGAGGAAATAGCCCAGGCACATCTGCCGCACGTTGCTCAGGCAGCGGATCGATTTGCCCTTCTCCTTGGCCCGGGACAATGCGGGCAACAGCATGCCCGCCAAAATCGCAATGATCGCAATAACGACCAGCAGTTCGATCAGGGTGAAACCAGACCGGCACTCACGCCGGGAAAGTGGTTTTGGCCACTGCAACATGTGCGTCTTCATAATTTGCTCAGCCAACGTGTGCCCGACATGGCGTGGAAGCTTCTGACGACCGCAAGGCTACCAGGCGCACGCGCCCCGAGCCAGCAAAAACCGCGATGGAAAACAACCTAGACGGTCCTTGAAACGCGCATGTCTCTGACTAGAATTCACAGCGCTTCAGAGGCATTTGGGATCAAGTCAACAGCAAACAATCGAATCGAATGAACATCACGAGAACTGCATCGGGACTGCTGATGGCTCTTGGACTTCTCGGTGCGAGTGTAGCCCAGGTTCCCTCGGACAACATCGTCTACGACGTCTCCCAGAGCTTCGACGCGGCGAGGAATCCAAACGGCGTCTGGAGCTACGGGTGGAAGTCGACCCTCACGGGTCCCTTCACCCTGCTTTCTGCCCCTGACACCGTTGTGCACGAAAACGGCGTGCCCGTCCAGGTCTGGGGATTGGACTCGTGGATCGTGCCTCCCCTGGTTGTGTACAACGCGACGACCAACACCAGCGTTCACGACTCCGGGCAGGGCGTCTACCCGCCGGGCACGCTCTATTGCGTCGCGGGCGCGGACGGGACGCCGCAGAACTTCGCCGCGATCCGGTTCACCGTGCCGGGCGACGGCGACGGCGGCTATCGGATCGAGAGCGCCGTACGCGGTTACCTGGATGGGGATCGATCGGGAGACACGGACTTTCATCTGGTTGTGAACGATGCGGAGGTATTCAGCGAGTTTCTGGCTGCGCGTTCGGCAACCGGCTACACGAACACGTTCGAGCTGGCGACCGGGGATACCGTCGATTTCCTGGTGGGCCGCGGCGTGGACGGCCGGTTGAGCGGCTCAGGGTTGAAGATCCAGGCCACGCTCAGCCATCCCCTGTTCTGCAGCGTCGCACGCCGTGCAACCGCGACCGCCCAGGTGGTCAACGGATTCCTTGTGGGCATCGAACTCACCGATCCCGGATGCGGCTACCCGGACAGTCCGCCCCCCTTCGTGCAGATCCGAGACGCTTCGGGGAAGGACGCCGCTGTTCGTGCCGTGGTGAAGCGCGGCGTCCTCGAGCAGGTTGTCATAGACAATCCGGGCCGCAGTTACTCCGCCAACACACAGGTGTTGATTGCCCCTCCTCCCTTCGCGCCGTCGCTGTCCGTTGCCGTGAGCAGAGTCAACGTTCGGATGACTGTCGTGCTGGGCAGGAAGTACCAACTGGAGGTTTCTCCTGACTTGCAGGACTGGACGCCTTTGGGAGATCCCTTCGTGGCGACCGATGACTTCGTCGTCCAGGAATTCGAGGTGACTGAAGCCACAAAGTACTTCCGCATTTGGGAAGTGTTTTAGCCGCGCCCAGTGACGCTTCGCAGACCATTAGCCCGGTTATTTGACACGCTTCGCGAGGAACCGTAACCGCGCTAGCTTGCATAGCAGTCATCCTGCGAGGTCTGACCGCCCTGTGCGCGGACGGGGTATGAAATATGCGGGTTAGAATGGGCACCGGCAGCGAACAACGAATCGACATCCGAACCCCTGCGCGCGACGGGCGAGTCAAGGCGTTGGCTCGATCAGTCCTCCTCCGCTTCAGGGGCCAAGGGAACGAGCCGACGCCAATGAAGAGGACGAGCGCGATGCACAGCCGGCGCCTGCATCGGGGTCTGCACGTCATCGCGGGCGCTCTGTTGGCGGGATTGGGCCTGGTGCCGACCTGCTTTCTCGAACTGGCGGGCTGTTGGTTGTCGTTGAGAGACCCGCTGGTCGAGAGCGGGTGCATTGTCATCCTGTTGGGCTGGGTGACCTATCGCCCGCCGATTGCCCGCGCCTCGGCGGGGCTGGCCCTGGCGATCAGCCTCTCCGTGCTCGGGTTGGGGGCCGCCGAGTGCCTGGGCCGCTGGATCCGATTGGATTTCCGCAAGACCGAAGCGACCTTGCGCCGGCTGCCTCCTTATTACCGGAAACCCACCGTCCTGACAGGCGATGTCTTCTTCCGCCGCCCCGGACCCGATCGGTGGAAGGGACGGGTGATCCAGCACACGCTGCGGGAGTTGGGCATCGGAGAGGATCATTACGCCGATGAACTCGAGATCACGGCGCACTACGATGCGCAGGGCTTCCGGAATCCCGCGGGACTGGCGGATTGGGACATGGCGGTCGCCGGCGACTCCTTCACCGAACTCGGTTTTCTGCCGGAGGATCTGCTGTTCACGAGTTTGCTGGGCCGGCGGTTGGGCCTGCGGGTGAAGAATCTCGGCGTGAGCCATACCGGTCCGTTGACCCAACTGCACTACCTCGAGACGTATGGCCAGGCACCCTCGACCCGACGGGTGGCCATCATGTTCTTCGAGGGGAATGACCTCCAGGATCTCGAAGTCGAGTCACATCGGCTGCGATGGTTCCGGCAAACCGGGAAGCGCCCGTCCGGACAACCCAAGCCCCAATGCTCGTTGCTCCGCGCCATCTGCGACCTGGTCCTGCGCCCCGTCCCGCCCGACACGCCGGCCGCCGCCCCTGCCCCCGATGCTCACCTCGATGTGGCCGGGAAACGCATCGCAGTCGACTTCGGCAGTGTGCCGGTCGCCGCGTCGGACATCAATCCGAGGCTGCGCGAGGCGCTCGATGACTTTCTCGTCCGCTACGGCGGCTGGGCTCGGGAGCGCGGGCTCGAAGCCTGGTTGTTCTATCTGCCCGCTCCGCTCCGCGTTTGGCAGGGCCGGCTCGATTTCACCGAGCAGGCTCCGGAACAAGTCCGGCTCTGGCAGCCCACCGATCTGCCCGATCATCTGGGAGAGATCGTCCAAGCGCGCGGGCTGCGGTTCTGCGATCTGACGCCAGCGCTCATCGAGGCCACACGAACGCGCGAGGCCCTCCTTTTCAATCCGCGTTTCGACACGCATCTCAACGCGGCGGGATCCGCCGTGGTGGCGGAGACGATGGCGCGCGTGTTGGAGTAGGGCTTGCACATGCGGCAGAGGGGCCAAACCAGGCCTCTGGTTTGCAGCTCAAATCGGGGTGATCGCACCGGTCTTCCGGTCGCGCACGGTCTCGATCGAGCCGCCAAGACGGAGTTTGACCTGCGAATCCAGCGACATACACTCGGCACGAACAGATCATAACCTCCGAGAGGAAGATAATGCCATGAATCCGCGTTCGCCGTCCCGCCGCAGCTTTCTGAAAACCGCCTCCGTCCTCGCCACGGCTGTCACCGTCGCGCCCCGTCACGTGCTGGGGCAAGGTCAAATCCCCCCTTCACAGAAACTCAACATTGCCGGGATCGGTGTCGGAGGGATGGGAGCGGGCGATGTGGCCTCGTGCGCCCAGGCGGGGGAGAACATCGTGGCGCTGTGCGATCCCGACGCGAACGCGCTAGCCGCAACCGCGAAGAAATACCCGCAGGCCAAGCTCTACAGCGACTTCCGCAAGATGCTCGAGACGCAGAAAGACATCGACGCCGTGACGATCGCCACGCCCGACCACGTGCATGCCGTCGTCGCGTCGATGGCGATGAAGCTGGGCAAACATGTCCATTGCCAGAAGCCGCTGACCCACAGCGTCTATGAAGCCCGGATGCTCGGACGAATCGCCCGCGAAACCAAGGTCGCCACCCAAATGGGCAATTTCGGCCAGGCCGGCGAAGAGGCCCGCGGCGTCGCCGAGATGATCTGGGCCGGCGCCATCGGCACACTCAAAGAGGTCCACGCCTGGTCCAATCGGAATCCGGACATCTCGCCGCGCGGCGTGCCGCGCCCCAAGGAGACCCCGCCCTGCCCTGCGCACCTCGATTGGGATCTCTGGATCGGCCCCGCTCCCATGCGCCCCTATCATCCCTGCTATCACCCGTTTGCATGGCGTGGCTGGTGGGATTTCGGCACCGGCGTCCTCGGCGACATCGGCTGCCACGAGCTCTCCGCCATTTTCAAGGCCATGAAGATTGGCGACCCGGTGAGCGTCGAGGCCTGCTCGACCAACTGGCAGCGGCCCAAGGAGATCAGCAGCGAAACCGCGCCCCTGGCTTCCATCACCCATTACAAATTCGCAGCCAGCGACACGCACGGACCCCTGAGCATCTTCTGGTATGACGGAGGCATGCGCCCGCCCCGGCCCGAAGAACTGGATCCCGACGCCGAGTTCGCGGTGAACGACGGCACCATGTACGTGGGCGACAAGGGGATCATGCTGCGCGACCGCCTGATCCCCGAAAGCAAGCGCAAGGAGTTCGGACGCCCGCCCCAGAAGCTCCCGCGCTCGGTCGGGCATTGGAAGGAGTTCCTCGATGCGTGTCGGGGCGGCCAACCCGCAGGCTCCAACTTGGCCGATCACGCCGCCCATCTCACGGAGGTCGTCCTCCTGGGAAACATCGCCATCCGCATGAACCAAAAACTCGAATGGGACGCGGTCAACATGCGGTTCCCGCATTGCCCGGAGGCGGACCAGTTCCTGAATCCGCCCTACCGCCCGGGCTACGCGCTTTAGCCCGCATTTCTCACCAGGTTTTGATGTCATCTGACCGGTCACGGTCACATTTCACCTGAAATGCGGGCTAATCAGAAACCCGCGCCACAAACCGATGGACCCGATCTCGACCACACTGTGTCCGCGTGCCCGCGCCACCCAAGCGGCTGGGGCGCGTCCCGGCGTTGCTGAACCGATGAGCCAATTCTCCTTGCTGGGCGCGGGTTTCACAGACCCGGAAATCTCACCCACCGACCGTCAGGAATGCCGCGACCGCCCCACTGGTGAGATTTCCGGGTTAGGAATACTGCGGGATCTTCAGGGTCTCTCCGTCCTTCATGGCTGAGAGATGCGCGTAGTAACCGGGCACGGTCATGTTCAGCGCATCGATCACGTCGACCGCCGGTTTGCGCCCGCGCAGGATCGCGTCGATGAAATCGTCCGCCAGATAGCCGTGCGATCCGCCATGCCCGCCCGGCGCCACACCGGGCGGCAGGGCGTGTTTCTTCCGCCGCACGCCCCGTGCCATCGCCTCCTTGAGGCGTTGCTGTCCGACAGCGTCGCCCACAAAACCATCCGCCCGCCCATTGTGCCAGTCGTAGCCGGCGTACTCCCCCCGAATCCGGCCCGCTTCGAGGTACTCCCCCTGGGAACCGCAGATGATAATGCGGCAGAGCCCTCCTTCGCTGGTTCGGAACAGCCCGACCTCGGACTTAAAGATGTTGCCGATGCGATTGGGTTGACGCGCGCTCGGATCGAACGCGGCTGTTCCCTGGCAACTCACCTGGACAAAACTCCCGTGTGTGACTCCGACGTAGTAGGCGGTGGCATGTGTGGGATACCACATCGGGCAACCGTGCTTGCGCCAGTCATTGTATGAGCCGAGCGTAGGCGATCCCAGGGAGTGCGGATGACAGTACTCCCCCTCGGAATACACGATGTGGCCAAAAACACCCGCCGCGTACAGCTTCTCCATCGCGTACAAATCGTCGTGAAAAACCGAGGTCTCGAACATCGCGTAGACAAGACCGGCGTTCTTCTTCACGCACGCCAGCAACCTCTCCGCGTCTTCAATGTCGCCCCAGAACGCCGGAACCGCCGTGCACACGTGCTTGCCGTGATTGAGCACCTCGATGCAATGCCGGGCATGCGACGGCGCGTCCGTGGCGACAAAAATCGCCTCGATCCGGTCGTCCTTGACCATTTCCTCGAGGGACGGATAGGTCTTCGAACACTTGACATGGTTGGCCAGTGCGGCGCAGCGGTCCGGAAACAAATCGCTCACCGCCACAATCTCGACATTGGGATGGTTCTGGAAATCGAAAGCGGCCGAGAACTGGCACAGACCATAACCGACCAGGCCAACCCTGACCTTGCGGTCGCTCATTGGCTCCCACGGCTTGGTCTGATCCGCATCGGTCTTCGTCTGGTCGAACCCGGGAATGGCTTCCGCCCCGTGGGCGCGGGGGATCAAGGTCTGACTGGCAACAATAACGGAGGCGGTGCTCCCGAGAAAACCGCGGCGGGTGATGTGTGTTGAGATCATAGGACAGACCCCAGCTTAGGCGCCAAAAGGAGGCTGGCAACCCCTTTCGCGAACACCCCTTTCGCGACGGTGCATCTATCTGCTTGTTGTCGGTGTGCTGTCGCCCGGTGAGGGCACCGGGCCTACAACGGTCGGTGTTCTGCCGCCCGGTGAGGGCACCGGGCCGACAACGGATGGAGATTGCCGGTGTACGCCGCGTGCCTGCACACGCCGCATAAGCGATTCCCCCCGATCACCGCTCTGGTATGGGAATGCGCCGAAGACCGTCTCGCCCTCCGAGATTCGTCGTCGACTGGGCAGAGCACGTTGACCGCTTGGGAGCAGCACCCCACTGGCTGTCCAGAAAACAAGAACGACCGGGCGGTGCCCGGTCGTTCTGGAGATGATTGCTGGTCTGAACTGCCCGCCTACGGAGAGACCACGCGGTAGAATCTCTGCGGCACAGTCGTGCTGACGCTGTAGCTGTTCTGGGGATTGCCTGGCACGTCGGCCCAGGGCCCATTGACCTGCGATGCCTCCTGAAGGCGGCCCTGGCCCGTCCACGTCAGGTTGAGGGTGTTCCCGCTCAGCGTCGGCGGCGCAAACTCCGCGGCCGGCATGGTGTCGGGGAGTCGGGCGATATCGACGCAGCAGATCTTGTTGTTGACGGCGGTGGGACCGTTGCTCAGCGAGAGTCGGCCATCGGTCACCGCCACAATGGCGGTGCTCTCGAACCAGCGCATCGCGGCGGCCGCCTTCCCCGAGATAATCGTCACGCCCTCGGCCTGGATGTCAAACGTGCTGTCGTAGTTGTCCGATTCGCCAACAACGACGTGGACACTGTAGTTGCCATTGGGCAACTCGATCTCCCAGACGCGCCCGGCCGGCAGATCCTTCTGCATGTGGTTGAAGGTGTCGTACCGTTCGTCAGGCGAGATGACGTTGTCGCGATTGCGCGCGTGGGCCGTGTTGTCGGCGTCCCACCCGTAGCTGTAGCCGTTGCCCTGATCTTTAAACACCTGGCCAACGTCCATCAGATAGCCATCCGGGGTCACAGCGGTGCTGTCCTGGAAGTTCACGCTGATGACCGTGCCGACGATCACCTCGACAGGCGCCGAGACGCCGGTTTCGCCGTTGGCCGCAGTGGCCCTGGCCGTCAACCGGTAGCGGCCCGCCGAAACGTTGTTCCAGACGAAGTTGTAGGGCGCGGCAAGCGCTTCGCCCAGCTTGCCGGCCGCCGCCTCGAAGAACTCGACTTTGGTCACCGCGCTGTCTCTCACCGAAGCGGTCGCAGCGATCGCAATGGCGGCCGGTGTCGTGGGATACGTTGCATCAGGCGCCGGACTCGTGATCTCGACCACTGGCACAAACATGTGAGTCGCCGTCGCGCGCACCACCACGCCGTACATGTTCTGCCCCGCGTTATCCGCGTAGTAGAGCGACACGAGGCCAGCCGGGACCTCCCGCACATAGATGGACGAGTAGCTGTCCACCCCCGCGCCCGCCCCGATGCCATCGCCGCTTTCATCCAGGCCCACCTCGTCCGGCAGCGCCGGCGAAACAAGACGGTTGTGCCCAGTCCGCACCGGCGCCCAGCCCTCAGCCTCGAGCCACGACATCAGGCCGGTGCTCAAATCGGGCGGATTCGCCGCGTTCGAGTCGCCGAGGCGGTTGTCCACCAGCACGTACACAAGCGCTGGCGCCGACACTGTCACATCGAGTTGGAAGGAAGTGTTGTCGCGATTGTCGTTGCGGATCGCGATGTAATCGCCGCCCACAAGGTACGATGGCAGCGGAAGGGTCGCCGCCGCGCCATTCCACTGGTGCGCCCGGTCGCGATAGGCCGGGACATCTTCCCGGAAGGCCGGGACCGTGATGACGCCCAGGTTCGGGTGGCTGAAGGTCTGGCCGGTGAATTGCGCCGGGGTGAACTCTGAATCATCCCCTCCCATCTCGACCACGCCCGTGATCACGGGCGCATAGGAGCGGGTTGTGAACACCCAGTCCTGGGCGTGCGCGGTCCCTCCAGCGTCGGTGAACGCGACGCGAACGGTGCATGCGGTATCGAAGGCAATCGAGCCGGGCGGATCATAGGTCACCTGCACGCCATCGGTCGTCGCGGTCACAGAGGCCGTGCTGGTGACGTCCTGGCCGTTGAATGTGAGAGTGACGTTGCCTGGCGGCACCGGACTCAACCCGTTCACAATCGTGGCGGCGACGACGCTGTCCTGGGCGACATCCATCGCGTTCATGGCGGGGCTGACTTCACTGACATAGGGCGGTCTCGCCGGCCCATCGACCGGGACCAGGAACAGGAAATTCAACTGGGTGCTCGGACTGGATGACTCCAAGGCCGTCAGCCGGAGCGTCGTCACACCGCCAAGCGCCAACGTGACCGGTTGGCCGGAAGCGTCGGAAAGCGGCACATACGTATAAGGCGCGCCGGGCACGGCAAAGAATCCCAGAGGGGATCGGCCTTGGGTGGGCGAGCCCGGATCGCCCGTCACCCGGTCGAGGCGAATCGCCTGGGCGCGTCCGGCGGATGCCCGCACGTACACCCGATAGGCGTTGTTGTCCAACGTTCGCGTGTAGTTCATCCAATCGCCTGCGACGAAGCCGGTCACGTGATAATCGGTGGCCCCCGCGGACGTGAACCGGGCGCGCGAACCGTCGTTGGACACCCCCAACCCGGCGAAATCGGCCGTGCGATACTCGGTCGCCGCAGTCGTCGTGTTGTTGTCGTGGTAGTCGGCGTCCGGCGTGCCCGTCAGACCCGCATAGCCGGCCGGAGGCGTCCCCGCCACGCTCTTGCCGCCCTCGTAGTTGTAATCCTCGGCTTCGATCACAATCCCGGCGCTCTCGCTGAACGTGTCAAAGTTCAGCTCGGCGCTCGCGGAACGCCCCGCCTGATCCGACACCGTGATCTGAGCTGTGTAGACCGCGTTCGCTTCGAGTCCCGTGAACTTCACCGTGCGATCGGTCGAACTGCCGCTCACGGCCAACTGGGCCGAGACATCCGCCCCGTTCAGGATGAGCCGGAGATTCTCCGGGTCGAGCCGATTCGGGGCAACCGTCGACGCCTTGAAACTCAGACCGGCCGAGGCGGCATAGAAGAGCGTTGCGTTTGCCGGAGTGATGTCGCTGAGAACCGGGGGATTGTTGATCGAGGTCGGCAGGCCCTTGACCACCACGCCGTACATGTTCTGCCCCTCGCCGTACTCGAATGTCGAGACTGTGCCGGCCTCGACCTGTTTGAAATAAACTGATGCCCACTGGTCAAGGTCGCCATCGTAGCTCTCGTCGTAGCCCACTTCGTCGGGCAAATAGGGATCCCCAGCCCGATTCAATCCGTTGAGGACTGGCGTGAACCCTTCGGCGCCGACCCAGGTCATGGCCGAGTACCAGTAGAGCGGCTCGACCCCGTCGGTGTACACGGGTGGATCGGCATTCGAAGCGTCGTAGCGCCGGTTGTCGATCAGCAGATAGACCAGAGCCGGTTCCGACACGGTGATGTCCAGCCGAAACGCTGTGTTGTCCCGGTTGTCATTGCCGATCATGATGTACTCGCCGCCCGCGAGGTACGAAGGAATGGGCAGCGTCGGCGAGGCCGCCGCGTACACATGCGCCCGGTCCACCATGCATGGCACCCCCTCGCCAAACGCAGGCACCGTATACGGGGTGCCAGCGGGTGTGTTCAGAATCGGCTCGTTGGCCATCGTGGTGTTCCACGTCACCCCCGTCCACTTCGCCACAATCGTGTCCGTGGCTTCGTTGTCGCCTCCCGTCTCGACGACGCTGGTGATGATGGGAAAGGCCTCGAGCGTTGCTGCCGCCCACCCGAGTGACGCGACGGCACACACAGGGAGCATCCGCCGGACCAATCCAATGGAGATAGTGCGTTTCATGGTCACGCTTCGTTAAGCTACATAGTCTCGTTGGGTAACGAAGTAATTCATGGGGCTTTCGACCGTCGCGTCAACCTCTTTTCACCACAATGCACCCCCCCCCTCACACCCGCGCGCCAGGCGCGAGCCATCCGACGGGCCCCGATAACACCGGTTTGTCGCGTCGTTCGGGAACATTTCTTCCTCGCTGATGCAATTCCCTATTGCCAAGCCGTTTAGCAAGCGTATCCTCACACCGTGACGCAAAAGATGACGTCATTTTGGATGTCCATTGCGTGTTCGGTGCGATACACCACGTAACCATTCATGACGTTGGGCAAGGGCATGCGTCGAGCGATTCCCTTTCTGCTTCTAGCGGCCGGGGGCATGGGTTCGCTTGTGCTAGTGCTTGCGAGTGGATCCGGGCTGGATCAGCCCGTTCTGGCCGCGGCCGCGCAGGAGGAGAGCCATCGGCAGAATGGGGTCAAAGCGGCTGCATTCAGTCCTTCGGCTGCCGCGCGCGCGGCATCATTTGCCGATACGCTGCACGTGCTGGAAGCGATTCGCAGGCAGTATGCCCTGCCGGCGCTGGCGGTGGTCGTGGTGAAGGACGGGCGGATTTGCGACCGCGCCGCTTCGGGGGTGCGAAAGGTGGGGGATCGCATCCCGGTGACGACCAACGACCTGTTCCACATCGGGTCGTGCACGAAGGCCATGACCGCCACGCTCGCGGCGCTGTTGATCGAGGAAGGCAAACTGCGCTGGGACACCACAATCGCCGAGGCCTTTCCCGAGCTCGTCGGCGGCATGGACAGGCAGTACGAAACCGTCACCGTCGAGCAGTTGTTGACCCATCGCGGCGGGTGTCCCGATCAACCACCGTCGGACGCCTGGAGACGGGCTTGGAAACAAAAGGGGACGCCCGCGGAACAGCGCCGCGAGTTCATCGGCGCCGTTCTTGCACAGCCGCCCGCAGTGGCGCCGGGGGCGAAGATGATCTACTCGAACCAGGGCTATTCCGTCATCGGCGCCATGCTCGAACAGGTGGCGGGCCAATCGTGGGAAGATCTTATTACCCGAAGGCTGTTCAAGCCGCTTGGCATGAGTTCGGCCGGATTCGGTCCGCCAGGAACGCCGGGCAAAGTGGATCAGCCCTGGGGCCACAAGCGCAAGAGTTCCGTGGAGCGAGGACTTCATCGGGCTCAGCCGAGCCGCGCGGGACGCGAGAGCCGGGAAGGCATTGGGGCTGCCCACGAGGCCGGGGATTGGGATCGGTCTGAGGCGCGCCTCGCCGAGACCAGGCCGGATCAGATCGACAACCCGCCTGCCATCGGGCCCGGCGGGCGCGTGCATTGCACGCTCGAGGACCTGGCGCGTTTCACCATCATGCATCTCGAGGGTGAGCGGCGCGGCGGCCTGTTGCAGCCGGAGACGTTCCGTCGATTGCACAGCCCCCCTCCCGGATTCGACTACGCCTGCGGCTGGCGGAGTGTTCGACGCGATTGGGCGCGGGGACAGGCCTTGACGCACGACGGCTCGAACACGGCATGGTACGTGGTCATGTGGCTCGCGCCCGAGATCAGGTTCTCAGTTGTGATTGGGACAAACATGGGCGGTTCAGACGCCTCGAAAGGGTGTGACGAAGCGGCCGGCGCGATGATCGGGAAATGGCTGGCGCAGCCGACGCACGACGAGTGAACGGCGTCGGATCGGCCCGGCAGCCCAGGCGAGGCGTTGGTTTATGCGGAATCTGGACGACGACCCGCGTTGCATCGGCATCGAGGCGATGGCCGCCGCGATGCGCCTTGCAGAGGAATCCGTGGGATGTGAGGCACCGCCACCCTCATCCGTCCCGCAGAGCGGGACACCCTCTCCCATCGGATGAAAGAGGGCCTGGGCGAGGGTTGTCTGTCGCGTATCCTGCGAACCCCTCAGTGATTCTCCGGTGAGGACCGCGCTATCTGAGCCTGTGTGGCCGCCCTCAGGCGCACCGGGCCAAGAAGCCCTGACTCCATCAACGGGGTGTCCTGGGTGAGCTTGCGGATGTTGGTCCGTGTCCAGCGCCGATCCGGCGGCATCGAGTGTTCCCCAATGACGCGGTTGGGCCAGAAGTTTGTCACGCGCACGGACAGGACGTTTCGCCCTTTCTGCAAAGCGCCGGTCACGTCGACTCCGAAGGGCGGCTTCCAAACAATCCCGAGGTCCCGTCCGTTGAGCACGATTCCGGCCAGCTCCCGCACCTGGCCCAGTTCGAGGAAGAGACGCGTCCGAGCGTCCAGCCATTCCTCACCCGCTTCGAACTGCAGGACATATTCGAGAGTGCCGGCGTGATACTTGACCAAGGGATCCTCGAAGCTCGTCCATGACCGCAGGGCATCGAGTTGCACAGGTCGGGTGGCGGAGTTCAAGAGTTCGCGCGGCGGAGCATGGAGCACCCATCCGGCATCGAGTGCGCGCGGCGGCGGCGCCGCGGGGATGTTCAGCGTTTCGACGCGGCCGTCCGCGTGCTGGACTGAGTACGTGCCCGCGGGACCAGACGCGGAGAGCCGCAGGGCATCGCCTTCACGCCACAGTTCCACCGCGTCGCCACGGCGGGTTGGTGGGGTTCGGACATGGGCGGCGCCGGGCGCGGGGCCGGCGTCGGAGATCCTCTCGATGGCGAGGGCGAGGGCGGGGGCCGACGCGATGGCAACAAGGGGTTGTCCGTCGCGGGTAACAGAGGCGACCCGCTGGCTGTCGGCTGGCGCTCGGAAGACCACGAACAGAGAGCCATAGGGCTCGAGTTCGAGGGGCAGGGTGATCTGTCCGTTGCCCTCCTCCCACGCAGCCGCCGCGCGGATTGTCCCGCTGTCAGGCAGCCACAATTCGGGCGTCTTGCCCCAGACCCGGAAGCTGCAGCGGACATTCTCCCAGCGGTTCGAGCGATTCGCGACGAAATAGATATCGGCGTCGACGGCGCAACGGTGGATGTAGTCAAGGGTTGTCAGTGCATCCGCTCCCTGGAACTCGAAGTCGGGTCTGACACCGCCGGCGATGAGGACCTCACGCGCGGTTTTGTCGAAGACGACCCGACCTTCCGACGCTTGTCCGGGGGCGTCCCAAAGGGCGCTGGCGATGCGTTGAACCTCGGCGTCGGACCGTGGGTAACCGACGAGGCCAGTGGCCTCGACCGGCTTGGGACCGACGACCGTTGCGCCTGCCGCGACCAACTCCCGGATCCTGCGCAGGACCGGCAGCGAGATGGCGTCGGCGTCGCGCAAGACGAGCACGCGATAGCTCATGCCATCGGGCAGGAAGATCCGACCGTCGCGCGCAGTGGCGCGAGTGAGGAGCACCTCCTCGGTGACGACGTCGTAGTCGTAACCCGGGAGCACGCGGGCGGGGTCGCTTCGTTTGAGCTGGGCGAAGTTGGGCACATGATCGCCGTAGTAGCAGCAGGCGTCGGCGACGAAGAGGCCTTGTTGGAGGAGCCACTGACAGCGGTTGAGGTAGGCGATGAACGGGCCGGACCGCGGCCACCAGGTGCAATTCGGGTTGATATGGGTGCCCGCAAAGTACTGGATGCCCGGGAGCCCTTCTTCTTCAGGGGAACAGACGAACGCGTGCCACACCAGCAGGTTCAACCCCTCGCAGGCCGCCCGGTCAAACGACGGCTTCAGGTTGTCCCAGATCGTCTCCTGCCAGTGCGGGCCGATGGTCGTGAAGCCCTCCGCCGCAACCAACCGCCGTCCGTAGGTGTGCGCGGCGGAGGCGGGCTGTTTGACGAAGAAACGGTTCGACTCGCCGACGCGGTGCCGCCACGACCAGGCCCAAAACTCGCTCATCGGCACGTCGTTGAAACCGAGGCATTGCTGGGCGTCGACCGGCACCGCGTGGGGGCCGCCCGATTCCGGGTGGATCTGGAGTCCGTGGCGATGCGCGCCATCGCGGAAGAGCCGGTAATGGTTGTCAATGGCCAGGTCGCCAAGGGTGCGGCGGAAGTCGTGGAGGAAACGATGGCTGACGGACCTGTCCTCCACGATGCGCCCCGCCAGCACCGGCAGGAAGGGCATCAGGTCGTAACCGCGGCACTGTTGGAATTCCTCCCGCAGGGTCGGCGTCCAGTTGACGGCCTCGACCTCCCAACTATCGGTGTGCAGGTACTTGAGTGTCCGGCCCGCCAGCGGGCCGGCGTCGGCAATGAGCGGTTCGACAACGGCGTCCCAATAGCGGCGAAACGCGCCGGCATCGAGCACATCGAGGGCGAAGCCCTTCCAGCCGTCGCTCGATGTCGAGACCCGGGCGTGATCGCCGATCGTGCAGCCGAAGCGCAGGATCTGCCACGCGCCCGCCGGCACCTCCCACTCGAACAGACCATCCGGTCCCAGCCTGGACGTGACCTCGCGCACGTCCGCCCTGCGCGTGTCTTCCTCGCCCGGCTCGGGAGGGAGTTCGGTCAGCAGAGGGGTGGTGTCGGGGGCCGAGAAATGCAGAGCCCTGTGCATGGCCTTTTGCTGCCAATTCTGGAGCGGGCGCCGCGGGGTCGCGGGCGCGTTGGTGTCGAGGGGATAGGCGATGACAAACAGATCGCGGTAAAAACCATCGCGGCCTTTCGGCTCAGGCAGCCTCTGTTTGAACAGGGCCGGACCGTCGGCCCGGGATTCGGACCAGACCAGTTTTTTGGCGGCGTCTTCGGGGGCGACCATGGGCCCGCCGAGGTTCCAGCCGCTTTGGATATTGAGGCTCATTTCCAAGCCGAGCCGGTCGGCCTCGCTCAGGGCGTGTTTGTAGAGCGCACGCCACTCGGGCGTCAGGAAGGTCGGCCCGTGCTTGACGGGGTCGTTGCCATCCTGGCTCGCTCCATCGGCGTCGCAGATGAGCGCGCCGCCCCATCCCTTGGCCTTCATCTCTTCGAGGTCGCGTGTGATGGCGGCGCGGGTCACATTGCCATTGAGCCACCACCAATAGGCGCGCACTCGAGCGGATCGGGGAGGGTTCACCCAGCCGGACTCGAGCGCCTGGTCGGTTCCCGCGACCAGATTGAACAGGCACGCTGCCAACAGGGACATGACTGCCCCTCGGGGAGAAAACGCGGTGGTTTGCATGGCAGTCATTCTCCCGCTTTGGGGTTGTCTTGCCAAGTGGCGCGCAGCATGCGGCAGCCGAAGAGGCCGCCAGCCCAGCGGTCAAACGGAGGCGAGCTGATCGCGGTTCTCGTAGACCTTCAGGACGGCGTCGGCGATGTCGTCCATGTCCGCCTTGGTGCCCAGGAACGGACCCGAGGCCCAGATCATCGCCATGTCCTCGCAGACCTGATCGCACCTGGGACAGCTCATCCCGTCGCGAAACTCCTTGAGCCGGCGCTCTGAGAATGTCTTGCGATAGACCCTGCTCTGGACGATGTGATCCACCCAGGGCTCGCGGTGGAGACCGATGGTGATGTAGGGGCTCAAGGGCACGCCTTCGGCGGCCATGGCTTTGAGGAAGCGGGCGCGGTCGACATTGTTGAAGTGCTCCTTGCGATAGCGCATGGCGTACAGGTAGAACGAGCCGCTCGTGGTGCCCGGGTAGAGCTTCTGCGGGACGAGGCCGGGGCAGCCCTTGAGGCGGCTCGTCAGATACGCCGCGTTCTCGTTGCGGCGCTGGAAGCGTTCCCGGACACCTTCGAGTTGGCCGAGCAACAGCGCCGCTTGGAGTTCGTTCATCCGATACTTCGGGCCGATCACCTCGGTCTTCCCGCGCCGCGATGTGCCGTGATTGTGGACCGTATAGACCTTGTCCATCAGGGCCTCGTCGTCGCCGATGACCGCCCCGCCTTCGCCGCACGCGATCGTCTTGCTGGTCTGGAAGCTGAAACAGCCCAGAGGCGCGATCGAGCCCAGTTTCTTGCCCTGGTACTCGGAAAGATGCGCCTGGCACGCGTCCTCGATGACGGTCAGATTGTGTTGTCGGCCAATCTCGAGGAAGCGTTCGAGGTGGCAGGGCTGCCCCATCATGTGCACCGGCATGAGGGCCCGCGTGTTCTCGGTGATGCGCCGCTCGACATCGTCCGGATCGAGCTGGAAGGACTCCGGATCAAGGTCGGCCAGCACGGGCAGCGCCCGGGCCGCCAGGATCGAGGCGATGGTGCCCGGATCGGTGTAGGGCGAGGTGATGACTTCGTCGCCGGCGCCGATGCCCAGGGCCTCGACGCACGTGTGGAGGGCCTGGGTGCCCGAGCCGGTGGCCACACAGAACTTCGTCCCCATCAGCTCGGCGTACGCCTTCTCGAAGGTCGGCACCGTGCCCGTCGCCGACTGGATCCGACACCAGATTCCGCTCCGGGTGGTCTTGGCGACGGACTCCATGACCTTGTCATCCACGTAGGGCCAGGACGGCCAGGTGCGGTTCTTGCGCACGGGGTCGCCCCCCAGAACAGCCAGCTTCTTCGCCGTCCCCGTAGTGTCACCGCACAGGGGAAGGGTGTGAGAGGCCATTGCCGCCGCCGAGCCGACCGATGCCACCGCGATAAACCGACGGCGATTCAGGTTGTGCGTTTTCATAATCGTTCGAGTTGTGTGCGCTGGTCACTTGACCCGAAATGGCCCGCGAATGCTGATCAGGTCGGTCACCGTCTTGCCGTTGCGCGGGACGCGCGCCAGCGTGTAGACGGTGCCATCCTTGCCCACAGCGATCGAGTTGACGTACGCCGGCCGATCGCCGTTCTCGAAGAAAATCGGTCCCTGGTCGCGGTATGTACGGGTGGGAATGTGGTAAGTGATGAGATGCAGGTTCTCGATGCCTTTGGACTCGCCCATCGCCGTCGAGTCCTTGCCCCTGACGCGTTTGCCGTCCACGTACACAGGCCCGCCTGTCAGGTAGTGAATCGTCTGGCCGTCCGGGCCGAGCGTGAAGCCGAGGTAGCCGTAGCTGAACTGATCGAACATCCCGCTGCGTTGCGAGGGAGCCGATGTGATCCGGTCGAGCACCTCGACCCGGTTGGCTGTTGGCTCGTACCTGGAGAGGTACCCCGAGTTTCCGTGCACCATGTAGATTGCACGCTCGGGCTGATACCAGAACGTCTGGCGCCAGTTGTAGGCCATGTGGCCGGGGGACGTCGGATCGTAGAGGCCCAGGTAATCCTTCCTCAGATCCTCCCCCGCAATCGTCTCGACAGCGTCGGTGTCGGCACGCCACCGCAGGATCGCACCGTCCCCCGTGCTGAAATAGGCCGAGCCGTCGTTGGGATCGACCGCAATCGACCGGCACAAGGTCCGGTAGGTCGCGCCGCGTCCGCTCTCCCCCTGTTGCGCAAAGAGGCCAAAGTCCCTGAGCTCGCCCGTGCCCAGATCCTTGCGAAGGAAATAGCCGCACGGCCAGGTGATCGCAAAAAGGCGTCCCCGCCGCGCATCCATGTTCATCGTCAAAATCCCCTCGCCATGCGGGGCAAGCCCCAGATCCTCGAACTTGCC
>CAYPUR010000004.1:37463-50235 GCA_964413865.1 uncultured Verrucomicrobiota bacterium
GCCAGGGTAAGGCTTGTAGCCGGCCGGGGGGATGCCCGTCTTCTCCATCCCGTCAATGATGCTGTAATACCCCACATGCGTCGCAAAGTAGAGCTTGCCGTTGGCCTCGACGAAATTGACGTGCGACTTGCCCTGGGCGATGACCTTTTGGCCGCCTTCGCCGCACGCGGCGCTCAGATCGCCCAAATGCCGAATCATGTCCTTCTTGGGATCGTAGACGTACATCTGGCCTGCCAGGTCGAACGCCTCCGAGCACAGCACGTAATAGATGCGCCCGTCACTGGCCGCAAGCATCCCGTTGTAGGTGTCGTGGCCCTGGGGGAACCCGGAGTCATGGATGCGCGCAATCAGACGCCCTGAGGCGCGCTGGCCGGCGGCGCCTGCCAATGTTTCCGAGCCGGCACAGAGGCAGAGGGCCAGCGTGAACAGGGCAAGTCGGAGAGTGCGGGAGGCAACAGGCGTGATCATGGTGGTTATGTCTGGGATGATGTCGATGCTATCGCGTCACTCGAACGCCGCCAGCGTCCGCAGATAGGCCGCGGACTCGGCGATGTCGTCTTGGATCTGTTGTGGGGTGCGGAAGACGTCCTTCACTCCCTCGATCTCCATCGTGATTGGACCGCTGTAGCCGTGTTCACGGAGAATCCGGAGCACGGCGGCAATGTTGACGCTCCCTCGGCCCAGCGCGGGAAAACGCCACTCCCCCACTCCGCCGTCATGGTCCTTGATCTCGACGGTGGCCACGCAGGCCAGGATCTTGCGCAGTTCGGTCGCGGCGTTCATCCCATCGTTGTAAAAGTGGATGTTGCCGGTGTCAAAGTTGACCCGCACGCGCGGATGATCGACCTGGCGCATGGTCTCGAGGAGCACGTCCCCGTTCGTCCCGAGGTCAGGGTGCGTCTCGATCGCGATTGTCACCCCATGCCGGGCGGCCAGGTCGCCCGCCTGCCGCAATCGCTGGTAAACGAGCGCCTTGGGGACATCGCGCCTCTTGACCGACAGAAACAGATACTTGACCCCCATGCGCTCGCAGACAGCCAGTTGCCCGTCGAGTTGGCCGACTCCCTCCGGACGCGACAGGTCGGCATCGCCCCGAAACACCACCGCCTTCAAACCATGATCAGCAAGGCGTTTCCGGACGATCTCAACCTGATCGGCCGCCGGCACGCTCAGGAAGACATGATGAACCCCAATGGATGGCAGATGCGTCCACGCAGCCTGCTCGCATCCCTGATAGTTCGCCAGGCGACAGGCCAGAGTGAACCTGCTTTGGGGGGCGGATTCGGCGGGCGCGGGCTGGCCATGCGCACAAAACGAACCGAGACCCACCGCCGATGCGATCACCGCCAAGCCAAGCGTTAACTCGCAGTGGCGCGTCCGCATGCTTCAACCCTTGATCCCGGGCCAAAATGTTGCGTTCATCAGGTAACCTCGATTGCCCGAACCGGCTGCCAGCCTAGTCCCGGCAGGGACCGACAAACAAGCAAAAGTCTTAGCCCAGTGATTCCACACGCTTCGCGAGGAACCGTAACCGGGCAAGTTGGCAAAACCGCGCCTGAAAACCGCTGGCGTCGGGACGGTCAGGCTGCGAAGCTGACGGCGGTGAAGCTCTTCGGCAAGCGGTTCGAATTGTATCTCGGCCTGATCGCGCTGGCGTTTCTGGGAGCCGGCTGCGTCCTGGTGCTCACGCCCTTCGCGTCGGCGCTTCTTTGGGCCGTGATCCTCTGTTTCACCCTCTGGCCGGTGTATGAGACACTGTTGAAAATGGTCGGCGGTCGGCGGACCCTGGCGGCGTTCCTGATCACGTTGGGGATCACGCTCATCGTGCTGCTGCCGTTTGTGATTGCCGGCATGACGCTCGCCGACAACGTCCGCGAACTCACCACGGCGACGCGCGCCTGGATGGATGGGGCTCCGCCCGAACCGCCGGCCTGGCTCGAACGCGTCCCGTTCTTCGGCGATTCGGCAAACGCGTATTGGCTGGAATTGGCGCGCGACGGCGCCAAATCGCGGGACGCCCTCAAAACCTTCATCGAGCCGGCCAGCGGCCGCCTGCTCAAGATCGGGCTTGCTCTCGGACGCGGCCTGTTCGAGTTGACGGTCAGCGTTCTGGTCTCGTTTTTCCTGTTCCGCGACGGCGCGACGGGGGCGGAGCGGCTCAAGACCGCCTTGAGCCGGATCGCTGGCGACCGCGGGCGCACTTTGCTGGATGTGGCGGGGAAGACCGTGCGGGGTGTCGTCTACGGGATCATCGGGACGGCGCTGGTGCAGGCCGTGGTGGCTGGAATCGGTTTTGCGATCGCCGGCGTGCCCGCGCCCGGGCTGCTGACGCTGCTGATGTTCTTCGTGGCGATCATTCCATTCGGCGCCCCGTTCGTCTGGTTTCCGGCTGCCATGTGGCTGTTCCTCGAGGGGCATCCGGGCTGGGGCGTCTTCATGCTGATCTGGGGCACCGGCGTCAGCAGCGTCGACAACCTGGTCAAACCCTGGCTGATCAGCCAGGGCAGCAGGCTGCCCTTCCTTTTGATCTTCCTCGGCGTGCTCGGCGGCGCCGTCGCCTTCGGGTTCATCGGCGTCTTTCTCGGGCCGACCCTCCTGGCCGTCGGCTACCGCCTCATCAAGGAGTGGATCGCCACCGCCCCGCGCATTGGCATCGAGACCGGCTTGAAGACCGACGCCGATGCCGGTGTGCCAGACGCCGACGACGCCGAGCCGGAATCGCCTTAGGGTCTGTGCAAAAATTAATTCCGGTTTTGCTGGAGGGGATTTGGCTCGCTGGCGAGGCGCGACGAGGGAGCATACCCGCGGCGGTCTGTGACCGAGGAGCAACGAAGCCAGCGAGCCAAAGCCCCCCCGCCCCGCGGGGCGGGGCGGCACCGGGCCATCTGCTTCGTTCCTCGGTCTGAGGCGAGGCCTCGCTAATTGGCAAAACCGCGCTCGATCAGCTCGGCCGCTTTCGCGTCGCGCCGTTTCCGATCGGCACTGCCCAGGACCACCGCGACCAGGCGGCGGTCTTGACGCTGCGCGGTGACGGCGATCGAGAAGCCCGCTGCGGCGATGTAGCCGGTCTTGAGGCCATCGCAACCTGCGACCTGAGCGAGGAGCGGATTGTGGCTCCGCATGACAACCGCGCCCTTGGCCGAGGCGGGGCGAAAGGTCCTCTGGCGCGTCGACGTGTAGCGCAGCGCGTCCCGCTTCTGCAACACGGCATAACAGAGGCGGGCCAGGTCTCTCGCCGTCGTCACGTCATGCGGCTGACCCGGGCCGGGCGGAAGACCGTGCACGGAGCTAAACCGGGTGCTGGTCATGCCCAGTTCCCGGGCGCGCTGGTTCATTAAGCCGACAAAAGCCGGCGTGCTTCCGGCGACCTTCTCGGCCAGGGCCACGGCGGCGTCGTTCGCCGACTTGACCATCAACGCATAGAGCATTTCGTCCACGGTAAACACTTCCCGCTCGGCGAGCCACACTTGCGAACCGCCCGTCGCCGCCGCCTTGGCGCTCACCGGGACTTTGTCCTGAAACGAAAGCTGCCCTCGCTCGATTCGATCGAGGATGATCAGCAGATCCATCAGCTTCAGCACGCTCGCGGGGTAACCCGGAACGTCCGCCCGATCTTCGAAGAGCACCCGCTTGGCGCCCACATCCACGACGATCGCCCCCACATACGGATCGCGCGGGATCGACCGGGCAGGCGCAGGCGTTGCGGCCGGTTTTTGGGGAGGCTTGGTCTTTGTGCCGCCGGGCGCGACCGCGCCGCGAATCGGCGACGCATCAAGCAATAACCACGCTGCGCACAGCGCCGCAAGGCCGATGCGAGTCCCAATCCCAATGCGTTCTAAAAAAGGGACTTTGTTCATGGACCGTGGTTGCGTAACCGCGGACATACTGCTCAGTCGGTTGGATACACTGCACAGCCCCCTCACCCCCGCCCTCTCCCATCCGATCGAGGGTGCCCCCGCGACTGCGGGGGCGGGTGAGGGTGACGATGGAGTGCATTCCGGTGATTCCTCAGTAAACTGCCCAATGTCAACCCCGTCCATAATCACATCTCCAGATCCGCCCGCACGGTGGCCAAACCCCAGGCCGGGACCGTGACGCGGCCTTCGAGCTTGCGCAACGGTCGTTCACTGGCGTCGCTCTGCCAGAGCTGCCGCGCTGAGAAGCCGTTCAATCCGATCTCGCTCTGCGCCTCCCGTCCGGCGGCGCCCCAGAGACGGAAGATGAGCGCCCGGCTGTCATCGCTCGGCTTGACCCCGGTCACCAGCATGTCCGGCGAACTCAGTTGGAATCGCGGCGCCCCGACGGGTTTGGGCCCGCGCGCCACAGTCGGCAGCAACGGCTGGCTCGCGGCGATGGCGAGCCGGGACGCAGCCAACGGATCGTAACCGCGGTGCGGACGGAGGAGGAACCGGAACGTATGCGGCCCTGCCTGGTAGGCCCGGTAGTTCGTCCCCCAATGGTTGTTCATGGCCCACGAATAGAGCTTCCGAGTCGGGCCGACCTTCTTCCGCCACACCTCGGGGTTGGACTGCGAGTTGAGCAGATTCGCCGACAGTTCGCCGACCTGCACCAGCGGCGCGTCGAGCGTGACCCAGGTGACGCCGAACTGATCGTTCGCCACGTCCGCCCAGCGGTTCACGCTGAACCAGTTCTTGCACGCGCTCGGGATCTGCTCGAGATCGGGGCGGATGACACCATAGGACACCTCGAGACGCATCTGGCCATCGGGCACAGCAAAGGGGAAACCGAAATTCAGACTCTCCTTGCCCTCCGCCGCGTGGTAGCTCGACGCGAGGAGACGGCTCTTGTCGAGCGTGTTGACAATCTCGACGGCGTCCCCGCCGGCAACGAGCCGGATTTCGCGTTCGAGGCGATGGCACCCCGGCGCATCGGACGCAATCAGCAGCGATGCGACAAGCGGACCCGTCTCGCGCACGCCGATCGTGACCGGCCCGTTGCGCCTGGCATCGGACGGCTTGTCCCCGTTGAAGTAGAGATACTCGTTGAGCGCCTGCCCATCGGCGACGTCGGCGAGGTTGGCATCGAGACCCGCCAGGCGCAGATCGACAATCCCGCCGGTCTGCTCGTCCACACGCAGGCTGATGATCCCGTTCTCCAGGGTCGCGCCTCGCGCATTGACCTTTCCATCGGCGTGCGGCGCGCCTGGGGCAAGCCTGTAACGCCGCGCAGCAAACGGCGGCACCTCTCGGGCGAGAAGGACCAATTCGCCGCTCCGCAACCGCTGCGATGCCACGGGCCGGCCCGAGTCGTCTGCGACCCGGTCTTTGCCTTCCGAAAGGAACTTGGGCACCACGACCAGTTCCGTGCGCGGCCATGACGTGGTGTTGAAGATGTCCACAGCCGCGCTTTGCGCCGGACCGGCGGACTGGGCCAGGGCGCGGCTGAGGAGGTCGCGCGACTGGAGATCGGCGGCGACAGCATAGGATTGCTTGACGGCCCATTGCTCGCGGGTCTCGCGGCGGAACGGTTCGCCGACACTGCACCAGGCGCCCCAGGTGTGTTCGGAGTAGAGCAACACGTTGCGCCAGGCTTCCTCGAACGCGTCAACCGGATAATCCCGCGGATTGAGCATCGCCCAGAGCGCCTCGGCCTGGGTCACCCGGTCCGAACTCGCCCGGTTCATCGCCGTCTCGAATGCCGACGACCCGGCGCCATCCTCCCAGTAGGGCGTCCAGTCGCCCGCCACCTGCTCGAGCTCCGCCCCGTGCCGCGCCTCGAAGGCGCGAAAGGCCGCGCCGGTCGAGCTGATGACGAATTGGGGCGAGGCATGCGTCTGGTTCCAATCCCTGATGAACTCGCAGATCGCAGGGTCGGGCGTGGCGTTGTCGCCCACGCCGCTCCAGCGCACGTAGGCGATCTCATAGGGATACGCCCGCTGCGACAGCCCATCGCAGAAATCCTCGACCAGGCGCGGCGACAGCGCGTGGTAGCGGTGCGACATCGCGTAACCCCAGAACGGAATCCAGACCAGCACCTTGCTCCGTCCGTCGGGCCCAACCCAGTAAAACGGCTTGTTCTCCCACTGCACCAGGATGTCCCCAATGCGATCGAAATAGTTCGGCGCCACGCTGAAATACCGGATGCCGGCCTCAGCCATCGCGCTCACGGTCCCCCACGAACAGCCCGGCACGTCGCTGATCATCGCCACGTCCACGGGCACGCCTGTCTCGGCCCCCAGGCGCGTCGCCATGCGAAAGAGCCGCACCAACTCCTCCGGTCGGCAGAGGCCGGTGAGTTCGTTCAAATACATGCCGTTGAGAGCGACCTGCCCAGCCCGCACGGCCTCGATGAATTCCTTGCGCTGCGCCTCGCCAAGCCGCCGCAGGTAGAGATCCGCCGCCCACAGCACTTCCACATTCCACACAAAACGCGCCCCCGGCGGATAGCTCGCCGTCCGGCGGGCGATCTCCATGCCGCGAACCAGGTTCTGCACCTGCTTGTCCTCGATCTCGGTCTGGATCTCCGTGTAGCCAATGTCGGTGTGCGAATGCGGCAGCACATACACCGTCAACGGACGCACCGGCGCCCGGCGCAGTTCGGTCCGGACCACAGTCTGGCCCGCCACATCGAGAACCAGGGCCGCCGTCTGCGCGGCCGCCACAGCCGGCACGCGCCACTCGATGGTCTGTCGCCCGGGTTGCAGACGAATGGTCTTCGTCTGCTCCGCGCCGAGCCGCACCACGGCGTCCGCAGGCTCCGCATACGGATGATCCAACGTGACGCGCAAGGTCTGGACCAGGCCGACGCTGGTCTTGTCGACAATCGGGACCTGTTTGACCTCGACCGTATCCCTGGTTGCCGCCTCCTCGACCGGTCCGCTCGCATAAAATGCAATCTCGGCGCCGCCAACCGTGCCGAAGCCCTGAGGCCCCAGCCCTGTCACGCTCCATTTCACCCGCCGCGCCGTCACGGGCACGGGCAAAGTGAAAAACGTCTCGCCGCCGCGCGCCCCGCCGTGCTTGACCCGCACGGTCGCCACCGTCCTACCATCGGCATCGGCGAAGACGAGTTCGGATCCGACGATCGTGGCAGGATCGTTCCGATCGACGTGTCGAAAAGCGCCGATGGTCGAACGCGCGTCGAACTCGAACTCGACAAAGGTCCCCGCGCCCTTGTTGTCGGACGAGTACTCGGTCTTGAGAATTCCATCAACGAGGTTCCTGACATCGAAGGCCCCGCCGGGATAAGCCGTCGAGCTGGCGGTGATGCGAGGGGTTTGGATCGGCGTCAGCGGCGTGAACGCGGCGTTGGCGCTCACGACCCCAAGAAGGCCGGCAAGAGCCAGCCGGAAACCGCTGTACCACTGAATGCGGACGTCAGACTTGCGCATGGGCGCCATTCTTGCCCAGGCGCCCCTCGGCGTCGAGCCGTTTGCACCGGCATCCGCCTTACCACGCGGCCAATTCATGAAGGCGAAAAGGGTGGAGGGGGGACGCCGAGCCTGCGAGGCGGTTGCGGCCCGCGCCCATCTCAAAACAGACTTCTTGTGATGACCGGAATCAGCGCCTTCTGACGACGGCGGCAACGGACTGGCGGATCCTCCCCGTAAAACCTAAACACCGCTAAATGCGGAGAAACCGCCGTCGACGGGCACGACAATCCCGGTGACAAAACCAGCTCCTGGGGAGACGAGCCAGAGAATGGCGCCGACCAGGTCTTCGGATGTCCCGAACCGACCCTGGGGCGTGTGGGCGATGATTTGCTGGCCGCGAGGTGTCAATGCCCCGGTGTCGGCGTCGGTCAGCAGAAAACGGTTCTGATCGGTCAGGAAGAAGCCGGGTGCAATGGCGTTGACCCGTATGGCGGGCGAGTACTCCTGCGCCATGTGGACAGCCAGCCATTGGGTGAAGTTGCTGACGGCGGCTTTGGCGGCTGAATAGGCCGGGATGCGCGTGAGAGGTCGGAAGGCATTCATCGAGGAGATATTGATGATCACCCCGCTCTGCTGGCGGGCCATGAGGCGTCCGAACACCTGGCTGGGGAGCAACGTCCCAACGAAGTTGAGATTAAAGACCCATTGAACGGCATCCGCAGGCAGATCGAAGAAGCGTTTCTCCGCGCTGGTGGTTGCCTGGGGTTTGTTGCCGCCCGCGCCGTTGACGAGCACGTCCACGCGCCCGAATGCCTGCACGACGGCGTCTGCGGCGGCCTCGACGCTTGGCCGATCGAGCACGTTGCAGGACAGGCCGACGGCTGTTCCTCCGGCGGCTTTGATCTCGTCGGCCAGCTTGCAGGCCGCTTCCCGCGCAAGATCGAGCACGGCGATCTTTGCGCCGGCGGCGGCCAGGCCTTTCGCCATGGCCGAGCAAAGGACACCCGCCCCGCCCGTGATCACAGCGACTTGCCCACGCACGTTGAAAAGAGAATCGAGGTTATCCATGTTGAGTTCCGGTTATGCGCTCCACCATCAGTCCTGGTCCCGCCACGGGCGGCACTGTACGATTGTCCAGGCTGGCGCAGAAGCAGTAAATGACTTCCCATGCATCGAGGGAGGGGCTAAAAAGCCCGGCATAACATCATGCATGCCTCTTCCGCCGACAAGTCCGCCTCGAACCAGAGCATCTTCGCCAACGTGACGTTCTATCACTGGCTGGTGGTGATCATCGCCTCCTGCGGCTGGCTCTTCGACTGCATGGACCAACGGCTCTTCACCATGGCCCGCGAGTCGACTCTGAAAGAGCTGCTCGGCAACAATCCAGCGGGCCTGGCCAATCTCGAAACATATCTTGGTTTGGCCACCGCGGCCATGATGGTCGGTTGGGCCACAGGCGGCATCGTCTTCGGCATGCTCAGCGACAAATGGGGGCGGGTGAAGACGATGGTCGTGACGCTCATGGTCTATTCCAGCTTCACGGGCTTGTGCGGGATGGCGCAGAGCTGGCTGGATTTCACGTTTTATCGCTTTCTGGTCGGTCTGGGTGTGGGGGGAATGTTCGGCGCAGCGACGACCCTCGTGGCCGAGAGTGTTCCGGGGCGATTCCGGGCCGTGGCTCTTGGCTCGTTGCAGGCCCTCTCCGCCACCGGCAACCTCCTGGGCGCTTACATCAGCCTGAAGATCCCGCCGGGCGCCGAACAGTTTTTCGGGAGCTTCAGCGGATGGCGCGTCCTGTTCTTCGTCGGCATCATCCCGGCACTGCTGGTGATCCCGATCATGACCTTTCTCAAAGAGCCGGAGGCGTGGAAACGCGCCAAAGCCGCGGCGGCCACGGGTGATGCGTCGAAGAGCATTGGATCTCCCAGGGATCTGCTCAGACACCCGCGCTGGCGACGCAATACGCTGGTCGGGCTCTGCCTCGGCCTGGCGGGAATGGTCGGGCTGTGGGGGATCGGATTCTTCTCGCCTGAGTTGATCACGACGGCCCTCAAGGGACGGGCTGTGCGCGCGGAGGACATCCGCGACGGGGCCGCGTTGTGCAGGGCATTGCGCTCCGAAACGAACGCTGCTGTGGCTCTCCTGCGCAAGCAGCTCTCGGCGGAGACCCGAGGCCTTTTGGCGCAAGTCGAATCCGGCGCCGCAACCTCTCCCCAACTGACCGAAGCGGTGCGGGCGGATCTGAACCGGATCATCGAGGAAGGCAGCCTCTACGATTCAGGCGCGTTCGCAAACGTGACGTTGGACAAGCGGACGCAAGGTCTCGTCAAGAAGGTGCAGACGACAGCGGCCCCGGCGGACGTGCGGTTCCTGAACCGGCAGTTGGTCGAACAGGCAATTCCCGGCAGCATCCTCTCGCTCCAGAAATCGATTGATCAGGTCCGCAGCAAGGCCATGATGCTGTTCGATGTCGGCTCGTTTGCGGGCATGATTGCATTCACCATCTTCGCGGCCTGGCTGAGCCGGCGGGGGGCGTTTTTCTGGGCGTTCCTGGCCTGCTTGGCCATCACGGGGTATGTCTTTTACGCCCTCAAGACCGAGACCGACGCCTACTGGATGCTCCCGCTGATGGGGTTCGCGCAGCTTGCCGTGTTTGCCGGTTACTCGATCTATTTCCCCGAGCTGTACCCAACCCGACTGCGGGGCACGGGGGTCGGTTTTTGCTACAATACCGTCCGCTACGTTGCCGCGCCATTCCCCTACCTGCTCGGTTACATGAGCACTCTGCTCTCCTTCCGCACGGCGGCCATCGTCATGTCCGGTATCTATCTGCTCGGCATCATCGCGCTGGTATGGGCGCCTGAAACCAAAGGGCAGCCTTTGCCGGAGGATTGACCAGGAGTTGCTTCGCGTGCGGATCGAGCTTCCGCGCCAAATCGCTGTCAAGCGCCGTCATCGACAGATTGACAGCGGCGGCCCGATGCTGCGCCATCTCGCGGCGCAGAAGCTCCGGAGCTTTGTCCTTCACCACACACTCCCAACTTGGGCGGAGCCATTGCCGGACGCAACTGCGTTCTCCGCAGGTTGACGCGATGCGTGCTCACGACCGCGGATGATACTTCTCGTGTATTGTCCGCAACCGCTCGCCGGCCACGTGCGTGTAGACTTCGGTGGTGCTGATGTTCGCGTGCCCCAGCAGTTCCTGGATCACCCGCAGGTCGGCCCCGTGTTCGAGCAGATGCGTCGCGAAACTGTGTCGCAACATGTGGGGCGTGACGCGCCGGGTGATCCCGGCCTGACGCACCCGCCGCTTCACGCGCAGCCAGAGCGTCACCGACGCGAACTGCGTCCCGCGGCGCGTCAGGAACACATGGGCCGTCGACCGCCGGTTCACCAATCGCGGGCGCGCCACTGTCAGGTACCGCGTCAGCGCGGCGATGGCCGTTCGTCCCACCGGCACCACCCGCTCCTTGTTGCCCTTGCCGATCACGGTCACAAAGCCCGCATCGAGATGCAATTGCTCGAGCCGCAACTGGCGCAGTTCGCTCAGCCGCAGACCCGACGCGTACGCCAGTTCGAGGATCGCCTGGTCGCAGAGAGCGCTTGGGTCCTCGCCTGCCGGCGGACGCAGCAATTGCTCGATCTCCTCCTGAGTCAGCGATTTGGGCAGGCGTTTCCAGCGCCGCGGCAGAGTCAAATGCTCCGCCACGTTCTGATCGAGGAGCTTCTCGTTCTCGCAGAACCGGTAGAACGCGCGCAGCGCCGCGATCTCGACGTACAGGCTCTCCGGGCTCAGCCGCCGGGCCGAGTCCTCCGGTTCGGTGGCCAGGCGGCGTCCCCGCTCGTGCTGCAGGAACGCCATCAAATGCGAGAGTTCGACCGACCGCCAGTCCTGCAAGCCGCTCTTTCTCGCCCACGCGACAAACGCCCCGAGCTGGGCCTGGTAAGTCCGCTGCGTATGTTCCGCCTGGCCCCGCTCGTGCCGGACATGCTGCAGAAACTCCTCAACAAGCGTTTCCATTTCACCGCGCGGATTCGGATCCTGGGGTGTCATCTGTGGTCGAATCCGAGTCCGCACCCAATCTCTCGCCGAGTCAGGCCGGACCGCGGAGAACCCAGCCCGGATACTTCATTGTCAGGGGCCCGCGGCATACGCCACGAAGACCCCTCACCCCGTCCCTCTCCCATCCGATGGGAGAGGGTGTCCCGCTTTGCGGGACGGATGAGGGTAACGGCGTTGCACATCCCACGGATTCCTCTGTAAAGCGTCGCGGACTCTCATCTCCGGGCTTATCTAGTCTAGCCCGCGTGGGTCCACTTTCTGCAGTTTTCCGCTTCACGGTGGCAAGGAATGGTGAGAAATGCAGGCTAGTCCATTGGGGTGATTCGCACGTTCCGGAAATGGACCTCGCCGCCTTCCGACTGCAGCCCCACAGGCCCGGGGATCACCTCGGCACCGTGCGCCTCGTTCACCTTCGTGCCATTGAACCAGCCGGTCACCCGGTCTCCCTGGGCCAGGATCTCGACCTTGTTCCATTCCCCGTGCGGGCGCTCGGCGCCAACGATCCGGCCCACCAGATTGATGTCGCCCGCCACCGCGTGGTTCCCGATGAACTTGACCCGCGCCGGGTCTCCGGTCACCTTCATCCCTTGCAGCCCGAGGACGTCCCCCGCGCTGTTCGGGTGGAGTTGGGTCTCGAGACAGCGCGGCAGCCCACGCGCGGGTCCATTGACCCGTCCAAAAATGCCGCTGTTGCCCGGCTTCTTGCCCGGGGCCCACCGGTACTCGACCTCGAGCCTGTAATTGATGTAGTTCTCCGTCGTGACGAGGCATCCCAGCGGTTCGCCTTTGCACACCAGAACGCCCTCCTGCACCCACCACACCGATTCCGGCTTAACGCTCGGGTCATCGAACATCGCCTTCCAGCCGGTCAAGTCCTTTCCGTTGAAGAGCGTCTTCGGAGCCGAAGCCGCGGAACGTGACGTCGAGCACGAGACGAGTGCCAGCCCGGCTGCCGCCAGCAGCCCCACATGCCATCGATTGAATGTCGTTCTTTTCATAATGATTTGATGCGCTCGCATCTGTGCCGGGACCGGACGAAAAAGGCGAGCTTAAAGACAGTGCGTCAGTGCGTCAGTGCGTCAGTGCGTCAGTGCGTCAGTGCGTCAGTGCGTCAGTGTGCGGCGCGGCCTGGACCCGAGAAGTGATGACAATGCGCATATCTCGTCACGGGGAGAGGCAGCCACAGGATTGCGGGTCGGGGCAGAACCGCGCCCTGCCCGAGGGAAGCGCGAGGGGCACAAAATCCCGGATTGCATAACCGTTCGGATCGAGTACACGTTGGCGTCCGAGCGCGTCCGTAGCTCAATTGGATAGAGCTTCTGACTTCGGATCAGAAGGTTGCAGGTTCGAGTCCTGCCGGACGCGCCAATTGATAG
>CAYPUR010000005.1:0-46347 GCA_964413865.1 uncultured Verrucomicrobiota bacterium
TGCCGCAGCCCGGATTTCGTTGTCATCTTCCCGGTGGTGAGAAATCCGGGCTAGCGCGATCAGGAGGGCCAGCACTTGCTTCATGCGGTCCGCAACAAATCTCTGGACGTGCCGGGGGGTGAGTGCTGAGAGTGGTTGTTCGATTCCCATTACCCGCTCCAATCCTCGCATGAAACCTGAAACCGTGCTCGTCACCGGCGCGTCGTCGGGCATCGGCAAGGAACTTTCCCGGTGCTTCGCCAGGGACGGAAGCCGGCTCGTGCTGGTGGCGCGGCGCTCTGACGCCCTCGAATCCCTGGCCGCCGAACTGCGCCAGGCCAGCGGCATCGAGGCCGTGGTCGTGGCCGCCGACCTGGCGCGCCCCGATGCAGCGGCGCGGGTCCTCAGCCAGATCGAACGCGACGGGCTTGAAGCGGACGTTCTCGTCAACAACGCCGGGTTCGGCGCGCAAGGTCTCTTTGCCCAACTGCCCCTCGATCGGCAGATCGAGATGGTTCAGCTCAACGTTACGACGCTGACCCACCTGACCCGGCTCTTCCTGCCCGGCATGATCGCGCGTCGGCGCGGCGGGATCCTCAATGTCGCATCGACGGCGGCCTTCCAGCCCGGCCCGCACATGGCCGTGTACTACGCGTCCAAGGCCTTCGTCCTCTCGTTCAGCGAAGCGCTTTCGGAGGAATTGTCCGGAACGGGAGTCACGGCCACGGCGCTTTGTCCGGGGCCGACCGCGACCGGGTTTGGCGAGGCGGCTCGAATGCGAAGAACGCCCCTGTTCCGGTTGCTCACGATGTCGGCATCGAGTGTGGCGAAGGCCGGGCACCGCGGGTTTCGGCGCGGACGGGCTGTGGTGATTCCGGGAGTGCGGAACCGGGTGCTGACTTTTTCCGTGCGGCTCGTGCCCCGCTGGCTGTCACGCAGAATTGTCGGCGCGATGAACAAACCGAGCTGGAGGTGAGGCCATCCAATTCCGTGGCGAGCCAATTGGCGGCTAATGAATGACAATTTCGGCAAAGCGCGTTCGGGCGAGCGCGCTAAGCTGAGGGCTGTTGCGTCTGGGACCCGGATGACGGTTTGGGCCGTGCTGTCGAACCACGGACACGTCCCGCACGCGGCGTTTTCTTTTATGGAAACAACTGTGACGGCGCGGAGTGAAGCGCCCCCCCGCAAGCCGCTCGAACACCCGAGCGGGGACAAGCGTTTCAAGATGCTGGAGGTGTTCATCAAGCGCCTGCAGCACCGGCAGGACACGTTGATTGAAGTGCTGCACAAGGCGCAGGAACTGTTCGGTTTTCTGGATAACGACCTGTTGATCTATGTGGCGCAGCAACTGCGCCTGCCGCCCAGCCGCGTGTTTGGCGTGGCGACGTTTTATCACTACTTCACCCTCAAGCCGAAGGGCGCGCACACCTGTGTGGTCTGCATGGGAACGGCGTGCTATGTGAAAGGGGCCGATCGGGTCCTGGCGGCGATCGAGCAGCATGCCGGGATCAAGGCTGGCGAGACGACATCCGACAACCAGTTGTCGCTGCTGACGGCGCGCTGCATCGGGGCGTGCGGGATCGCCCCGGCGGTGGTTTACGATGGCGCGGTGACGGCGCGGCAGAGCCCGGAAGAGGCCCTTGAACGCGTGAAAGGATGGACCAATGGATCTCGCTGATCTGCTGGAAATCAAGGAGAAGGAACTGCGGTCGCGCAAGCCGATCCGCCTGCGGTGCTGTCTGGCGGCGGGCTGCATGTCGTCCAATGGCCAGGCGGTCAAGGAGAGCCTCGACAAAGCGGTGCAGGAGGCGGGGTTGGCGGACGAGGTGGAGGTGCGGGGGGTCGGCTGCATGCGTTTGTGCTGCGAGGGGCCGCTGGTGGCGGTGGATCCGGCCGGCATCCTCTATCAGAAGGTCGCCCCGGACGATGCGGCGTCGATCGTCGCCGCCCTGAAAGGGGGCGAGACCCAAGTCAAGCGGGGCGATCTGAACCATCCGTTTTTCACCAAGCAGATGTCGATCGTGCTCGAAAACAGCGGTGAAATCGATCCCGAGCGGATCGAATCGTACATTGCCGCCGACGGCTACCAGGCGCTCAACGACGCGCTGGTGGAGATGGAGCCGAAGGAAGTGATCGACGCGATCCTGAAGAGCGGTTTGCGCGGGCGGGGCGGGGCGGGGTACCCGACGGGTTTGAAGTGGGCCACCGTGGCCAAGATGCAGAGCCCCAAGAAGTATGTGATCTGCAATGCGGACGAGGGCGATCCGGGAGCGTTCATGGATCGAAGCGTCCTTGAAAGCGATCCCCATCGCCTGCTCGAAGGCATGGCCATCGCCGCTTATGCCGTCGGCGCCGACCAGGGGTTCATCTATGTCCGGGCCGAGTACCCGCTGGCGATCAACCGGCTGCAGACTGCCATCAAACAGGCCAAACAGCACGGGTTGCTGGGCAGTGGCGTGCTGGAAGCCGCGTTCACATTCAACGTCGAAATCCGGATTGGCGCCGGGGCCTTCGTCTGCGGTGAGGAGACAGCCCTCATGGCGTCGATCGAGGGCGAGCGGGGCACACCCCGCCCCCGTCCGCCGTTCCCGGCGGAGCGCGGCCTCTATGCCAGTCCGACGCTGATCAACAACGTCGAGACCTTCGCCAACGTGCCGTCGATCGTCCGGAAAGGGGTGGACTGGTTTGCGGGCATTGGGACTGAGAAGAGCAAAGGCACCAAGGTGTTCGCTCTGGCGGGCAAGATCACCAACACCGGTCTGATCGAGGTGCCCATGGGCACGTCGCTGCGCACGATTGTCGAGGAGATGGGGGCGGGCGCGCCCGATGGCAATCAGGTGAAGGCGGTCCAGACGGGCGGCCCATCCGGCGGCTGCGTGCCGGCGTCCGAGTTGGACACGCCGGTGGATTACGAGTCGCTGCAGCAACTGGGATCGATCATGGGATCGGGAGGCATGATCGTGATGGATCAGACCACGAACATGGTCGACGTGGCGCGCTTCTTCATGGAGTTCTGCATGGACGAATCGTGCGGCAAGTGCATCCCGTGCCGGGCCGGCACGGTGCAGTTGCACGCTCTCCTGGACCGCATTCTGCGCCGCCAGGCCACGGCCCGCGACCTGGAATTGCTCGAAGAACTCTGCGACCTGGTAAAGAACACAAGCCTGTGCGGCCTGGGGCAGACGGCGCCCAACCCGGTGCTGAGCACGCTGCGCTTTTTCAGGAACGAGTATCTCGAATTACTGCAACCCGGGACCGGCGCGCCGGCCGGTTCCGGCAACGCTCCCAAGCCCGACGCGAATTCGGCGCGTTAGATCCCGAAGAGGCGCGCTGTGTGGAACGATTAGGTTGAGCAACGGGAAATCGCATTATGCCTGTCAGAACACTCACGATTGATGGCAAACCGGTCAGCGCGGTCGAGGGCCAGACCGTGCTCGACGCGGCGCAGGACGCGGGGATTTCGATCCCGACGCTCTGTCACCTGGATGGAGTGTCGGATGTCGGGGCCTGCCGGCTCTGTTTGGTCGAGGTCACCGGCGTGTCGCGGCTTCTGCCCGCCTGCGTCACCAAGGTGACCGAAAGCATGGAGGTGCGGACGGAGAGCGAGCGGCTGAAGCGGTATCGGCGGATGATTCTCGAACTGCTCTTTGCCGAACGCAATCACGTCTGCGCCGTGTGCGTGTCCAACGGGCGCTGCGAGCTGCAGAATCTGGCGGTCGCGCAGGGGATGGATCATGTGCGATACGCCTACCGGTTTCCGGCGTACGAGGTTGACATCACGCACCGGATGTTCGGCATGGATCACGACCGGTGCGTGCTTTGCAGCCGGTGTGTCCGGGTGTGCTGGTTCATCGAGGGCGCTGCGACCAAGAACGTGGCTGGGCGCGGCGCGGGTGCGCGGATCATCACCGACCTGAGTCAACCGTGGGGGGAATCGGAGACATGCACGTCCTGCGGGAAGTGCGTTCAGGCGTGTCCCACGGGGGCCAAGTTTCACAAAGGTTCGACGGTGGCGGAGATGGAACGGGATCGCTCGCGCCTTGAGTTCATCGTCACCGCACGGGAGAAGAAGCAATGGATCGTCTGACTTTCGCGACTGTCTGGCTGGGCGGCTGTTCCGGCTGCCACATGTCGTTTCTGGACCTCGACGAATGGCTGGTCGACCTCGCCGACATGGTCGAGGTTGTCTACAGCCCGATCGTCGACCGCAAAGAGTACCCGGAGAACGTGGCGGTTTGCCTCATCGAGGGAGCCGTGGCGAACGAGGACAACCTTGAACAGGTGAAGCTGATCCGCGCCCGGACCCGCCTGCTTGTCTCGTTCGGCGATTGTGCCGTCACGGGGAATGTGACGGCCATGCGCAATCCGCTCCGCACGGCGGAGGCCGTTCTGCGGCGAGCCTATCTCGACACCGCGAACCTGCGTCCGCGCATTCCCCAGGCCCCGGGCATCGTGCCGCCGCTGCTCGACCAGGTGCTCCCGGTGCACGAGGTGGTGCCCGTGGACTACTTCCTGCCGGGCTGTCCGCCTCCGGCGGACCGCATTCGCACCCTGCTCAGCGGCGTCATCGCCGGCAAGGGATCCCTCTTGTCGGGCGAGAACATCCGCTTCGGCTGATCGGGGCGCGCTCTTCACCGTCACATTCTTTTCCTATGGCCCAACAGATAAAGATCGATCCCGTCACGCGCATCGAAGGTCACGCCAAGATCACGATTCAATTGGATGAGGGCGGCAATGTGGCGAACGCGCGCTTTCATGTGACCGAATTCCGCGGGTTCGAGCGGTTTTGTGAAGGGCGGCCATTCTCCGAAATGCCAGGGATCACGCCCCGCATCTGCGGCATCTGCCCGGTGAGCCATCTGCTGGCCTCGGCCAAGGCCTGCGATCAGATCCTGGCGGTGGACATCCCGCCGGCCGCGGAGAACCTGCGCCGGATGATGAACCTGGGCCAGATCGTCCAGTCGCACGCGCTGAGCTTCTTCCACCTCAGCGCGCCGGACTTTCTTCTTGGGTGGGAGACGCCGCCCGAGCGCCGGAATGTCTTCGGGTTGATCGCCGCCCACCCGGATCTGGCGCGGGGGGGCATCCGGCTGCGCCAATTCGGCCAGGAAGTGATCGAGCATCTGGGAGGGCGCAAGATTCATCCGGCGTGGGCTGTGCCGGGCGGTGTGCGTCATGGACTGAGCGAAGCGGGGCGGGAGGCGATTCGCGCCAAGATCCCCGAGGCGAAGGCCGTTGCGCTCAAGGGAATCGAGTGTTTTAAGGAAGTGCTCAAGACTCACGAGCGCGAACTCCAGGTCTTCGGCAACTTCCCGAGCCTGTTCATGGGGCTGATCGCGCCGGATGGCACCTGGGAGCACTACGATGGCCGATTGCGGTTCGTGGATGGGGGCGGCAACATCATCGCCGACCATGTTGATCCGCTCCGCTACGATCAGTTCATCGGCGAAGCAGTCGAGGAGACGTCCTACCTCAAGTCCCCGTACTACCGTCCGCTCGGCTATCCAGGGGGCATTTACCGTGTCGGACCGTTGGCGCGCCTCAACATCTGCCGCCAGATGGGCACGCCGCTCGCCGACGCGGAGTTGACGAACTTCAAGAGCATGGGCTGGGGCGCGGTGACCTCGTCCTTTCTGTACCACTACGCCCGGTTGATCGAGATTCTCGCCAGCATCGAGCGGATCGAGCGGATGATTGACGACCCGGATCTTGCGAGCAAGCAGTTGAGGGCGGATGCCGGGATCAACCGCCGGGAGGCCGTTGGGGCGAGTGAAGCGCCGCGGGGCACACTCTTCCACCATTACCAGGTCGATGGCAACGGCCTGATCCAACGCGTCAACCTGATCATCGCCACCGGCCAGAACAACCTGGCCATGAATCGCACCGTCACCCAGATCGCGCGCCATTTCATCCAGGGACCCGAAATCCCGGAGGCGATGCTCAATCGCGTCGAGGCGGGGATTCGCGCCTTTGATCCGTGTCTGAGTTGCTCGACGCACGCCGCGGGGCAAATGGCACTGGACGTGACCCTGCTCGGCGCCGACGGGCGAGTTCTCGATCGCGTCGCGCGTTAGCCCGCATTTCTCAACCACGGACCGTCGGGAATGCCGCGACCGCCCCACTGGTGAGATTTCCGGGTTAGGAAGCCCGGATACCAGACCACGGGAAGCCCTGTGCAACATCCGGGGCGGGATGCCTCGTCGTGTTGCGCAAAGCGGTGGTTGTCTGCCGTTCTTTTTCTGCTCGAAATCCGGGCTGGTGCATTGCACCATGCCGCTCATGACAACGCGTTCGCTTCATCCCGGTCTTTCCCGCCGCCAGTTCCTCACAATTGCCGCAGGCGCCCTCGCCGCGCCGACGATCATCCCGGCCAGCGCCCTGGGCGCCGATGGCGCTGTGGCGCCGTCGGAACGCATTACGCTGGGCGCCATCGGCTGGGGCATGCAGGGTCCCGGCAACACGGGGGCGTTCATGAATCAGAAGGACTGCCAGGTTGTTGCCGCCTGCGATCTGGACACGAACCACCTGGCTGCGGCGGTCAACGCCATCAACAGGAAGTATGGCAATGAGGACTGCAAGGCTTACCGGGATTATCGCGAACTGATGGCCCGAAAGGACATCGATACGGTCATGCTGGCCCTGCCGGACACGTGGCACGCGCTTGCCGCGGTGTCCGCCGCCGAAAGCGGCAAGGACGTTTACGGCGAGAAACCGCTGGCCCGGACCATTGCCGAGCAGCAGGCCATCGTGCGCGCGGTTCAGAAGCACGGGCGCATCTGGCAGACGGGGTCATGGCAACGGTCGGTCGAGAACTTCCACAAAGCGGTCGAGATCGTGCAGAACGGGCTGATCGGCAAGGTCACGCGAGTTGAAGTCGGCCTGCCCGCCGGCCATCATGACTTTGCGGGGACGGCCCCGGAACTGCTCAAGAAACTCGAAGGGGTTGCCGGCGCGCCGAGGAACCTCGCTCGCTTGACTCCGGCCACCCCGGGTTGGGACACCGCGGTGTCGGCGCCTCCGCCTGAACTCGACTACGAGACATGGCTCGGTCCCTCCCGGATGGAACCGTACGTCAAGACACGCGTCCACATGAACTGGCGTTGGAACTACAACGTCGGAGGGGGACAATTGCTCGATTGGATCGGACATCACTGCGACATCGCGCATTGGGGTTTGGGCTTTGACAACACCGGCCCGGTCGAGGTCGAAGGGCAGGGCGAGTTTCCAGCCAAGGATGCCGTCTGGAACACCTGCACCAAGTACCGCGTCACATGCGCCTATGCCGAGGGGGTGACCATGATCCTTGCCGGCGGTCATGGTGACATCCGCGGCGGCACGAAATGGATCGGGACCGATGGCTGGGTCTGGGTCGATCGCGGCCGCTTCGACTGCTCGAACGAAGAGTTCAAGGACATCTCCCGGCTGCCGGACAGCCTCCGCAAGGTCAAGGCCTATCACTCGCGCGATCACCAGCGGAACTTCCTCGACTGCGTCAAATCCCGAAAGCCGACCATCACGCCCGTCGAATCCGCGCATCGCTCGGCCATTCCGGGTCATCTGGGCCTGATCGCGATGCTTGTCGGACGCAAGATCAAGTGGGACCCAAAGACCGAGGTCATTGTCGGAGACGCCGAAGCCACAAAGCTTCTCAGCCGTGAATATCGCCCGCCTTACAGGCTGGCGTGATCCCATTCGCGGGAAGATCGTCAGGCCATCTTTTCGAAGACTCGGCGGGCGTACTCGGCACTGCGCCGATGGGCTTCGACGGGATCCAGCGTCTTGGGCGTGCCGGTCTCGACGGCAATCTCGAGGACGATGTGGGGCTTGACCTTTTTCCGGATGAGCGCCGCCGACAGCGCTTCGTAATCGATGTCGCCGGGTCCGAACGTTTCGGACCAGACGCCCTCTTGCGACTGGCGCAGGTGGACCTCGCTGATCCGATCGCCGTAGAGTTCGATCACGTCGAAGAGCGCGACCTGGGAGTTGCCGGCGCCGCGATACATCCAGTGGGCGTCGAGGCAGAGCGTGACATGGCGCGGATCGGTTCCGGCCAACATGTGATGGAACTCGCGCGCGGCCATGCGCAGTTCGATGTCGTGGTAATGATAGGCGAGCGTGATCTTGAGTGCGCCGAGTTCCTTGCCCAATCGGTTCATGGCCGCCGCCTGGGTGCGCAGTTGGTCATCGGTCTTGTTCTCCGGCCCCCCCCAGCGGAGCGGGTTGGGGTTGGTGACGATGATCCGGGTGCCGAATGGCTTCACGGCATGGGCCGTCGCCAGGATCTGCTCGATGCTGCGGTCCGCTGCGGCCGGTTCGTGCAGGGTGCTGTTGACGTAGATGGAGCGCATCTCGAGCCCGTGCTTCTTGAGCAAGGGGAGCAGCGTCCTGAGGTCTTCGGTGCCCCCAACGCCCGGTTCAAATCCGTTGAGGCCGCTGGCGGCCACATCCTTCAACCCCGCGTCCAGCGAGCCGCCAAAGCTGCGCCCCTCGCGCTGGTAATACACCTGCCAGGAATAGGCGTTGGTGGCCAGGTGAAGCTTGTCCCCACGGGCGGCACGGGCCGGCAACGGAACGGCCAGGGCCGCCGCGCCGGCCAACGCGGTGTGTTGCAGAAAGGTCCGACGCGACAGCGATTGGGTTTGCATGAAGCCATTCAAGCATGCCGAGGCTGACGCGGCAACCCTTGGCAAGGTTTTCCGCAGGCCCTTTCCGCAGCCCCACGATTTGCCTCAAGTCAACAGTTTGGGGCCCACGAATGGGGCCGGCCGCGGCTAAACCCGGCTGCGAAGATTCAACCGTCCCTCAGAGCTTGTGCCGTGCCATCTCTGAACCGAATTAGCCGCGGAGAAACGCCCCTCCTCGGTACCCGCGATTCATCACACACTTGCCCCGTTATTTCACACGCTTCGCGAGAAACCGTAGCCGGGCTAATCCACATTCGTCGCAATGAAGTCAGTTCTTGCGCCGCGCACCGGCGTCCCTCAGCGAGGCGCCGACTGTCGGTGACCAAGGTCACAGGCCGGCGCGATCGGTCTGGCGACATGCTTCGTCGGTCTGAAGTGAAACCTCGGTAACGATCGTCTTGCCACGAAAATGCAGCCGCACCTCCGAGGAAAGCAATCGGGTGTTTACCCCACGTGACGCGCGTCCGCAGCGATGCCCAGTGGAAGATTCGCCTGAACGACCTGAGAGGGAAGGCCGACCCGCTGCGACTGCGGCGGTTCAGAAGTCGACACCAAGGGCGACAACCAGCGTGGGCTTGCTTTCGTCCAGATTGAACACACAGGTCGTCAGGCTGGCCACGCGATAGGTGAATTCAGCCAGCACCCCGCGCTGGATGTCACGGTCCGAATCGTAAAGCCGCGTGCGCTGGGTCACCAGGCCGAAGCGAAACCAGTCCACCGGGGCGAACGTCAACTCCGACCAGTTGTAGAAGAAACTCGCGGAAGCGTCCTTCGTGTCGATCACATACTCGCCTTCGCTGTAGAGTTCGAGCTTCCACCAACTCAACGAGCCTTTGTAGCCGGGGGCGATGCCCGTGGTGTTGCCGAACACCCCACCGAGCAAGGGCGTCAACTCCCAGGCCAACTTCTCGCCGCCGCCGAAGTTGTAGCCCACCCAGGCCGAGCCGGTCTCCAGGTCTTCATAATTGTAGCGTGCTGCCAGGTGCAGCCAGCCCCGGTCGGCGGTGAAGGTGGGTTGGAGGTACTCACGATCGTTGGGAACGAAATAGGCATAGACGAACGCCGAGAAAGACCATGCATCTCCTCCATCCGCTTCGCCGGTCACCGCCGACGCCTCGGCGACCACCGGCGGTGGGGTGTTTGTCGTCTGGCCGTGTGCTGGTTCGAGGGCGAGTCCCAGGCTGACGGCGGCTGCGGCCAGCAGGCAGGCGCTTCTGAAAGAGGTAGCAGCAACCATCAAGGACAGGCGAGGAGCACGAAGTGCGCATGGCAGGCCCGGCGTTTCAGGAGGCGCGTCGAACGAGACTTGCGTCGCCGCCCGCAGAATGGGTCTGAGGTTCCGCATGGCCGTTTGGACTTCACCCTCCGAGCGCGATGGTGAGAGCCACGAGAGCGCCACCCAAACCAACCATCGAGAGGCCGATCAGCCAAGGTGACCGCCCCACACAGCGCGCGTAGGCAAATCCGGCCAGGAACAGCATGGCGACGGCGATAGTATTGGAAAGCCGCATGGCCAATGTCGCGTTGCGTAAGAACATGAACGGAACGGCCACCGGGAAGGTGGATAAGAACACAAGGACGAACACCCCGCCGGCCCCTCTCCAGTCGGTCCTGCTCAGACGTGCGTGCGATGGCGGCTCAGGGAGTTGGTTCAACCGCTGGCGAACCATTTCAAGGTCGGCGGAATCGAGCACGGCGGCGAGAGGCGAAGGGAGCGCGTCGGCAATCAGCCGATGTGCCCGCTGCGGATCGCCGGCTTGGCGCACGGCGCGCAGGGTGTCCAGGTTCTTCCCCTTTTCGGCCAAGCACCCCATGAGATAGAACACGCCGTCAATCATCCCCCAGGCCAGATTGCATCCGATGGCGCCGATGAGCATCGTGCGCACGTGGTCGCGCCCCGCGTCGGCGACGCTCAGCGAGCTGGTGAAGGTGAGGACCATGATCAAGCCGAACAGGACCTCCGAGATCCGTTCGTTCGGTTCGAGAACCCGCTTGGAGGTCTGAATCGGTTCGTTCATCATGGGCGGCGCGAGTTGGGGAGTGGTGAGATGCAAGCGGGTGCGCGTTCACGGAGATCGCGGCGGCAGGAGGTAGAGCGTCAAGGCAAAGATGGCGTAGACCATGAGGAGTAATACGCCAACGAACCAAACGGAGCGCCCGGTGTTCGTGACGAGTGCCGTGGTGAGCGTAGCGATGAGGATCATGACCACGGCCCCCGGCCAAAACTGCAGGTCCATCGGCGTCGGGCCGAGGACGTAACTGAGCAATACCAGCACCGGCGCGACAAACAGCGCGATCTGGGATGCGCTGCCCAAGGCGATGCCCACGCTCAGGTCGAGGCGGTTCTTGCGGGCACCGGAGAACGCTGAGGCCATTTCCGCGGCGCCGCCGACCAGCGCCACCACGATGAAGCCCACGAACGCGGGCGTCATCCCGAAGGCTTCCGCTGCTTTCTGCACGGACTCGACAAACACTTCGCTCACCAGGGCTACCAGGACGGTAACGCCGGCCAGGGTAGCCAGCGCCAGACCGATTGGCCACGGCGCTTCGCCAGTCTCACCGGCCTCGGCACTGGCAAACAGCTCTCGGTGGGTCTGCAGGGAAAGCAACATGCCCAGCCCGTAGGTCACGAGCAGCAGCACCGCCAGTCCCACGCTCAACTTCTGGGTGGTCTCCGCTACCGCCGCACTGTCGCCGCGAGCCACCGCTGAGGGAATCAACAACGCGACGGTGGCGAGGAAGAGCAGGGCGGCTTGGAAACGGGCGCTGACGCGGTTGTATTCCTGCACGTGGTGTTTCAGGCCGCCCAGGAGGAACGACGCGCCCAGCATGAACAGCGTGTTGGTGACAATCGCCCCTGCGACGGACGCTTTCACCAGCGCGTATTGCCCGGCCCGCAACGCCGCCAGCGCGATGACCAGTTCGGTTAGATTCCCCAACGTGGCGTTGAGCAGCCCGCCGACCGAATCGCCCGTCTTGGCCGCCACGGACTCGGTGGCGTGACTCAGCAACGCGGCCAACGGCACGATGGCCAAGATCGACAGCACGAACAGCAGTGTATGCGTTTCGGGCTTGAGCCTCTGGGCGACGAACACTGCGGGCACGAACGCCAGCAGCCAGAGCAGCGGATCATGACGGATTTCCTTGAATAAACGGTTCATGGGGTCTGATCAGGAAGAAAGAGCCGAGGGTGGAGGACTCTCCGCGTTGAACGCGTCCACCGCGTCCGCGACGGTGGTCAACCGGGTCACCCCGCCCAAACGAGTGTCCACGCCCTCCGTCCGCAAGCGAGCGCGCACGGAGGAGCGGGCCTCGACTACGTGCAGGCGCACTCCTGCCGCTTGGAGCTCGTCGGCCAAGCCTGCGAGCGCGTGGGCGCTCTGCATGTCCACATACGGCGCCGCCGAAAGGTCCAGCACCACGAGCCGGGGCAGGGCAACTTGGGTGCGGACGCGATCCTGGATGGTGTCGCATACATGCTCGATGTTGAAATACATCAGGCTGGCCTCCGGTCGGAAGATCAGGACGCCGGGAATCAGTTCGTTGTCCGGATGCCGCTCGCGGTCCGAGAACCGCCGCGTGCCTGGGATGCGTCCGAGCAGCGCCACGTTAGGGCGGGAAGCACGCCGGATCAACATCACCAGGGAAATAATGGCGCCGATCAGGACGCCCTTCAGCAGCCCAAAGCACAAGACGCCCAGGAACGCGCCGCTCGCCACGATGTACTCGGTCCGATTGGTCCGCTTGAGATGTCTGAGAGCGGAGACTTGGAACAAGCCGGTGACCGCCACCAGCACAATGGCCGCCAGCACCGGCTGCGGCAGGTAACGCAGCATGCCCGAGAGAAACAGGACAACCACCAGGATGATCAACGAGGCGACCAGGCCCGAAAGCGGCGTGCGCGCGCCGCCGCTCTCGTTCACGAGCGATTGCGACATGCCGCCACTGACGGGAAAGCCCCGGCCTAACGCGGCCGCCAGGTTCGCGGCGGCGAGCGCCAGGAATTCCTGGTTGGCGTCCAGCCGGCCCCCGTGTTTGGCCGCGAACATGCGGCCGATGGCGGCAGTCTCCACGGCGCCGAGGAGAAAGCACGCCAGGGCCAACGGCAGGAGATTATTCAAGTCCCGCCACGCAGAGGCCGGGTTGCCCCAGTCTAACGCGTGGGGCAGTCCGAGTTGCGGCAGGCCCTGGGGCACCTCGCCCAGCAGTTTCACCCCGTGTCCACCCAGATCGGTGCAAGCAGCGACGACGATGCTCCCGATGACCACGAACAAGGCGACCGGCCGGTTCTTGAGATACACCTTCCCCAATACCAGCAGCGCCAGTGCGGCGAGTCCAAGGCTCAGGGAAGCGGCGTTGGCTTCATCGAGGTGCGAGAGGAAGCTGCCGGCTCGTTCCCAGAAACTGCCGTGACCACCTTTGAATCCAAAGAGCTTCGGCAATTGGGTACTCGCCAGGAACAGCGCCACGCCGCACTTGAACCCGACCATCACGCTCTCGGAGATGAAATTGACGACCGAACCCGCCTTGGCCAACCACGCGACGAAAGCGATGAGCGCGACGAGGAACGCCGTGCCCGCGGCGAGCGCGCCGAAGCGCGTTGGATCGCCACCGGCCAACTCGCCGAGCGAAGCCCCCACCAACAGCGAAATCGCCGACGTGACGGTGATGGCGGTGTGGCGCGAACTGCAAAAGAGCCAAAAGACCAACCCGGAGCAAAGGCAGGCGTAAAGCCCCGCCTGCGGCGGCAGGTTGGCCAGCGAGGCATCCGCGATCCCGGCGGGCAGCAAATAGGCCGCGAGGGTGAGGCCAGCGACGAGGTCCGCCCGCAGCCAGTTCTTGTCATAGGTACGGAGCCATGTGAGGGCTGGGAGTGGGATGGGCATGAGGCGTGCGGTTAGGGATTGGTGCTTACCGGCGTCGACGCCGCCACCTCAGGAAGGGGCACCTGGACCAACGGCCACGGACCTTGGATTGCGGTGGCGGTTCGCGTTCTTCCGTCGGCATTGTCGGATCGTTCAGCCCGCGTCTCGGGCTGGAGCTCGGGCCGGGCTCGAGGGCGTCCGCAACGGCGGTTGACCGGTCGGCGAGATGATGTTCGCCATCGATCACTGTCCTGGTTGCCACGACGCATCGCCCTGCCCGAGGTCGCAGCGGCGTTCATCTCTTCGATCATGCTGTTCACGGGAACGCCCTGAATGCGGTAACCCGCATCCTCGGTCAGCAGATCGTAGGAATGCGTTTCGCCGCGACGGGACTCGACGCCCGTGACTTTCCGGCCTGCGATGGTTTGCCCCATGCGGATGTCGCGGGCTCGAATTCCGGCCAGGCGGTGCATGCCGCAGAGGTCCACCGCGTTGCCGCCAACGAAAGTGACCTGAAGAAAGACGGTTTCCGGATTCTCCAGGTAGGAGTGTTTCTGCAGGATCAATACGGGCTTGCCGGAAAAGCCGACCACCGCATCACCCGCCTCCAACTTCTCGATGGGCTTCGGGCCGGATGGGGTGTCCACCAGGGTACGCTCAGGAATACAGGAGAAGGCCAATTTCACTCCGGCGAAGGGCATGGCGGCGCCGACCAACGGGCCGATCATGCCGCAGCCGCTGAGGCCGGTCGTCAACAGGAGAAGTCCCAGATAAAGCAGTCCAGCCTGGGGTTTCATCGGTCCTTATGTCGGCTCTTCTGAAGGTTTCCCGGGGTTGTCGGCGATATAGATCTTCACTGGCGCTGACCGATTCTTGACCTGGACCGTCTTGGTTCGCCAGGAGTCGCCCGGTTCGCGCAGGCGGGCATACGTTGCCTCGGAGATCCCCAGGCACATTGGATCAGTCACCGATTCGATGCGAGCGGCGGTGTTGACGACGTCGCCGATCACCGTCACATCCTTGCGGCTCGATGTGCCGATCTCGCCCTGGATCACGGAGCCAGAGTTGATCCCGATCCGGATCCGGATTTCCTCCAACTGGCGCGAGCGCCGCGTCTGATTCAGGCGTGCGACAGCGGAAAGGACCTTCCGACCGGCGGCGACGGCATCGTTGGCGTCAATAAACACCGCCATGATTGCGTCGCCGATGAACTTGTCGATGTCGCCGTGGCATTCGCGGGTGATGACCTCGCAGACCGCAAAGAGTTCGTTCAACATCGTCGCCACCGCCGCGGGCGCATTCCGCTCCGAAAACGAGGTGAACGCGACCACATCCAGGTAGAGCACCGTCAGTTCCCGGACGTGCGCCCGGCCTCCTGCGCTGCCCTGGAGGTGGTCCATCACCTCCTCCATCGTCGCAGTTGAGACGTACCGCTTAATCAGCTCGTTGAACTTCTCCTGGAGCAGGCGGAAGTCCTCCTCCTGGGTGATGTCGCGGAAGACCTCGATTCCCGCGATGATGGCCCCGGTTTCATCGCGGATGGCGCCGATGTGCGTGTACACAGGGAACCGGTGCCCATCGCGATGCGTCGGGTACACCTTCGCGCGGATGCTCTCGCCGGTCTGAATCGAGCGCTGGAGAGGGCATGCGGAAAAGCAGAGCATCGTCCCGTTGCCGTCGATGTGATTGAGCATGCTGTCGTGACAGCAGCGTCCCATGACGTCCTTTCGCTGGTGCCCGGTGATCTCCTCCGCAGCACGGTTCCAGAAGATGATGCGCCGCTCTCGATCCACGATATAGACACCGTCGAAAATGCTGTCCAGCACGGTGGACAGCACGCTGCCGCTTTGCTCGAGTTCCCGGTAGATCGCGTCTTTGTTCATCGATCACTGCCGCTCCTAAAGGGTTTCTGGTTTCCTGCATGGCGAGACGGTTCGAGGTGAGTGGGGACCTTACCGTCACCGCTCGGTCGAAGGCGCCCCAGCCGGGACGCCCACCGGCGGTTCGTAAGGCGGAACGGCAATGCGATGGCCGAGCACGACACAGTTGAAGAGGGCGCGGCTGACTTGGTAGCGCGTCAGGAAACGGTTGCTCCCGGGGGCTTCTTCGTGAGTGACCACGACCTGCTGGTCCAGGTCAAAAATGCGGGCCATCAGAGTCTGGTGCTCCCAGACCGCCGGATTGGCCAGGTCGATGTCCGAGGCAAAGTAGAGCAGCTTGCGTCCGTTTTCCCAAAACACCCAGGTCTCGTTGGCCACGGGCGAGAGCGGGGCCATGTGCACGACCTGTACCTCTGCCGAGGTGTTGGCGGGAAGAACGCCTTCCTTGGCGGCCTGCTCGCGGACGGCCCGGCGCAGGCGCTCGATCAGGGCGGCGTCCGGCTCATCGCGCTGGCTGCGCGTGCGGAACAAGTAGTCCCGCATCTCCTGCATGTCCACTTCGACGAGGGCGCAAGACTGGGGCGGTCGGGCTGGCAGATGGCCGCGGATGACTTGGGTGATTCTGAAGTTCTGGCTTTTGACATCCGTCCCCAACTCCTCGATCCTGTAGTCGGCCTTCTTAACCTTCACCCGCAGGTCCAACTGCGGGAGAAGGATCTCGCCCAGCACGCTCCGGTCGCCCGCATCGAGCTTGGCTTCGAGGCTGCGCACCCAGAACACGAAACGCTTGGCTCCGACAATCCGCTCCACTTCGGATTCGTCCAGGTGCCAGCGGTAGAGGTGACGCACCACTTCATAGAGGTAGGAAGGCTGCACCAGTTCCGGCGGAGCGTCCACAGCGCTTGGGGAGGATGGGCTCTGCAAGTTCTGGCAGGCTGAGAGCAAAACCACCCAGGCCAAGCCCAGGACAAAGCCGCTTAACTTCGAGGTTGTCATTTGGGTGTCTTTCTGAGAGTGAAGAAGCGATTACCGCCCAAGGAACCCTCCTCGTCGGAAGGAATCGAGATAAAATTCCCGCCGGGATGGTAGGAGTCTACATCGGTCATCCAGGCGTAGGCGCGGCCCGTGACATGCACTGGACCAACGCGCGTGAGCCCAGCGTAACGGTCAGCCCCCTGGATGCCTGCCTTGACATAGGCGCGCGCCAGGCCCTGGGCGTAGTTCAGCAGTCCGGCGAAACGACCGGCTTTGCTTCCGGTGTTGGCGATCTTCAGGAGGTAATTCAGGCGTTCCTCGACCCGTGGGTCGGTGACAAAACGCCCCTGGGCGTCGCGATAGAAACCTTCGCACTGGCGCCGGCCGCCGGTGCCCGTGATGACATCGATGATGTTCGTCGAGCGGACTCCGGCGACATGCTGTTGCTGGTAGCCGTTGGGGATCAGACGAATGCGCGATTCCAGCACCCAGAGGATCTGCAGCATGGCGGCTTGGGACTTGGCCTCGCTTTCGTAGGCGCGTTCGCCGGGGAAAGGCACCTCATTGATGAGTAACCGGGCCAAATAACCGCTGGTCGTGTCGGCCCGGTCCAGTTGGGCGAAGGGGGCTGATGCCTGGGCCTGGGCGGCGGTGACGATCAGCACCAGAGACAACAGGCAACGACACACAGAAGGGGCGATTCGGGCCGTCAGGGTCGTCGGTTTCATAGTTGGTCGAGGCGGTTTCGAACCCGTTCATCGAGTTCCGTAAAAAGATCACTCAAGATGGATGAGTGTGGCCACGTCTCCCGTCCAGCCGGTCTGGTGGCTCGCGCACAGCCCTGCCCCGTTGTCACCGTAAACCTCGCAGGCATCACCGCCCTGGCTGTAATCCTCGCAGACCGTTCCCCATTTTTCCGCTCGCTCGGGTATCACATGTTTCCAGTGATGGGTTTGAAGCATGCTCACAAAGGGGGCAAGACCGGAACCCGTGGTGACCAAGGCCAGGTCGGCGGCGGCCGGGATGCGCGCCTCGTCGCAGACAAAATGCCCCGCGGCCTTGGGCGACAGCAAGGTGACCACCGCGTTCAACTGCGCGTTTGTTTGAGTCGTCATTCGCGCGAAATCGTCCAGGCGTGGCCCGGGTCGTAGGCACTCATCGCCGCGGCTGTCTTGGTCGTCCGGCAGCCCAAGTCCTTTTGATAGACCCGGCCTTGCTGGTTGACAACGAAGGTCATGATGCCCGATTCGCCGTAGGCTGCCGGCCATGCCACCAAGGCGAAACCGGCGATCATGTTGCCGTTGATGACATAGCGATGTTTGCCGCCGGGCGCGTTCCTGCCCTGGCCCGCGACTATCTTGAAGTAGTAGCCGTGAAAAGGTTCGCGTGCGGCGGGTTGGACCTTGGACCGAATCGCGTAGCCTTCCGCCTGCGCCTGAGCGACAAGCGGCCCCAGCGGGCTCAACTCCCCATCCAGGTCGGGCGGCCAAAACAGGCCGTCCTTCGTGCCGGGCGAACTGGCGATCCGCTGCGCGTACTCGAGCACTCGATCCCCGTCCCGGTCCCGGCTGGCGTATTCCCGCTGGGCGGCGACGTAAACGCGCATCACTTTCAAGACCGCCAACTCATTTCGTCCGATGCGGCGGTTGAGGAGTTCCTCCTTGCCCGCCTCGGTGTCGAAGTGCCATCGCCCGTCCTGCTGGACGAGGGGAATGGGAAAGGGCCAGGAGCCGGCGCCCACTTCGAGCAGGGATTGGTTGTTCGATTGCGCGACGACGCGGTGCGTCTCGTCGAGCGCCGCCGCGAAGGCTTTGAGTTCGTTGGTGGCCTGCACCCGATCGGGGTTGGTGATCTCCTCGATGGCAGGTCCGAAGATCGAGAGCAACGCATCCCGATCGTGCGCCTTGACCGCAGCGGCAAGCGCGGCCACGGCTTCGTCTGTCGATGAAAAAGTCTTGGTTGTCTCGGCGGCCCGGGCTGCCCAAGGCCATGCCGCGCCCAGCACCAGCAGCAGGCCGCACAGCAAAACGGAGAGTCGTTTCATGTCGTGTTGTTCTTTGAGATTTGGAGCCAGCGTCAGCGACCACGTCCGCCACCGCCACGTCCGCCCATGCTGCGTCCGCCTCCACCGCTAAAGCCGCCGCTCCGGCTGGCCGAACCGCGACTGCTCGAGTCGCGGGCGCTGGCGCCGCTGCTGACACCACTGAAGGCGCTACCGCCGGAGCCGGCACTCGGCGTGGGCCGGCTGACCGACGGGCTGGCGGCGGGCCGCGAGACGTTGCCCGCCGACGTGGCCGGGGATGAACTGGGACGGTTCACGCTTGGCGATGCGGTGGGCCGGCTGGCGGACGCGGCGCCGGTGCTGGGCCTCGGGGCTGCCGTACCGGTCGAAGGCCGCGCGCCGACGTTGCCGGTCGAGGGTGCGGGTCGTGTGGCCACCCCCGGCTGTGTCGAAGGACGCGTGCTGGCCGAACTCCACCCGCGACTTTCCATGGTGCCCGCCGAGGCGCCGGCTGCGCCGCTGGTTCGCAGGCGGCTTTGGTCGGGCTGCCATTTCTGCTGCGTCGGTTGCGGGGTCGGCCGCGCGCCGCTCGAAGGGGCTCGGTTGCCCGATTGAGCGGGGGGCCGTTCGCCGCGGTTGACATTTGCGCTCTGGTTGATGTTCTGGTTGACGTTCACGTTGCGGTTGACGTCCACGTCCACATCCCCGTGGTAGCCCCCACCGCCCCAGACCACCATGCCACCGCCGCCGACATAGATGCCGCCGCCGTGCCAGTCGCAATTGTTGGCGATGATGGCGCCGACTGCCATCCCGACGCCAAAAGTGACTAACGGCGCCACGGGGTCATACACGTAGCTCGGAGGCGGATAGTAAGCCGTCGGGGGGTAGGTCGGCACATAGACCACCTGCGGGTTCGCAGGTTGGACCTGAACGACTTGATTGGTCACGGTTACCACCTGCGTGACGTTGGTCTGCACCAGGACAATGTTGGTGACGGTGACGATCTGCTGGGGCGTGTTCAGGAGCGTCCCTGCCTTCTGGGCCTTGGCCCGCAGAGCCTGGATGGTGTCCATCAGCTCCTTGGGCTGATCCAGGAAGGTCTGCCCCAGTTCCACGGTCCAGGCCAGGTCCGCGTCCATTTGCGCGATCAACTCAGGGAACTTGGCCACGGCCTTTACGTTGGCGTCCCAGGACTGCTCGTCGATCTTGGGAATATTGTTGGTGTTTTTCACGAACCGTGCCGCCTGGACAATCTCGACGGGATAGACCGCCGCTGGTAGGAGAATGGCAATAAGCGGATCCGGGTGCAGCGCAATGGGTATGACAAGCTTTTCGAGGTCCGCCGCACTCCGCTGCGCCGGTGCGGAAGGCGGCGGCGCGGACGCTTCTGCAGGAGCGGCAGGTCCCGCCGCCACAGGGGAGGCGGTGGCGACCGGGGCGGGCGATGCCGGGGCCGCCGAGACGGAGGGAGTCGGTCCGATATGAATGGGCGGCGGCGCCTCCTGCTTCTGTGCCATGACCTGCCACGCAACGCCGACGAGCAGGATCAACTCGAACCAGAGTGTGCTGCCCCGAAAACAGGTAGGGCGCCGCACTCCGTGCGCCTGCCCGCCGCCAGGCAGGCAGGCGCCGACGGCGACCAGGGGACTGGCCGCCCTACCGACCGGATTGGTCTTCATGCGAAGTGGTATCGCTCCCAGGGATGGGGGATTCATGGGGTGAGGCGCAGATCGCGCAAGATGTCGTCCACCGCCTGCTGGATGTTGGCCGCACGCGCGTCGGCGGACGGATTGCGCAGCACGGGGCGCGTGGTGAAACCGCGCTTGAGCAGCTTGAAGCTCTTCGAGTCGATCACGTCGATGACGAGCGTGCCCGCCTGAAAGTAATTCGGGTTCCTGCTCCCGGTATACGCGGCGTGCGCTTTGTCCAGGAGTTTGTCCGGGTCCTCGCTGTTGGCGAAGTAGTCGCTGATCGAGACGATCGAGGCGTTGTTGCCGACGACAAGCAAGTAACCCACCGTGACCTCCCCTCCCGCATCCGCCTTCGCGACACCCCTCTCGGCCAGGTTCGTCGTGATGGCCTCTTGGATCATGGCGTGGACCGGCTGCCAGCGGGCGGCCGGAGCCGTGACCGGGTTGACGAAACTGAACGACCGTGCGGCGACTGGTCCGTGGTCCACCCTGGCTGGGGTCGAGGAACAGCCCGTCAGTAAAAGCACACCTGCCGCCAGGCAAAGGAGGATGCCTTGGCCGCTAAGTCGACCGAAGAGGAACCGGGGAGTTTTCATGGATAAGTTCATAGAGGCATCGGGGCATGGTGTTGGGCTTGGGTTGGTTCTTGTCGGTAAAGTCTACAGGAGCTTGCAGGCCGCGTGCCCTCACGCGGCGAGACTTCTGACGCTTTGTCTCGAATCCTTGACCGGTGAAACATGGTGTAAACAAGTCAAGTCTTGATCACCGTGCCAAGCGCCGGCATTTCGGCAGCGATGTTCAAATCCATGAACAGCGCCATCTGGTGCTCGACCTGGAGGAACTGCGCCGCCCGGGCCGGTGAGACGGCCTTGGCGATCTTCTTCTGATATTTCTTCCAGAGATCGAGGCGGGCCTGCGCGTTCTTGAGCCAGCGGCGAACCATCGCATCGGCGGCTCCGCTGTCAAGGGTGCCGGTGGCGCAACGATCGCTGAACTCACGCAGCAATGCCACCTTCTGGTCGGCCACCGCAGCCAACTCCTTTTCGTACTGGCGGTACACCGGCCAGAATCTCTCGGCTTCGGCGCCGGTCATTTGCAGGGCCTGGTTCAGGGTCCGCACTTTGGAGGCGTTGACGTCTGAACGGAAGGTCTCGAACACAGTCCGCAAGTCATCGGAGGCTGCGTCGGCAGGGGTCTGAGCAGAACTGGCCAGGCTGCCAAGGGCCAGCGCGGCGGTGACGAGTAGCAGGTGAAGTGTGGTCTTCATGGGTTAAGGATGTTGGTGGTGGAGCCTGCGGGGCAGGCACTTACTGGTTGAGTTTCGAGTCTTTCCAATACTTGGTTCCTTGGACGGTTGCCTGCAGAGACAGGCCGCTTTCGGTGAACTGGTAAACTTCCATGCCGCCAGGTGTACTGACAGCAGCGGAGGTCGTGTCCGCGGGTCTGCTGCCGGCGCGGGCATCGGTCGTGACGCCCGCCGCAACGGTGCCCTCCTTGAAGTCGACGTTGGCCTTGGCCCCACCCTCGGCGGACACCCCGGCGTCCTTGTACTTGGCGGAGGCGTCCCCCTTGCCGCCGAATTGCCAGCCGGAGGTGACGAACTGGCTCATGACCTTGGCGTCATTGAACACGAAGATGACGCGCAGATCTTTCACCCCAAGTCCGACACCCCCTCCCAACGAGGCTACGCACATGAACGTGTCCTTGGCAGTCTGGTTGTTTCTGACCACACCGTAGCCTCGGCCCGAGGCGAGCATGAAAAGGTTCACGTCGGTCTGCTTGAACGTCGCATAGCCGGCGGCTTTGGCGATCCGGTCCTTCAGTTCGGGTTTGGTTTTGTAGAGTTCAGCGAGCATTTCGTCACGCTGCTGCCGGACGACTTGCCGCTTTTCCTCCGGGCTGTCCCCTTTGGGGCCAAAGAGGGCCGCGTAGCCGGTTGAAGGCAACAGGGCCAGCGCGCAACCGAGCGCCGCCGCCCACAGCCACCGCCTCATCATTGTGCTGCGTTTCATAATCGTTCGGAACATCCCCTTCGCCGCTTCGACGATCTTCGCACTCATAGCATGCTGATCGGGGCGCGGGTGCGCCTCTGCGCTACTTGGCCTCCGTCGAGAGCGCCTTCTGCATCTTGTCCATTTCCTTGAGGGCCGCCTTGATGGCTTTGTCCACGTATTGCAGGTTCCAATTGGCGCTGCTCACCGTGCTCTTAATCGCTTTGATCCCCCCAGGGGTTATGTCCAAAGCCAGGGCCTTTTGAATGTCAGCCAAGTCGGAAAGAAACGGATTAAATTTCTCGCCAGCCTGCCGGAGCGACGCCTCCACTTTGTCGTAGCTTGTTTGAACCGCGTTGAGTCGCTTCTGTGCCTTCTTTCGCAGGGACTCGTTGCCGATGCGATCAATCGTGCTCTGCCAGTCTTGGAAGTACTTTCGACCGTCGTTGGCCATCCACTGAGCCCGCGCCTTCGTCCAGACGGCGGCCGACTGGGTCTTGGTGACTTCCGAGCAGTAGGCACTGTAGGCGGGGCGCAGATCGCCTTCGGTCTGTCTAGTGAGGGCGTTAATGGCGTCGAGCGTGGCCTTGAGTTGCGCGTCCGTCCGAGTCGCTTCTGAGTGGGCGTCGCGGATGCTCTGGGCGAGTTGTTCCTGGCTGGCCTGCGCTGTGATCGCCAGCAGGCTCACGATCCCGATAGCTAACAAGGTGTGCGCTTTCATCGTGGTTGTCCGTCGTGTTGTTTCGTCGTTGCTTTGCATTCTCTCTCCGTGCCATCAACCGACTGCGGTCATCTCGCAGGTGCGGTGGCGGCAAATCTGCCGGAATCCCGAGATTCACGCTCACTTCAGTTGGTTCGCCACTTTGTTGAGCAGGGACCAGTACGGTCCGCTGCGGGTGATCGAGAGGGGCACTTCGTCCTGGAAAAACGGGTCACTGCCGCCAGTCACCAGGTAGGCCTTGGCATGCAGTTGATGGGAACCATCGCCCAGATTCACAATGTCCACCCGGACGCGCTTGATCGTGCGCGCGCCCGAGTGGGCGGCGACCAGGCCATCACGCGACAAGGTGGTGAGGCCGGAAGCGGCCTTCTCGAAAACCAACTGCCCCGACCCGGCCATGGCACCCAGGTAGCCGTCGGCAGCAAAGACTTGCGCGGTCGTGGTGACAATGTCCTGGACCGTGTGGTTGCGAATCGTCACGGACGCGACGCTTTCAGTGCCCGGCCCTCCCAGCGTGCTACAGCCGGCGCCCATGAGGACGAGCATCACTCCCATCCAGGCGATGAACGCGGTCAGACAAGGCAGGAAGGACAAACGGAACCTGGATGGGCGCATAACAGACCAAATCGATTGCGTGATCACACCATGCCTCGGAGGCACTTGCTGTTGCTCAGTACTTCTCCGGCACGAAACGTCGACCCTCGATCGAGGCCTGATCATCGTAGGCCCTTTTCATTGAACGCCTCGGCAACTTCACCTTCTCACGCGGCACCTTCTTGTAGGGGATCAAGCTCAAGATGTGACGAATACAGTTGAGTCGCGCGCGCTTCTTGTCGTCTGAGCGGAGGATGTACCACGGTGCCCATTTGGTGTCCGTCGCCTTGAGCATCAGGTCCCGGGCGCGGGAGTACTCGAACCACTTGCTGCGCGAGGGCAGGTCCATCGGGCTGAGCTTCCACTGACGCAGCGGATCCGCCAGACGCGCCTCGAACCGCCGTTTTTGTTCCTTATCGCTGACTTCGAGCCAGGTTTTGATAAGCTGGATGCCGCCGTCGACGATATACTTCTCGATTTCGGGGCAAAGCTCGAGGAAGCGGCGATGCTGTTCTTTCGTGCAGAAACCCATCACAGACTCGACCCCGGCGCGGTTGTACCAACTGCGGTCGAAGATCACGATCTCGCCGGCTGCCGGGAAATGCTGCATGTAACGCTGGAAGTACATCTGGGTCTTCTCGCGGTCCGATGGTGCCGGCAGCGCGACGACACGGAAGACGCGCGGACTGAGGCGTTCGGTGATCGCACGGATGGTGCCGCCTTTGCCGGCTGCGTCGCGGCCCTCGAAAAGGATGATGACCCGCAAACCCCTGTGTTTGATCCAATCCTGGAGCCGGCACAGCTTGGCTTGCAGTGTGCGGAGTTCCTTCTCGTATCGCCTGGCCTTCAGCTTCCCGCGATCGCTGTCGTTCGGGTCTGGTTTCTTGCTCATGGGGTGCGGTGGCGTTCAGGTCCCTTGATGGCGACTGTTCGAGTGTGGTGTTGGTCGTTCGGTTTGCTCGATGGTGCGGTTGGCTTCTGCCACCGTGGATGGCTCGAAGCTGCCGCCGAGCGACAAATGCAGATTCACGCGCTGGGCCAGTTGCTCGCTCTGCACGCGCAACAGGGCCAACCGGGCCGCGTGAAGGTTGAGCTGCTGTTGTTCTACCGCCCGCAAATCCCCGTGGCCGATACGGTAGTTGGTCTGGGCCAGATCGAGCGCGCGCTGGTTGTCCGCCACCGCCTGCTCGAGCAACGGCTGGCGTTCGCTCAGCGTCCGAGCGGCGGCCAATGCGTTCTCGACGTCGCCCAAGGCGCCCAAGGCCATGCGCGCGTATTCCGCCACGGCCTGCTGCTGCTCGAGTGAGCGGATTTTGACCTGTGTCTTGAGGGCGCCGCCCTGGTAGATGGGAGCGAGGAGCTTGGCTCCGGCGCCACCGGCCGGGTTCTCGAAATCCTCCTTCAACTGCAGAATGTCGCTGTCGATGGCCGCGACATTGGCATTGAGGATGAGGCGCGGCAGCCGCGCGGCTTTCGCCTCGCCGACGCGATGAAAGGCGGCGGCCACCCGGCGCTCCGCGGCCACCAGGTCGGGCCGACGTTCCAGCATCTCGAGGGGCAGCCCGGCGGGAATGGGGCCCGGGAGCGAGGCGACCTCGCCGCGAGCCTCGAGTTCCGCTGCCGGGTACCGGCCGAGCAGCAATTCCACGGCGCGCAGGGTCTGGTCATGGGCGAAACGCACTTGCCTGGCCGTGTCCTGGTAGGTGGCCAGGGCGGCGCGGGCCAGGGCGATTTCCTGTTCGCTGCCGGGACCGATTCGACGCCGCGTCTCGGCGAGCGTTAGCAACTGCTGTGCCGCCTGGACCATGTCCTCGGCGATCCGGAGTTGAAGCCAGGTTTCACTCGCCGTGAACCAACTCCTGGCGATTGTGGCCGCCAGAGACTGCCGGCTGAATTCGTAATCCGCCTGAGCCGAGGCGTGGGTCGCTTGCGCGGCATTGCGTCCGTAACGCATCCGGCCCCAGAGGTCCGGTTCCCAGGACGCGCCGAGCGAGACTCCTTGGAGGGCGGAGCTGACATCGCCGCCGCCCATGTTGAGGCCACCGGTGCCGAAGAGGTTGACGGCGGGACGCAGGGCGGCTTGGGCCAGGCGCACGTACTGCCAGGCCTGCTCGACCCGGGTGCCGGCGACGCGCAGGTCAAGATTGTTGGTCATCGCCTCGGCGACCAGCGCGTTGAGTTGGGCGTCCTGGAATGAGGCGAGCCAGTTGTCTTGGATGGCGTCTGTGGCCGCGGGCGCAGCTTTCCACGCGTTGGTCAGCACCACGTGGGTCAGCGTGCCGGATTGCTGGCGAATCTCGGCGGGCGTGGGGGGTGACTTGGTGGCGCACCCCGCCAGGAACCCGGCGCCGAGCAGAGCGGCAAGGATGCGGAATAGTCCGCCGTATGAACTACACAGCCCCCTCACCCCGGCCCTCTCCCACCTACCCACGCCGTTTTGATCCCTGCTTGCGCGCGACGCGCTATACACAGCGTCAGAAGTACCGCCGCGTGAGGGCACGCGGCCTGCATGCTCCTGTAGGCCGGGTCCCCTGACCCGGCGTCGGAGACTCATGACGTCATGTATAGCAAGTGCCGGCACAGGCAGGCCGAGGCTTTGGCAAGCAGGTCCGCTGGGGGAGGGTGCCCCTGCCTGCGCCAACCTGTTTGCGTGCGGCCACGCACAGGCCGAGCCTTCGGCCGCCGGGCGGAGGGCGGGCGGGGGTGGCGGTATCGTGTATCCCCGAGACTCCTCTTTGATGCTTGGAGAGCGCATGGTCGTCTCAGTGCAGTTTGAGGATAAGCCAATTCAGCTTCGCGCCAACGCGCACCAGCACTTTGCGCAGGATCTGGATGGCGTGACCGCTGTCCGTAAACACCGCGCCCGCGCCGTGCGCGCCCGCGGCAAGGAAGATGTCCTGGTCACGGCCGTCCGGCAGCAGCCGGACCGCCAGGCAATTGGCGGGAACGGGGGCGACGCCGCCCGCCGCGTTCATGCTGCCTATGGGCAACTGCCCCTGGGCGGTGGCCCACATGATCGAGTCCACCTTGCACTTCACGACGCGGCCAGGGTACATGTCGAAGGCGACCTCCGCCTCCTGGCCCGGCTTGATCTTGCGCACCTCGTTTTGGTGATAGATGGCGAGGATCCACTGCTCGTCCTCGACGAAGTTCATGGCCGGTGTCATCGGGAGAGGCACCGCCATGGCGCCCGGGCGCAAGGTCAAAGCCACGACGGTGCCGTTAGCGGGGGCGTAATAGGTGGTCTGGCTCAATTCCCAATCGGCCTCGGCCAGTTGCGCCTCGGCGCGGGCGATCTGGGCCTTTACGTTGGCCACCTCGTCCTGATCGCCGTCGGGGGTTTTGGCGGCGAGCTTCTCGCGGGCCTGCGCTTCGGCAGCCACTGTGGAGGCCAACTGACCTTCGAGCTCCTGCACATCGGTCTGGGCCTGTTCGAAGTCGAACCGGTTGCCGGCACCGGATTCGGCCAACTCCTTGTACTGTTGCAGGCGCACGCGAGACAACTCGAGCTTCGACTCGATCGCTTCCTTCTGGCCGGTCGCGCTCTTCAACTGCTCCTGGAAGTTGCGAGAGTTGGCCTGGGCGGTGACGAGTTGGACCCTGAGTTGAGCGATCTGCGCCTGACAATTCCGCACTGCGATCTCGTACGGGGTCGGATCCACTTTGAAGAGAACGTCGCCTTTCTTGATCGGGCGGTTGGGCTCGATGGGCACCTCGGTCACCAGGCCGCGCACAGGCGGGTTGACCGGGACGACGTAGTTGACCACCCGCACGTCATGCGATGAGGGGGCGACAATATTCAGCAGCAGAATGATCGCCGTCAGCCCGAGGATGGGAAGGGTGATGGTGATGACCTGACTGACGATGTTCCAGGGGAGCCACTTGAACTTGAAGAAGATCAGCCAGACAAAGAACGAGTAGATGCCGAGCAGCAGGATTTCCATGGGTCAGGCCTTTCCTTGGTGGGCGGTGGATTCCACCGCCAGTTTGCCCTCGAGTTCCGCCACGCGTCGGCGCAACTGCATCAATTCCTCACGTTCCTTTTCCTTCGGAGGCGGTGCCGGCTCCTCATGGCCGTGGGGCACTCTGTCCGTGCCGTAGGCCAATCGATACAGAACCGGCTTCGAGTAAGCCCACAACCAGGCCAACGGCCAGAGCAGCCCGCCAAAAACGAGGGACAGCAGGCACAGCGTTTGAATGGCTTTCGCCTGAGGGTGCTGTCGCTGCTCCGCGATCTTCTCAGGCAGGATATGGACAATCCAGAAGACAGCGATGCCAACGATCGGGGCGACGACCAGCACGACCCAAGTCAGCACGTCGGCCACTTTGTCGAGCGACTCACCCTTGAACATCGAGGCGTGGGCCTGGGGCGCCCCCAGCAGCAGCGCCAGCAGCGTGCCAGATCCCCATTGGGTGGATCGGGACCGTTCTCTGGACGATGGCGGTGAGCAGTGTCGAGTTTTGCGCGATTGAGTCATGGGATCCTCTTGGTTGTATCTCCAACTGCAATCAGGTGCGGTAGGCTTCCAGAAACTTGCGGATCTGAACTTCCCGGTCGGTGTCCACCGTAGTATGGAGGAGCGTGCATTCCCTCAGCCGAAAGGCCTTGGTGGCGTTGTCGAAGGCCAACACAGTGAGGTTGTTCATGGGGCGAGTCTGGTGCGTCGGTCGGACATCACTCTTTTCGGAAACCGTCATCTTCAGGTCTGTTGTGTCGGTGCCTTTGTGGCGGGTTCCTGCCAAAGGGAAGGCGACACCCAGTTGTACTGGATAGCGAGCATCCGCAAGACAAAGGTGACAAGAATGGCGAGCAAGGCAGCAGGGGTTGCCTCCATCTCGATATACACGGCCAGCAAAACGAACAGCACGCAACCGGCGAACGCCGCCAGAACGTAGAACTGGCCCGGCTTAAACAGCAACGGTTCATCCCTCACCAGCACGTCCCGCAACAAGCCGCCCCCGGAAGCGTTAATGACCCCCACGAGGATCGCCGCGGCGACACTCAGGCCTGCGTTCAACGATTTCTGCACTCCCACGACCGCGTAGGCGCCCAGCCCCAAGGCATCGAGACAGGCGATGACTTGGTTGAGACGCGAGACCCGGGACAGGAAGTACTCGATGCGCACCCCCAGCGAGTCGAACCAGGTGATCATCCTGAACCAGACTATCAACCGGGGGCGGAATAGCAGAGCGCAGCACCCGGCCAACAGGATCATCAGCATGTAGCGTGAATCTGACGTGACCGCGGGCGGGCCCTGCTGGATGAAGAGGCCGTCGCGTATCAAGCCGCCGCCGACACCTGTGACGAAGGTCAACGCAAACAAGCCGATCACATCGTATTCGCGTTTCAACGCGACCAACGCGCCGGTCAGGCCAAAGAACAGGGTGGCGGCCAGATCGATCTGAATCGGCAAGTTGAATTGGTTGGCCGTCATGAGTCAAACTCGACTTCAACGGAACGCGGCTTTGTCGTTCCGTCCAGATCGCATCTATCTTGCGGAGCGGCGCTGACGCGTCTACCGCCGACGTTTGAGAAAGAGGCTGAGAGCCCGCATTTCGGTGAAATGTGTTGGTGACCGGTCAGATGACATCAAAAGTTGGCGAGAGATGCGGGCTAAGGGGTTCATCGCACCAGCTTGTACTGGAGGCTGAGTTGCACGCGGTGATCATCCCCGTTGTTGCCGTTGCGCGTTTCCTTCAGACCGTAGAGATATTCGAGCCCCACGTAGAAGTTCTTCGTCGGCGCCCAAATGAGGTTGGCCTGGGCGTAGTGGGTCTGGTCGTAGGCGAAGTCGCCCTGTTCTGAACTGCTATCCAACTGCACATATCCATAACTGACGGTGGATCGCCACTTCTCGCTCCATTGGTGCCGGTAGCCAAGCATGGCCCCCCACGCGCTGAGCAGATGCAGGTCGCCCAACCCATCCACCACGCCGGCACTGCCGCTGGGGAGATCCTGGATGTACCGGCCAATGCCGTCACCGTAGGTGAGGCTGGCGACGAGGCTGTCCGAGCCGAACGTCTTCAGTCCGCCGGATAGGTTCAGGCCCCACCCCATCGCGGAATCGTCCGGGCCGGCGTTGCTATCGTAGGAGAGGCTGCGCAGGACTCCACCGACTTGGATGTGGCCCGGCTTGCCTTCCCAGCGCCAGTTGCCGGCGAAATCCGGCATCCGATTCCGTCCGTCGGCGCCCTCAGGAAGGTTGCTCAGGTCGCTCTTGGGCTGCTCGATGGCAACCGCCGTGTACATCTCCTGCTTTATGAGCGGGAGCGTGTAACGGAGTTCGGGTTGACGAACGACGGGCAACACCCCGGGCCCCTCGAAGTCCAACGTGTCCGGGAACGAATCCGGATCGTAGAAGGTACTCCAGGTCTGCCCGACGGTGATGTTCGCAACCTGGCCGTAGAAGTGGCGCAGCCGGTAGTCCATCGAAGGCTCCGTGTTGTTGCCGAAAAAGTCGTTCTCGTAATAGATCTTCAACGAACCCAAGGAGGTCGGCGAGCGCAACTCGAGGTTCAGGCGGGTCTGCTTGGCGTGCATCGCGAAGTGCTCATCCTTGCCATAGTCCGCTTCCCCTTCGACGGGGATCTTGGAGGTGATGAACATGTTGGGGTTTCCCACCTTGGTCGAGTCCATGATCGCGTCGACCTTGGCATAGCCACCGAGCTTCACCCACGTCTTGGTGCCGAAGAGCTGCATGAACCCCTGGTAGCTCGGATCGAGCGGGGCGTTCCCGGGACGCGGTGCGCTCAGATCTTCTTCCTTCACCGTGTCCCGATACGGAACCTGGGTGATGTCATCCGCGAGGTCGTCAGGCGGCTGGGTTCTTTGTTTGAGGTCGGCGCCGGGGTGGGCGGCAGGCGGAACACCAGGCACGGCCGGTTCCAGCGACACGGGCTGGACTGCGGGCGTGACAACCTTCGGCTGGTTCTCGAGGTCCGCGATTCTGCGGTTCAGTTCCTGGATTGTTTGTTCCATCGATTTGAGGGTTGACTTGAGTTGTTCCAGTTCGCCGGCGCTCTGCGCCTGGGCGGGTCCGGAGGCTCCAGCCGCCAACAGGGCTCCAGCCAAAGCGAGCGTTCTCAGGGACGAGTTTGGTTTCATAAGCGCTTGATTGCGGTGAGTAGGGTGGACGGTCTTTCTGGCTGCGGAAACGTGCCTTGATCTTGTAACGGGTTTCGATGGTTCATGCCTTCGCATTCGACGTTAACGGGACATGAGGAGAACAATGACGGACCCCCAAGTGGTCAGCAGGACGTGGGCTACCGGGACAGCGCCGGTGTATCCCAACACGGCGATGGCACTCCCCGATTTCTCCTGCACCGCCGCCAGGCCCGGGGTGAACGTCTGGGCGCCGGACAACGCGCCCAGGATCAAGAGGGGGTTGGCCTTCAAGACATAGCGACCGAAGTAGAGCCCAGCGATCTGGGGTACCAGCGTGACGAACACGCCCCCGATCAGCAGACCGAGTCCGGCCTCGCGGACGGCCGGCAGGAACTCCGGCCCGGCCCCCAGACCCACCATGGCGACAAAACCCGACAGCCCGATGGACTGCATGAAGGCCACCGCCCCATCGGGCACGCGACCGAACAGCGGCCGCACCGAGCGAATGTAGCCGGTGACCACGCCGGCGAGCAGCGTCCCCACGCTGGTGCCGAGGAAGATCTTCGTGGTCCCGACCGGCAGGTAAATCGTCGCCCCAACCAACGCCCCCACGAAAATCGCCAGACCGACCGCGACGAAATCCGTGGTGTCGAGCGGGCGCACGATCGCACCGATCCGCTTCGCCGCGCGCTCGATGGCCGACTCCGAGCCGACCAGGCTCAACACATCGCCGCGCTCGATGACGGTCCGGGTGCCCAGCGGAATCTCCTCGGTACCGCGGGTGAGACAACGCAAGAACACGCTATGCACCGTGTCGTCGCGGGCGAGGTCTTCGAGAGTGCGTCCGACGAACTCCTTGTTGCTGACGAAGACCTCATAGGACGCGACTGGGATGTCGAGCAAATTGCGGTCGTCTACTTCCGTCGCCTTGCTCCCCAGGACCTCGACCAGCACCTCCCGCCGCCCGCTGATGGCCAGCACGTCTCCAGGCTGAAGGACGGTGTCCGGTTTCGGGGTCAGCAATTCGTCCCCCCGCCGGATACGTTGCACAAAGAGCCGCGCCTTCGGTATGACCTTCTCGGCCGCGCCCACGGTCTGACCCGCGATCCGCGCCGCCGCATCGAGCCGGTAGGCTCGCACTTCGAAAGGCTGCCATGCCGAGGCGATTCCCGCCTTGGTGCGCACGACACCATATTCGGCCTCGACCCGCTCGGCCTCGGCCCGGAGATCAATGCCCAGGAGCTTCGGCCCCAGCGTGCCGCAGACGTAGATCACGCCAAACGCGCCGAACACGTAACAGAGCGCGTCGGCGACAGCGACGTGACTGATCAGTTTTTGCTTCGTCTCCTCTGGCAGCGCCATCGCCTGAATGGCCTCGCTGGCCGTGCCGATGGCGGGCGACTCCGTCAGCGCGCCGGAGACGAGACCGCCTGCGAACCCAAGGTCGAGCTTCAGAAGGCTGGCCACTCCCCAGGCGGTGAGCAGACCAACCACCGGCACAAAGGCACCCAACACGCCGAACCGCCAGCCCGCTCCTTTCATGGCTTTAAAGAACTTCGGACCGACCGAGTAGCCGATGCCGAACATGAATAGGAGGAACAGGACATTCTTGGCCATGCCGGCGACCGGCACTTTCACGAGAATGCCGATCAAGATGCCGGCGAGCAGCGACCCGGTTGCGCCCCCCAGGCTGAAGCCCCTGAACTTCAGGCTCCCAACCCCGTAGCCAATCCCCAACGCGAGATAGACTGCCAGCTCGGGATGCTTGGCGAGTATTTGTGTCAGCCAAACCATCGCGGTTCTCTATTTCGAAAACAGCATGGCGAAGTAACCGAAGACGGTGAGCAACACCCCGGAAACCGCATACCCCACCGGGAATCCGACCCACGGGACGCTACTGTCGATTTCCTTGGCCGCCTCGCGGCAAGGACCGGAATGAGAACGCGCCCCAGCAACCCCGCCCATGAGCACCGCCGGGTTAATCTTCATGAAGTGGTAGCCGATGGCCCACGTCAGGATGGGCGGGATGGTGCTGGCAATGAAACCGGCCAGGAAGATGAACAGCGCGATCTTTCCGGTCAGTTGAGCCAGCAGCGTCGAACCCGAGTTGATGCCGACAATGGCAATGAATGTGACCAGGCCCAGGTCTTCGAGAATGTTGCGGGCCGCGTTGGGTGTGCTGCCGAAAAACCGAAGCCGCGACACGATAGACGAAACGAGGATGCCCGAGAGCAGCAATCCGCCCGCACTGCCCAACCCGACCGAGAAGCTGCCCACCGGCACATTGATCAGCCCGATGAGCAGGCCGATCACCATCCCGACCGAGAGGGTCAACAGATCGGTGGCCGTGCTGGGGCGCGCGACTCTGCCGGCCAGCGCGGCGAGTTTGGCGACCGCGCTTTTCAGGCCAGCCACAAACAGCACATCGAAGCGCTGAAGCTGGGTATCGGCACCCAAAGGAATGGGCACGCCGCCGCGCTCGAGACGCAGCACCTGCAACTGGCCGGCGAAGTCCTCGTGGCGGAATTCCTTGAGGGCTTTGCCCTCGAGGCTCTTGTCTGTCACCAGGATTTCGGCCTGGTCAATCGGCATGCTTAACGCTTTGGAATCGGCCACCTCAGGGCCGATCAGGCCCATATTCGCGGTCAGATCCTCGATCCGGCCTCCGAGCGCGACGATGTCGCCGGCCTGCAACGTCACCTCCGGGCTCACGCCAACCGACTCGCTGCCCCGGACCACGTTGAGGATGCGGTATTGCGGATTCTTCAGGCGGAACTGGGCGATGCTCTGCCCAACGGTGACCTTGTTTTCCAGCCGGTAAGCCCGGAGACCGGCGGGGCGGTACCCGGTGAGTCCGGAATCATCCACATTGGCGACGCCGTTGGCCGCCTCGTACTCTTTGGCGGCCCTCTTTGCGTCGACGCCCCACCAGCGGGGAAGATACTTGCAGATGAGAATGATCCCCACCGTGCCCCAGATGTAGGTCACACCGTAGCTGAGCGCGATCATGGCCGAAACGGCCTCCGCCGTGGTGCCGTCCGGCAGTTTGTAGGCGCCCTGCGTCACGGCCATCTCCGCCGTGCCGATGGCCGCGGACATGGTTTGGGAACCAGCCAGAATGCCGCCCGCCGCGCCGGCGGGCAGGCCAAACAGTTTCGCCCCCAACACCACGAGCACCAGACCCATGATGCTGCACCCCACGGCGAGGATCGTGAACTTCAAGCCGTCCTTTTTGAGGCTGTTGAAGAAGGACGGTCCGACCCGGAGACCGACCCCGTACATGAACAGGTAGTAGAAGAGCGACTTGGCAAAGGCGTTGAGCTCGAGTTTCACGCCATAGACGGACGCCCAGGCGGCCAGCCCGCACCCGACCACGACCGCTGCCGCAACCATGCCCAAGCCGTAGCCCTTGACGTTGAACTTGCCCACCCAGACCGCCATCCCGATCGTGAAGAAGAGCAGGATGTAGGGGTTGGCTTTCAGGAATTCGAAGAATGCTTGCATGAGAGGTGTCCTTTCCAGGTTGGTTGAGAAGGGCAGCAGGATTACTTGGCGGCCCTTTTTCCACCGGCGGGACGCAACTTGTCGGGTTTGATTAGCTTGAGACCCTGAGCCGCGTGGTAGCCGTGAATCTCCTTCACATCGAGTTGGCGCATGAAGGCGATCGTGTCTGCGGTGATCACCTGGCCAGGCACCATGATCGGGAAGCCGGGCGGATACGGGATGACGAAGTTCGCCGACACCATCTCCGGTCCCTTTTTGAGACGCTCGTCCACTTCCTTGCTGGCCAGCTTGATGTACTCGCAGTTGGACTCGTCATAGGCCATGAAGAACGCGGGCCGCATATGTCCCTCGTTGCTCACTGCCTTGGGGTTATCGCGGAAGGCGTCCTGGAACCGGCTGAAGTTCGGCAGGTCGGGCACATCGGTCATCAGCGACTTCACTCGATTGTCGAACGCGGTCCGCTTGCCCTGGGCCAGTTTTTGTTCGAGTTCGCGAGACAGATCGACCAACGCCTTGATCAGCAGAGCGGCGTCGCTGTGCGTGTTGTTGATGTTGGTCTGCACCAACACACTGTTGCGCGATGTCTTGTTGATCTGGATGTCGAACCGCTCCGCCAGAAGACCCTTGAACTGCGTGCCGTCGAAGCCGGCCCCACCGCAGACCAGCGTCAGGCGCGTGGGGTCGAGCGCAAACTCGTCTTCGTCCCATGCTTTGACAACGTCCGTCCACGTCGAATGGGGCGGACCGTAGTCCTTCAAACCGGAGCTGCGGAACTCGGCCGGGATCATGTCCTCCGGCGTGGCCACGCGGAAATACTTCGAGATGAGCGGATGCGAGTTGACCGCGCGCCGGATACGCAACGCGATGTCGGTCATGCGCAGGGTGAGGCCATAGCCCTCCATCTCCATCTGGCGTCGCGCCACGTCCAACGAGGCGATCAGTTGCAGGTTCGGCGAAGTGGAGGTGTGGGCAAAAAACGCCTCCTCGAATGGACCTTCGACCTTGTCGAAGTCCTCGTCCCAGACAAGCATCATCGATCCCTGCCGGAACGCGGACATGGACTTGTGGGTCGAGTTGGTCTGGTACACCCGGATGCGGACCTTGTCGGGGTCGGGCAGCAGGTGCAGATCCAGGAGTTTCGGGTTCTTCGGATCGAGCTTGCCGACCTTGGCAGCCCAAGCCTGGTATTCGGCCCGGTACGCCGGATCTCGATAACGCTCCGTCAAGGCGGCCGCGGCGCCCATCCCGGTGCGGCGGCGGTGGAGCGGGTTGAACCGCGCGAATCCGAACCAGGCCTCGTCCCAAAGGAAGATCAGATCGGGCTTGATGGCCAGACACTCCTCCATCACGCGGCGCGGATTGTACATGTGGCCGTCGAACGTGCAGTTGGTCAGGTCGATGACCTTCACCCGGTCGAGCTTGCCCTCCGCCATGCAGTCGAAGAGCGCCTTCTTGATCGTCCGCAAGGGCACGCCGCCGTACATGGAGTACTGGGTGAGCGGAAACGCCTCGACATAGAACGGCTGTGCCCCGCTCAGCACCATCCCGTAGTGGTGCGATTTGTGGCAGTTGCGGTCCACGATCACGATGTCACCCGGTTTGCACACGGCCTGCACCACGATCTTGTTCGAGGTGGACGTGCCGTTGGTGCCGAGGTAGGCGCGCTTGGCTCCGAACGCACGGGCCGCCAGCTCCTGGGTCTTCTTAATAGTGCCCGTCGGCTCGAGCAAGCTGTCGAGACCGCCGGTGGTGGCCGAGGATTCGGCGAAGAAGATGTTCGTGCCGTAGAACTGGCCGAAGTCGCGAATCCAATTCGACCGGAAGACCGACTTCCCGCGGGCGATCGGCAGGGCGTGGAACGTGCCGATCGGTCGCTGGGCGTATTTCTTGAGGTTGTCGAAGTAGGGGGTCTTGTAGCGGTCGTTGACGCCATCGAGGATGGACAGGTGGACCTCCATGGGTTCCTCGACGTGATAGAACATACGCCGCACGGGCTCCAGGGCATCGCCCCCGGCCAGGGCCTCGGCCGTGCGATCGGAGAGCAGGTAGATGTCCAACTCGGGGCGGCATCGCTTGATCGCTTTGGCCAGCGCCGTCGCCAGGGCGCCGGGTTCGATCCTCGTCCGGTCGATCGCCAAGTAACGCCCCAGGAACGACTGCAAGTCCGGCACTTCCAGGCGCGATCCGTATTGAAATCCGTCGACGATCACCACGGCCTGCAGGCTGTCATTGACCAGCACCGCGAGCGCGGCGTCCTCGAAGCTGCCGGCCTGGACCACCTCGTACTGGAACGTATCGTCCGTGCGTCGCAGGCGTTTCATGTCCGACCTCGCCCGTTCCCAGGTGGCCGGATCCGCCGGCGTCACGATCAACACCTCGAAGCTCGGTTTGTGAGCGTCACCCGGTTCGACGTCCGGCGGCAGCGCCGCCTCGAGCGGACGTATGGCGCTCTCGGTCGCCGGATCCCAGGCGGCTTCGCTGCGTCGGCGGTCGCCGGACAGCAGCGCGCTGGAGACCTTCTGCACGAGACGCGCGAACGTCGCGGCGTCACGCTGCGCCATCGCCTCGCCGACGGCGGCCAGCAGGCGGGGGCCCGGATAGGCCCAGCACTGTTCGAGCCGGCTGATCGAGTGCAACAGTCGGGCCGCCTCGGCTCGCTGGCTTTCCGCCTGGTTGCCTCGTGCGGTCGCCCACGCGCGGCTCAGGGCGTGCAATTCGCGCCATTGGTCGGTTCGGTTGACTGCTGCCGCGAGGATGGGGGCCAGAGTCTGGGCGGGCGTGTCGTCTGCGTTCTGCATTTCGTTGGTTTTCATATCGAGAAATACCGGTTTCGCGGTTTGGGGGTCTTGGTTTCTTGGGTCACTTGGGCGGATTAAGGTTTGCGGTGGTCCCACGCGTTCGGCGCCGCGTTGCGCGTCTCGGCCAGTGCTGCGTCGACAGCCGGCAACAGTTCCGTGGCGATGGCGCGTTTCAGCACAACGCCGTCGGCTCCTGCGTCCAAGGCCTCTTGGCGGACGCTGGATTCGTCATGCACACTCAGCGCCAGGATCTTCAATCCCGGAGAGCGCTGCCGCAGCAACTCCAACCACCGAAGGTTGTCCCCGTGCGCCAGCGAAAGGTCCACCACGGCCAACGTCGGCTTGAGCCGCCGCGCAGTCTCGAGCAGGGAGTTCTCGTCCGCCACCATCACCACCGCCCCGAAGACGGTCTCGAGTAAGCCCCGCAGGCTCTCGGTCAGACCGTGGTGTCGGTCCGCCAGCAACACGCACTTGATGTTTTCCGTGTCCATATTCGCCTGCCTGTCTGCCGAGGTCAGCCTGTCCCTCGTGATCACGCACTGCTCGGTGATGTGCAGACTGCCGCACTCAGAATGCCGTGTGACCTCGGAAAACTACGGGGTTGACTCCTGAAAAAACACGAGGGGCTGAGGAATGGCTGGGAGCCATCTCATAGACCTGAAAGCACGGTTTTCAGGCCGTTTCGGCCCGAACCCTGAGCTTTGGGCCTTTCCTCAGATCAGCACGATGCCGTGTTTGATGGCGAAATGCACCAATTCAGCGCTGTGGTGGAGGCCCAGCGTCTCCATCATCTGGTACTTGTGGAACTCCACCGTACGGGCCGAGATCGCCAGGGTGTCGGCGATTTCCTTGGCCGAGCGCCCCTCCGCAAGCAACTGGAGAATCTCCCGCTGACGCGGTGTGAGCTTCGCGACCGGGTCAGAGACTCCCTGCGGCTCATTCCGGATGGCCCGGAACACTTCCCCGGCCAGGGTGGGCGTGACGTAGGTTTGGCGCTTCAGAGCCGCCCGAATGGCAGCGACCAGCTCGGCGGGAGCTGAGTGTTTCAGCACGAAGCCCAGCGCGCCAGCCTCCAGCGCGCGGCGGGCGTAGGCGGCATCCTGGTGCATGGTCAGAAACACCACCTTCACGCCCGGGTCGTCCCTCTTCAGTTGGGCGAGCGCGTCGATGCCGTTGAGGTGCGGCATGGTGATGTCCGCCACAATGACATCCGGCCGGAGCTTCTTCGCCGCGGCCACCAGGGCGCGGCCGTCCTCCACAATATCCAGAAGCTCGAACTCCGAGCTCAACATGCTCTTCAGGGCTTCGGCCACCAGGCGGTGGTCATCAGCCAACAGGACTCGCGGACGTTTCATACAGAAAGGCTTTCCCCCAGCGGCACCCACGCCAGGATAGTCGTGCCCTGCCCGGGCGCGCTTTCCACCTCGAGTTCGCCTCCGAGCGAACGGACTCGTTCGTGCATACTCACCAAACCGAGGTTGGCACGAACCCTCTGACTGTTGGTATCGAAGCCGCAGCCATCATCGCGAACGGCCATCTGCAGCCCGCCGTCCAGGCCGCGCAGCGAGATCTCCACGGCGCGGGCACGGGCGTGGCGCGCGACGTTCCGCAAGGCTTCCTGGGCTACGCGAAAGAGACAGAGGGCTGGCTCGCGCGCGATCTCCTTCGGAAGCTCGCGAAAGTTCAAGTCCACTGTGACGGACTCCTGCCGGGTGAAGTGCTCGCTTTCCGCCCGCAAAGCCGCGGCCAAGCCCAGGTCTTCGAGAATCGAAGGATGCAGCCGGTAGGAAAGCGCGTGGACGTCTTCGCTCAATTTGACCAATCCCTCCCGCACGCCGCGGGCCGTCTCCGCTGGCGGAACCTCGGAGGTCCCCAACTCGCACCGACCAACGTCAATGGCCAATCCGGCCAACCGCTGGGTGATGTCGTCGTGCAACTCGCGCGCCAGACGGGCGCGCTCCTTCTCCTGCACATCGATAAGTCGGCCGGCCAGTTCCCGGATCTGGACGGCGGCCCGCTCCCGCTCCCCGGCGCGGCGAACATGGCTCCGGGACCACATCATGACGCCGGCGGCCCCCAGGCCGACAAGCAGCAGGGCGATCGCCGCTCGAAACCATATGGTCTGCCAGTAGAACGGCAGAACCGAGAAGGCCAGACTCGCCCCGGCTTCGTTCCAGACGCCATCGTTGTTCGTGGCTCGGACACGGAAGACGTACTCCCCCGGCCGGATCTGGTAAAAGCGGACAACGCGGCGGTTTTGAACGTTTTCCCAATCCGAACTTTGTCCCTCCAACATGAACTCACATCGGACCTTTTCCGGAGCGCTGTAACTCAGGGCCGCGTATTCGATCTCCAGCCCGTAGCTTCCAGGCGGCATTCGCAGGGGCAGCGAGAACGGCGCCGTCAGGCGAACCTCGTCGCGGCTCGAGGCTCCGGAGATCCCGCGCCCCCTTTGCCCGGGCTTGGTCAGTGGCACGCGATAGGTCAATTGCTCCACGCGAACCGGGGGCGCTTGCGAGTTGAGGCGGAACCGGGCCGGATCGATGACGGCCACCCCTCTCTGAGTGGCAAACCACATCCGGCCTCCGGCATCGCGCGCACAAGTGGGCTGCCCGGGAGGACATTCGACGCTGGGCAGCCCATCGTTCTGATCGAGGACTTGACAGTCCAGGCGCGCCACGGTGCCGTCAGCCACGGCGTGGAGTTGTTCACGCCTCGCGCGGATGATCCCGCGGTTTGACGGCATCCAGAAGTGCCCCTGCTCGTCCTCAATGATGCCACGCACTTCCTGATCCGGTAGTCCGTGCTCGGCACCGACTCTGTCCAGTCTCTGGTGCCGCCAGCGCATCAGGCTCGCGGCACGCGTGCCCATCCATATCGCGCCGCCCGCATCCGCTTTGAGACAAAGAACTCCGCGCAATGGTTGGCGGTCGGCAGTCAGGACTCCAACGAAACCGGTGTCCTCCTCGCGAAAGACCCCTTCCGATCCCGCAACCCAGACCGCGCCAGACTCATCTTGGGCAAACCCGGCGATTTCGCTGGCCGGCAAACCGGCCTCGGGCCCAATCTGCCGAAACCGCCCGCCGTCACAGACCACAGCACCCTCTCGAGTGCCAATCCAGACGCGCGCTCTGGAATCCTCGAACAAGGCCGTGACGTTGGCGCCGACCGCCGGTTTAAGCGGAACCCGCTCGAACTTCTCCTGGCCGTTGCGCCACCAGCAGTAGTCTGTGTCGCCGTACCAAAGCCGCCCAGCCCGGTCTTCCAGCACGGACAATCCATAGGAGCTCTCGTTCGTCGGTCCCGGGACCGGCACCCGCACGGTTCCCGTCTCGCCATGCCGGAAGAGTCCCGCGTCAAACAAGGCGATCCAGATGCCCTGATCGCGAGCGGGCCAGACGGATCGGGCGACTTTGGGCGACCGCGCGCTCCCAGGGCCCACTTCGAGGAACCGTCGCGGCGTGAGACTTCGCAGCCCGCCGCCGCTCGAACCGAGCCACAGGTTCTCCTCGCGGTCCTCGAAGATGCCGCGTGTGGACGCAGTCTCCAATCCATTGGTCGTTGTCCAATGATGCAGATCCCCGCCGGCAGTCAGTTGGAACAGACCGGAATCGTAGCTGCAGATCCAGAGGTTTGTCCGGCTGTCTTCGGACATCGACCAGATCCCGCCCCTCAACTGGGGCAGGGCCCGCCGGGACACCTCACTCTCCCCGCGGAACTTCAACAGTTCCTTCTCCAGCAGAACCCAGACACCGCCGCCGCGCGCGGAGGCGCAGGCCACGGCCGACCGACCAAGCGACGGGCTGGGAGCGAGTGCCTGGACCCATTGTTGACCGCTCCAGAACCCCACGAAACCTCGCTGCGTCAGCCACCAGTGACCGTCTTCATCCACCGTGCCGAGATAGCCCTGACCCCGCTCACCCGGAGGCAACGGGAGTTCGGTCAGACGATCATTCACAGCCGTCATCACGTGCCCGTCGAAGGTGGTGATCAGCAGGTCACCGTTGACTCGCTCCACAAAGGTGCGGACGTAGTTGCCGACCCAGCCTTCGTTCGTTCCCAGGGCGCGCCACTGGGCGCCGTCCTTCATCACCAATCCGGCGAAGGTGCTGACCCAGAGCCGGTCGCGCTTGTCCGCATGAAGGTTCACGATTCCGGCGCTGGGCAGGTGCCGTGTGTTCGCCGGATTGAAGACCGTGAACGTGACCCCGTTGAAACGCACCAGGCCGTTGAAGGTGCCGAACCAGACGTAACCATCCTGAGTCTGGACGATGGCCGTTGCCGAGTTCTCGGGCAGACCGTCCTTGACGCCCCAGGCGCGGAGGAGATACCCGGAATCAGCGAGCTCGGCGCCAGGCTCTGCGCTGGCCGGCGGAACGCCGAGGGCGAGGAAGAAGGTGAGGGCGAGGGCTTGGAGCAGGCCGCCCGCCTTTGCCGCACGAATGCGGGCGAGGTCGCGCGCGAACCCCCTCGTTCGCACGTTCAAGTCCTGTGATATGCCGAGGCCGGTACTCGAGCGCGGTGTCCAGCAGTCCATACGCCCCGGTCGCTTCACCGGTTCTTGCCGAGGATCCGCCCGGTGACGGTCACTTGACTTCTTTGACCGTCACCAAGCCGACGTCGATATATTGGCCGCCGCCGGTCTGGCGGCAGTGGACGGCGATGGTGTTGGCGCCTGGTTCGAGGGCAGCCTTCGCCTGGGGCGTGAGCGGCGCGGTTTCGTAGCCAGTCGTGTAGCCGGAGAGTTGGAGCGCCAGCACGCCGTTGAGATAGACCTCGGCATCCTCGTCATGGTGGATGAAGAACTGCACGTCCTGGCCGGCGATGTCCGGCAGCGTGAATTGGCGTCGCAGCCAAATGTTCGGGCTGTTCCACTCGGTCCGCACCCGCGTGCCCGGGGTGCCGCGCGTGCCGAACCCGCTCTGTCCTTGCTTCCAGGCGGAATCGTCGAAGTCCGGCTTCTCCCAGCCTTGTCCCGGACGTGATGTTGTGTAGCGCCACGGCTGGCCCGTCCGCTCGCCGGTCGGCACGACCTCCGTCACAATAGGCGCTTTGGGCATGGGCGCCCAGTTGGACGCCTTGGTCGTGTCGCGTCCGGCGAATTTGCCCCAGACGGCTTTATCATAGAGCATCTGGGCGAACACGCCGCCGATCACGGGGCGGGCGGTGAAGCCGACCTTGCGCGCCGTCTTGGTTTGATACCAGTCGCTCAGAGGCGCGCGGTCGGGCGTTTCGTTCATGAAGAGGAAGATCGGGTCAGTCAGAGCCTCGAAGTCGGCGCGGTTCTGGGTGAGCGTCGCCGTCCAGGTGATCCAATCGAGCTTGGTGTAAGTCTGGCGATTGTCGAGCGGCAAACCGTAGCGATTCTGGCTCTTCTTGTAGAAGTCCATTTCCTTGCGCATGACCTCGGCCGGGAACAAGTCGAGACCGAGGATGGGGTCCCATATGAGATTGTACTTCTGGCTCCAAGTGCCGGGACGATCGAATGCGAGCCGGAACTTCTCGCCATCGTCTGCCTCCTTGACCCAGCGCGCCGCGAACTCCCTGGCCAGCTTCAGGTATTCGCCGGCCTTGGCGTTGTCGCCGCGGGCCGCGCAGAGTTTGGCGAAGGCACCCAAGCCGCAGATGGCTTTGGCGCTGAGATTGACGTTGTGGGCGAGATGTCCGGCGAAATCATCGGTGCAAAGTTGGTTCTCGGGATCGAAGCCCTTGTCTTTAAGGTAGGCGGCCCACCGTTCGAGCAGGGGCCAGTAGAGACCGGCGAAGTCGGCGTTGCCCTCCATCTGGGCAACGGCGCCGAAGAGCAGCAGCAGGTTGCCGGTTTCCTCGACCGGCATCTGATTGTTCTCGCCCCGCTCGCCGTCGCCGTACACCTGGCCGTTGGCGTGCGGGTAGGTGCCGAGATCGTGGGGTGCGAAGGGGAACTTCCAGCGCTCACTCGCCGCGTAATTCACGAACGGCACGAGAAACGACTTCGCCAGCGACGGCCCGAAGAGCAAGAACTGAGGGGACATCGGGTAGAAGATATCCGAAGTGCCGATGCAGCCATTCGAGTGGTTCTCTTTGCTGAATTGCAGCGGCTGGCCATTGGCGTCAGCGACGAATTTGCCTGCGGCAAAGCACTGGCGATAGGCGAGCGCGCACAGCTTCGCGTATTTCTCGCCGCCGGCGCGTTCGAGATCGGCCATCAATTCCTTGTCGAAACTCTCGCATTGGGCGGCGAGGCTCTCGAATTCCCGGTTGGCCGCTTGCAGCAGGTCGGACGCTTCCCAGCCGGTCCGCCGCCAATACGGCCGCAGATTCTTCTTCATGTACTGAATCGAGAAGAGGTCGTCGTAAGCAAGAATGAGGCGCTCGGCGTCGCCTTCGGCCCCGACGCCGCGCAACCGGAAGGTCATGGCGGCGACGGGCTGGTCGTCGTTGGCGGGGCGCGGTTGGCGCGCGTCCATGGCCTCGGGGAGCGACCCGCTCTGCACGAAGGCGGCGCGCGTCGCCGAGGCCGGGGCGACGACGGCCTGCTGGACGCGTCCGGAGTCCGCCGCGGTGTACAGGTAACCCCAGTCAATGCGGAGGTCGTCGCCTTTCTTGGCCAGGACGGGCTGGTCCTTCGAGCCGACCTTGAGCGCGACGAGAGGACCGAACGTCTCCTTTGACCAAGCCACGGCCTGGGCCGGGTCGTTGACCGTCAACTCGGCGGAGGCGTCGAAGTAGATCGCGACGTCGTGCTTCTGGCCATCGAGCGATTTGACGCCCCAGACCAGGTACGTGACCGGGCGTGAGAGCACGTCGATGTTGTGCGGCAGGGCGGGGGTGAGGAACATCAGCACAAGCTCGACGCCGGCACCCTGGAACTTGTACACAGTGCGCGTGGGAAGCACCGCCAGGTCAACCTGATCGAGTGCAGGCACGGCGGCCGGGCTTGCGCCCATGACTCGGTAAGGCTTGCCATCGATCCGGATCATGCTGGTGAGCCGATGCGGCTTGCTGGTCCAGTGGGTCGTGTCCTCATCCGTCAGCCGATCGGCGGGGGACCAGATGCTGAAGTAAGGGTCGCAGGCGACAAGCGGCGTGGCTGGCGGGACCAGGGTGGCGCCTTCGGCGCGGCGCGGCGGCGGCGGTGTGTAGACCGTCAGGTTCGCGGCGCGGATGGCGGCTTCGTCGAGCTTGACGACGGCGCGGTCATAGGTCATGAGGCCGTTGACCTCGATCTCGACATCGGTGGTTTGCGTATAGACGGCGGCGGCGAGGCCCGGCTCGCCGGTTAGCGGGCGGAGTCTGCGGATGAGAGCGATGTAGGCATCGGTGAGATCATCGGAATTCTTGTAGCTGCGGTAACCCCAGTTCTTTTCGTCTTGCCACGTGTGGCCCTGGAGCGGCAGGCCCAGGCCGCCGAACTCGCCCAGGACACCGGCGCGCTTCTCCTCGATCCGCGGCGCGGCTGGGCCGGGGTAGCTGTGGATGTCCATGACGTCGCCGACCTTGCGATCCGTCCAGCCGCTGGCGTTGTTGACGAGGCGGGTCGGATCCCAGGACCTGATCAGATCGACGATGCGGGGTGTATCCCATTGGCCCCAACCTTCGTTGTAGGGCACCCACATGACGATGCTCGGGTGGTTGTAGAATCCGTCCACGAGCGCCTTGAGTTCGGTTTCGAAGTCCCGAGCCGATTCCGGCGAGCGGGTGATGTCGGGATCCGATCCGCCGATGTATTTGTCGCCGCTGGGCATGTCCTGCCAGACGAGGAGGCCGAGCTTGTCGCACCAGTAGTACCAGCGCGCCGGCTCGATCTTGACGTGTTTGCGGGCCATGTTGAACCCGAGCCGTTTCGTCATCTCGATGTCATAGCGGAGCGCCTCGTCCGTCGGCGCGGTGTACAATCCATCGGGCCAGAATCCCTGATCGAGCGGGCCGAACTGGAACAACGGCTTGTTGTTGAGACCGAGTCGGAGCGTGCCGTTGGCGTCCTTGACCAGCGAGCTCTTGCGCATTCCGAAGTAAGACTCGACCTGGTCGGTCGCGGTGCCGTTGTGCGTCACTGTCAGCACCAGGCCGTAGAGGAAAGGCGTGTCCGGCGTCCAAAGTTTGGCGTCTTTGACACCGAGTTCCAGACGCGCCGAGAACGGACCTGCGGCGGCGCGGTTCTTTTCTCCGATCGCGCCACTGGCGACGATCCGGGCGCCATCCTGGACTTCCGCCTTCACCGACACGTCGCCCGTGCCGCCAACGAGCTTGAAGTCAAGCCGGACCGCGCCGGCATCGACATCAGGAGTGATCCGGACCGCATCGAGATGGGTGGCGGCCACCGGCTCGATCCAGACCGTCTGCCAGATGCCGCTTGTGGGCGTGTACCAGATGCCGTGCGGATTGCGGATCTGTTTGCCGCGCGGTTGGTAACCGGCGTCGGTCGGGTCCCAGACTGCAACGACGATTTCCTGCTCCGCGCCCGGTTTGAGGGCGGAGGTCATGTCGAACTTGAATGCGTCGTATCCGCCGCGATGACGCCCCAATTCCTGGCCGTTGACCCACACGGTTGCCTCCCAATCCACGGCGCCAAAGTGGAGCAGCGCCTGCCTGCCTTTCCAGGCGTCGGGCACCTGGAACGTCCGGCGATACCAGAGCCGCTGATTCTCGCCCAGGCGCTTCATGACGCCCGACAGCGCCGATTCGAGCGGATAGGGGACGAGAATCCGGCCATCCCATGCGGCGGGTCGCGACGCGTCCTTGTCGACGATCGCGTAGTCCCAGAGGCCGTTGAGATTGAGCCAATCCGCGCGCTTTAATTGCGGACGCGGGTATTCGGGCAAGGCGTTTTGGGGCGACACACCCTTGGCCCAACGCGTCATCAACGGGCCGCTTGCTGGCTGCCAATCCGCGGCGTGCGGTGTGATCAGGCCGGCCAGCGAACCGAGTGTGAGCAGAAACACAGTGGCGAGCTTTATCATGGACCCAGTTTCGCTTTGGCGAGGGCGTTCGTCGAGCGCGAATCCGCTGCCCCCGCAGGGTTGTTCTTGCCCGGAAACGCCTTTCTGGCACACCGTGTCAGGCCGATGCGGTTTCTGATGTTGAATTGGCGGGATCCGAAAAACCCGCTGGCGGGGGGTGCCGAGCGCGTCACTGCCGGATACCTCTCCGCATTGAAGCAGCGCGGGCACGAGGTGTTCTGGTTTGCAAACCACTTCCCCGGCGCGGCCATCGAGGAGACGGTCGAAGGCATCCCGGTCGTGCGGGGAGGCGGCAAGGGGAGTTCGGTTCTGGCCGCCCGGCGATGGTATCGGCGGCAGCGTCCGTTTGACCTGGTGATCGACCAGCATCACGGGATTCCCTGGTACGCGCCGTGGTGGTCGCGCACGCGGTGTGTGGCGTACATTCACGAGGTGTTGGGGCCGATCTGGGACGTGTTCTACAACTGGCCCTGGTCGGCCATCGGCAAGTGGCAGGAACGTCGGACGATCTGGCTCTACCGGCATGTGCAATTCTGGACGGCCTCGGCCTCGACAGCGACGATTCTGCCGGAGATCGGCGTTCGACCCGTACAGCTCATTCCCTACGGCGTCCATC